>CAZRLO010000138.1:0-6488 GCA_964600965.1 uncultured Rhodobacter sp.
CAGTTCGCGCGCCACGCCGGCCCCGATGGCAATGCCTTCGGCGAACCTTTGGATATCGCCCGAACTTTCCTCGGGCGTGGCGATGCGGGGCAGGGCCATCAGGTCGGCCATGCGCTGGCCCAGCACCTCGACCCCGGCATTGTGTCCCCCGGCCGAAGCCATGAGCTGCCCTCGGATCACCGGGGCTGCGCGGGTCACGCCGGGCACGGCGCGCAGATTGTCGGTGATGGTGTCAAAGTCGGTGATGGCGCGGGTCAGGTTACCGTTTTCGTCTTCGTAGCTGCTGGAATAAAGCGTCAGATGCGCATTCGCCCCAAGGATCGTCTGCACGAATTCGTAACGAAACCCGGAACGCACGGCGAGCGTTGCGATCAGCGCAAACACCGCCAGCGTGATCCCCAGCAACGAGATGACCGTCATCACGCTGACCCCGCCCTCGCGGCGGCGCGCGCGCAGATATCGCCAGGCGATCAGCCATTCAAACGCGGCGAAGGGGGGGGTGTTTTTGGCCAACTGCTCCGGGTCCTGATTTTTGGGGTGCAGAGTGCGGGGGATGGGAACAGAGGTCAAGCGTCGCAATATCGGGGATGGGTCAGGAGCCGGTGTTTTTCCTTGTACCGACGCGCGCACTCAACCCGAAAGCAGGCGCGCGTGCGTGCCCGCGCCCTTGGGGCCGGTGCTGCTGCGGCGGTGCGCCATGTCCGGGGCATATTCGCAAACCGCAGGGTAAAACCCACGGAACCAAGGACGGACCATTGTCTATTGAACGTTTCAGGCTTCCGGTTGATTCAAATTCTGCGGTTCGAACCACTGGAAATTTGCTTTATGGATCAAAGGATCACGACATTAGATTTCCTTGGGTGAATTCTGTGGCGTTTGCCGGGGCCCCGAATGTCGCGTTCGATCCCCTCGCGGACCTTGTCCCTGACGCCCAGAGAGCCATGTGCCGACGGGCCGTGGCGCGGCGAGCCGGCGCAAGTTGCTGCCACTTTATCCCGGCAAGACTGCGCGCGCGCAACTGGTTGCGCCTTCCCCGGCCAGTCGCCGTGCCGGGGGACGGCCCAATGATGCGCGGCGGGCTTGTGCCCTTGATTCCGCGCAACCGGCAGGTCTTGAGCGCCGGATTCAAGGCCGATGCCGGCGTCGCGATATCGTTCGCTCGTTCGGGCCGGCGGTGCAAAGCGGGCGTTGTCGAAGCTGCGGCACGACCGCAACGGGCGCGCGCGCCCGGCCTGCTGCGTTTCCCAACCCTCAAACGCCCGCGAAAATCCCTTCCAGGCGAGCTACGGCCTCGTCCGGGACCAGTTCCTCGCTGATGCCGGTGCGCCGCGACGTCAGTTCCACGATACCGGCTTTCAACCCCCGCGGCCCGACCGTGATCCGCCACGGCAGGCCGATCAGGTCCATGGTTGCGAATTTGCCGCCCGCGCGTTCCTGCCGGTCGTCGTAAAGCGGTTCCAGCCCCTTGGCGGTCAGTTCGTGGTACAGTGCCTCGCACGCCCCGTCGGCGGCGGCGTCGCCCTGTTTAAGATTGACGATGCCCACCTTGAACGGTGCGACCGCTTCGGGCCAGATGATGCCCCGCTCGTCATGGCTGGCCTCGATGATCGCGCCGACCAGACGCGAAACCCCGATCCCGTGCGAACCCATGTGAACCGGCACGTTGGCGCCGTCGGCATTGGTGACATTTGCAGACATCGCCTCGGAATATTTGGTGCCGAAATAGAATATCTGCCCCACTTCGATCCCGCGCGAAGTGCGACGCCGCGCTTCGGGCACATCGGCGAACCGCGCCGGATCGTGGGTTTCGTCGGTGCGGGCATAAGGCGTGGTCCATTCGCGCCGGATCGCGGCGCACTGATCCCGATCGTCGTAATCGACCGCCCGTTCGCCGAGATTGAGATCCAGCATGGCGCTGTCATAGAACACCTCGCTCTCGCCGGTATCGGCCAGCACCAGAAATTCATGGGTATCATCGCCGCCGATCGGCCCGGAATCCGCCCGCATCGGGATCGCCTTCAGCCCCATGCGTTCATAGGTCCGCAGATAGCTGACCATGTGGCGGTTGTAGGCGTGGATGGCCGCAGGTTTGTCGATGTCGAAATTATAGCCGTCCTTCATGAAGAACTCGCGCCCGCGCATCACGCCGAAACGCGGGCGCACCTCGTCGCGGAATTTCCACTGGATATGGTAAAGCGTCAGCGGCAATTGCCGGTACGAGGTGACCGCGTTGCGGAATATGTCGGTGATCAGCTCTTCGTTGGTGGGGCCATACAGCATGTCGCGCCCGTGCCGGTCGGTGAGGCGCAGCATTTCCTCGCCGTAATCGTCGTAGCGGCCGCTTTCGCGCCACAGATCGGCGCTTTGCAGGGTTGGCATCAGCATGGCAATGTGCCCCGCGCGCGCCTGTTCCTCGTGAACGATGTTTTCGAGCTTGCGCAGGACCCTGAATCCCATCGGCAGCCACGAGTATATCCCGGCGCTTGCCTGCCGGATCATGCCGGCGCGCAGCATCAGACGGTGGCTGACGATCTGCGCTTCGGCGGGGGTTTCTTTCAGGACAGGCACAAAATAGCGGGACAGGCGCATGGCGGCTCCGGACGGCGGGAAATCAGGCTGACCGCCCGTCTAGGCCATCACCGGTTGAAGGGCAAGCGCGGGTCAAATCGCTGCGCACAAATGCATGGCTGAGGTGGCGCGCAACGGTTCCGGCGCGCCGGACGATTCACCGCGAGAGCCCGCGGGTCTGGCCGTCTGGCCGGTTAGCCGTCTGGCCCGTTAGCCGGTTAGCCGTCTGGCCGGGTAGCCGGTTAGCCGTCTGGCCGTCTAGACGGCTAGACACGTGGATACCCTTGTAAGATGTTGATAAAATTGCAATAAACACGAAACGTGGGAACCCTGTTAACCCGTGAAAGGATTCAGGTTAACCAATTTTGGCCCTGACATCCCACTGCCTGCGACAGTGCCGTGGCGTCGGCGGAGCGGTCCGGGCACGGACAGGGGGGCCAGACAAAGTGCGCTGGCGTGGCGCGCGCAGGCTTTGCCGGGATAATGCGGACCCAAGTTGTGCACGCTCACCGCACCACGGCCCGGGATTGCGCGGCTCTGCGGGTGTCAGGGATAGGGTCCGCCAGTGGATCGAACGCGACACCTGAGGCCCCGCGGCTCTCGCCACACATTTCGTCCAAGAATCTCACATGTCGCGAGCGTTTGATCCACAAAGCGAAACTCCAGTGCGTCGAACCATGGGATCCGACCCCCCACAAAGCCCGAACCGTTCAAAAAGGAAACGTCGGTCTTGGGTCCGTTTGCACGATTGCCGGGAAATCAATTGACGCTGAGCCGGGTCGTGCAATCCAGCGCCCGTGCGAGACTTTCGAACCGGGTCTGGACGACCTCGCCAAACAGGGCCCGTGCCGGATTCTCCAGCACCAGCTCCAGCACCGCCGATTTTCGGTGATGTTTCAACTGGCCGTGGATCGGTGCCGTAGAGCCCGAGACCATCGCCCCGAACCGCATCGCCTTGCCCAACACCGCCGCGTCGCGCTGGTCGGCCTCGTCCAGCAGCGCGATCACGTCGTCAAAGGCGGTGTGGGCGTTGGTGTTCTTGTATCGGTGCAGCAGCGCGGTGCCCAGAAACACGCGCCCGTTATGGTCCAGCCCGCCCAGATTGGCGCGCGTGGCATGGTCAAAACAAACGTCGGCGCGGTAATCGGGATGCGCGCGCCAGGTGACGTCGTGCAACAGGCAGGCGGCGCGGATCAGGCGTTTGCGTTCGCGCCCCACACCTTTGAACAGCGGGGTCAGGAATTCATAAAGCACCTTGCCAAAGCCCGGGTTCCGGGCTGCCGAGCGCTCCATGTGGATGCACGCCTCGATCAAGGGGTCGCGTTTTCGCAATGATTTCGGCATCTGTTCGTACAGCAAACCTTCGCGGATGCCATAGCTGGACGTGGCGATGGTTTTCGGGCCGAATTGCGAGATCAGTTCCTTCAGGACCTGCGCCGCAATCGGCACCAGTTGCATGCGCTCCTGCGAACTGCCCGACGTCCTGCGCAACGCCGCGACGTCCTGTTCCGCGATCCAGTCGGCGGTTTCGACCGCTTCCTGGGGGGTCATCGTGTATTCGTGCAGCACTTTCAGCGGGTAATTCCGGCGTTCCATATTCAACCGGGCGATCGCCCGCCATGAGCCGCCGACCAGAAACAATGTCTTGTAATCGTTTCCGATTTCCCGATGCAGCCGGGCGACCCGGCGTTTGATTTCGCCGTCCAGATCGCCGGTGCCGGCAAGCGGTTCCAGCCGCTGAGGCCCCAGTGGAGACGACATGCACCGCCCGACCGCGCCCTTTCTGATCCCGGCCATTTCCATCGACGAGCCGCCGATATCGCACATCAGTCCGTCCGCGCCGGGCCAGCCCAGCAGTACGCCCTGTGCCGACAACCGGGCCTCTTCTTCGCCGCTGGCGACCGTCAGACCCAGACCGGTCTCGCGCAGAACCTCGGCACAGAAATCGGCCCCGTCCCCGGCCTCGCGCACAGCGGCGGTGGCCACCCCGTAAAGGGGGCCGCTTTTCATCGCCTCGCCCAGCATCACGAACCGTCTTATGGCCACCAACGCGCGTTGTCGTCCGGTCGGGTTCAGCCGTCCACTGCGCGCCAGCCCTTCACCCAGCCCGCACAGGATCTTTTCATTGAAGAAATAGGCCGGCGAGCGCGCCGCGCCGTCAAAAATCACCAGCCGGACCGAGTTTGACCCGACATCGACCACACCGACACGTTCCAGCCGCCGCTTGGCCGAATACTGGAACAACGGCAGGTCCCAAACGCCTTGTGGTCTGGTGGTCCGGGTCGCGCCCACGCAGCCGGCCTAGATATCGCGCGCCTGACGGCGCAGCAGAAACTTCTGAATTTTGCCGGTGGACGTTTTTGGAAGCTCTTGAAAAATAACAGTTTTCGGCGTCTTGAAGCCCGCCAACCGTTCGCGGCAATGGGCGATCAGGGCCGCCTCGTCGGCGGTTTCGCCGGGTTTCAGTTCGACAAAGGCGCACGGCGTTTCGCCCCATTTTTCGTCCGGCCTTGCCACCACCGCGCACAGGTTGACCGCCGGGTGATGCATCAGCGTGTTTTCGACTTCGACCGACGAGACGTTTTCGCCGCCCGAAATGATCACGTCCTTCAGACGGTCGGTGATCTTGATAAACCCGTCGGGGTGCTGAAACGCGATGTCGCCCGAACGAAACCAACCGCCGTCAAAACATTCCGCCGTGGCCTGCGGGTTCTTGTAATAGCCCTTCATCACCGAGTTGCCCCGAATGACGATCTCGCCCAAGGTCTTGCCGTCGCGCGGCACCGGCAGGCGCGTGGTTTCGTCGACGACGTGAATATCCTCCATCATCGGCATCCGCACGCCGGTGCGGGCCTTGAACGCAGCGCGCTCGTCGTCGCCCACGTCGCCCTGAACGTCGGGGTCCCAGATGGTTTCGGTGATGTGGCCATAGGTCTCGGTCAACCCGTAGACCTGCGTCACTTCGAACCCGATCTTTTCGATGGCCAAAAGGGTTGCGGCGGGCGGTGGGGCGCCGGCCGTATAGACCCTGACCGTGTGATCAAAGTCGCGGCGGTCCGGCTCGGCGGCATTGACGATGGTGTTCAGAACGATCGGCGCACCGCCGAAATATCCGACCTTTTCGTCGGCAATCGCATCATAGATCGCCCCGGCCGCGACATTGCGGCAACAAATGATGGTGCCGCCCAGCATCGGCATCATCCAGGTATGGTTCCAGCCGTTGCAGTGAAACAGCGGCACGATCGTCAGGTATCGGGAATATAGCGGCATCTGCCAGGCGATGGCGGTACCCATCGTCATCAGATACGCGCCCCGGTGATGGCAGACCACGCCCTTGGGGCGGCCCGTGGTCCCCGAGGTATAGTTCAACGAAAGACTTTCCCATTCGTCCCGGGGCATGATCCAAGCAAAGCCGGCATCCCCGGTCACCAGAAAATCCTCGTATTCCAGATACTTGCCGCTTGCGGGAAATCCCGCACCGGGGTCGGCGATTTCGATGATTTCGGGCGTTGGCCCGGTCATTTCCGCCAGGGCCGCGCGCGCCATCGGCAGAAACTCGGTATCGACCAGCACCAGCCTGCTTTCGGCGTGCCCCAGAATATAGGCCACCGTATCGGCATCAAGGCGCGTGTTGATCGCGTTCAGAACCGCGCCCGCCGCCGGCACGCCGAAATGGGCCTCGGCGATGGCAATCGTGTTCGGGCAGATCACCGACACCACATCGCCCGGCATCACCCCGCGCGCGGCCAGCGCACCGGCAAATTGCGAGCAGCGTGCGAACGTCTCGGCCCAGCTAAAGCGACGCGCGCCGTAAACCAGCGACTCGCGACCGGCAAAGACATCGGCGGCCCGCATCAGATGCGACAAGGGCGTCAACGGAACATGATTCGCGGCAACCTTGCCGAGCCCGGTTTCATCTG
>CAZRLO010000139.1:0-6469 GCA_964600965.1 uncultured Rhodobacter sp.
TACGGGTCCGCTGGTCCGGCGGTCATCTGGTTCATCGGTCTACCGGCCCCCCCGGGGGTCGTCTGGTTCACCGATCTACCGGCCCATGGGTCGTCTGGTTCACAGGTCTACCGGACCGGCGGTCATCTGGATTTTGGGTCCGCTGGTCCGGCGGTCATCTGGTTCATCGGTCTACCGGCCCCTGGGTCGTCTGGTTCACGGGTCTACCGGACCGGCGATCATCTGGATTACGGGTCCGCTGTTCCCCCGGTCTTCTGGACTACTGGTCCTCCGGTCAACTGGAATTCCGGTCAATCGGTCGTCGGGTGCACCGGTCGACCAGTTGGCTGCTCTACCGGATGACCAACCCACCGGTCGACCGGAAAACCAGTTTACCGGTCTACCGGTAAACTGGTTTTCCGGATATCATTCGGGTTAGGTCGCTGAATTTTCTGACTTAATTGTATTTCGAAGAATGGTTAAACATCTTGGCGATTTGCAATGCCCGACCCGGTCGCAACGATGACCCATGGGTTCACGCTTCTTTGATCGCGGTCTGCGTCCGCCCTGATTGCGGGCGACCACACCATGCTGCAACCGACCGGTGCGCACCAAGTTGGACCCGTGACCGGTCCCATCAACCGTCAAGAAAATTTCGGCGATTCAGAACCGGTCGAGCAACCGCTCCAGATAGTCCAGTTCCAATCTCGGGCGGTCACGCTCGCCGGATCGGCGGCGGATTTCTTCCATCAGTTCGCGTGAGCGCAGGAAAAGGTCCTGACCCGGCAGGATATTGTCCTCGGACCCGATCCGGCCCAGCGTGCCCGACTGCCGGCCCAACGGGTCGCGTTCAGAGTTCGGGTCCGGGCTGCCGGCCTGGTCGCCCTGCCGTCCCATGTTGCGATTCTGGTTGCGCGCCATTTCGCGGCCAAGACTTTCGATCCCTTCGCGCAGCGCCTGCAGCGCCTCGGCCTGGCTGTCCAGCGCTTCCGGGATGCCATCGCCCTGCAGCGCGTCACGGGCGCGGGCCATTTCCTGTTCGGCGCGGCGCAGCGCCTCGCGGGCGGCACGACCCTCTTCGCTGTTGCCATCGGGCAAGCCCTGCCGCTGACTGTCCAGCAACTGCCTGAGCGCCTCTTGCCGACGCGCAAGATCCTGCATGCCGGGCACCGATCCATCCTGCCCTTCGCCGTCTTCGCCCGGACCCCGGCCCGAATTACCGATATCCGGGCGGTTTGCCTGACCCTGCTCGCCGTTGAATTGCTCCTGCAACTGGCGGAAAGCATCGTCCGAAAGACCCTGTTGCTGGCGCAGCGTGTCCTGAAGGTCGCGCATCGATTGCTGGCCCTGCCCCTGACCTTCGCCCTGCTGGCGGCGGGCGGTGCGCATGTTTTCCATCATCTCGCGAAGCTGTTCCAGCAATTGTTGCGCCTCGTCCATGCGGCCTTCGCGCGCCAGTTCCTGAATGCGGTCCAGCATCGCCTGCAACTGATCGCTGGTGATTTCCTGGCTTTCTCCGTCTTCTGCCATCTGTTGGTCGGGGTTGGCTTCGGCGTCGCGGGCCAACTGCTCCAGATATTCCTGCATGGCGCGGCGCAAATCTTCGGACAATTCGGCGATTTCCGCCTCGGTTGCCCCGTTTTCAAGCGCTTCGGACAACCGTTCCTGCGCCCGTTTCAGGCGTTTTTCGGCGTCCGAAAGATCGCCATCCTCGATTTCGGTTGCCGATCTCCACAGCAATTCGGCGACATCGTCGCGCAATGCTTCGGACATGCCGGTTTCGGGCCTGGATTCCAGTCGCCGGATCGCGGTGCGCAATGTCAGATAGGCGCTGTCGCTGTCGAAAATATCCTCCGGAAGATAACTGATCGTGCGCAAGACCTGTGCAATGCGCGCCGCATTTTCCCGATTCCACAGCAAATCGCGCCTCTGCTCCACGATCGCGGCGGCCAGTGGGTCGAAAAACCTTCTTCCGGGTAAATCGATCAACTCCGGTTCCGCGGCAGAAACCTGTTCGATGTCGTCCGTGGCCGAAAGCAGCACCGAGACCGGTAGCCCGGCCCAGGGGTGTCTGGAAAGGTCCTCGACGATCACATCGGTGAAATCGCGGGTATCGCCCGTAAAAGGCAGCGGAAGATCGAGCACGATTGCAGGGCGCGGTTCGGGCGGGATGCGCAATCCGTGGCGCCGATCCACGGCGCCAAGTTCCAGCTTCAGCGTGACCTTGCCGCCCCGCACGCCATAATCATCTGCCGCCCGGAAACTCAACATCGTTTCGCCAAGCGGGCTGCGGTCGACCGGGCCGGTCACGGCAACCGTCGGCGGCTGGTCGGGGATCACTTCGATCTGCCAGCGCGCCGAAATCCCGGCACCCCCGGTGATGGCCAGTTCCCCGCTTTGCCGGGCGGTGAAGTCTAGCTCGGCCGATGCCCGCGGCGCATCGGAATTTACCGGTCGTCCGGAAATGCTTTCCTCGAACCCCATGCCCTCGGCAAGCCCGTAGAGCCGCAGGGTCACCTTGCTGCCAAAGGGCACCGGCAGGGGCGTATCCGCCTGCGCTTCGTTCAGGTAGATCGCCGGCAGCCCGGTATAACGCGGCGGCTCGATCCAGCCTTCATAGACCGGTCCCCCCGCCCGCACTGCACCGCCTTCGGGGCTCAGAATGCCGCCAAGACCGCCCTCGCGACCGATCGACCCGAAAAGCAATGCAATCACCAGTGCGGTCGCAGCAACATAGCGCAAACCAAGCGGATCACCGCGCGACAGCCGCAGGTCGGGCGCAACCGCCCGCGCCTTTGCGGCGACGACCGCCATGCGCGCAACGTGTTCGCGCCACACGCCGGTTGCGGCTGCGTCGTCGACACCGATGGCCTGCCGGTCCCAAAGCGCGGTCAGAGGCCGGCCGACAAGCGACCGGTCCAGCGTTTCGGTCGCCTCGTTTAGGCGCGGCCAGCGAAACCGCGTCAGGCCGCGCACCAAAAGGACGACCAGAATAGCGATGCTGGCCAGCGTCCCCAGATAGGCGGCCTCGATTGCCAGTTGATCGACGACACCGAACGAAAGGATTGCCCAGATCGCAAAAAGCCAGGACCACAGCGGCCAGAATGCGCGCATCAGACGTTCGATCAGCATTCCCGCACGGGTCAGCATCAGGGGTCGGCGCAACGCCTTTTGCGCCCGCGCCTTGTGCATGGCCTGCGTGGTGGAAATCTCGATATTCCGCTTCGGTCGTTTCATTTGGCTCCTGTTGCGCAGTACCGCCGCTACAGCCATTCGGGGATGGTATCGCGGTTTATCATTTCTTCAAAGCTTGGTCGCGCCCGAATGACGGCAAATTGATCCGCGCTGACCAGCACTTCGGGGATCAGCGGACGGGCGTTATATTCCGACGCCATCACCGCGCCATAGGCCCCTGCGGACCGGAAGGCGACCAGATCACCGGCATCCAATAGCGGCATGTCGCGCTGGCGGGCAAAGGTATCCCCACTTTCGCAAACCGGGCCGACGATATCGAACGGGGACCGATCAGAACCGGGCGCGGGTTCGGTGACAGCGATGATATCGTGATGCGCTTCGTACATTGCCGGACGGATCAGATCGTTCATCGCCGCATCCAGAATCAGGAAATCCCGCCCATCGCCCTCTTTGCGATAAAGGACCGAACTGACCATCACCCCGGCATTGCCCGCGATCAGCCGCCCCGGCTCGATCTCGATCTCGCAGCCCAGATCACCCAGCGTTCGCCTGATCACTTGGCCGTATTCGATCGGCAACGGCGGCGCGGTATTGGAGCGCTCGTAGGGAATGCCCAGACCGCCGCCCAGATCAAGCCGGCGAATATCGTGGCCGTCACGGCGCAACACCCGTGTCAATTCTGCGACGATCTCAAAAGCAGCCTCGTAGGGCGCGAGATCGGTCAGTTGCGAGCCGATGTGAACATCGATGCCCACCACGTCGATCCCCGGCAAGGACGCCGCAAGCGCATATGCGGCACGCGCCCGCGCGATCGGGATGCCGAACTTGTTTTCCGATTTTCCGGTGGCGATCTTGGCATGCGTCTTCGCATCGATATCGGGATTGACCCGGATCGAGATCGGCGCGTTTTTTCCCATCGACGTGGCAACCGCGCTGAGCGCGTGCAATTCGGGTTCGCTTTCGACATTGAACTGGCGGATGCCACCGCCCAACGCCTGTTCCATTTCCGCACGGGTCTTGCCGACGCCGGAGAAAACGATCTTGTCACCGTCAACACCCGCCGCGCGGGCCTTGGCGTATTCGCCGCCCGATACGACATCCATTCCCGCCCCCAGCCCGGCCATCAGCTTCAGGATGGCCATGTTGCCATTGGCCTTCATGGCGAATGCGATCAGGTGATCGGTGCCTGCCAGCGCCTCCCGGAACAGTTGGAAATGCCGTTGCAGCGTCGCGGTGGAATAGACGTAAAAAGGCGTTCCGACCCTTGCGGCGATGTCGCGGATCGGGACATCTTCGGCCCAAAGATGACCGTCGCGGTAAAGGAAGTGGTCCATCGAACTGCCCCGTCTTCAGGCATGGAAAAATCGCCCGGTATCAAGGCTTAGACTATTGCGCTGGGATGTGAAAGATCGGTCGGCCCCGGCATGCGTCGCGCATTTCTGCCAGAATGTCGGGTTTCGCGCAGGTCAATTCGCCCACCTGTCAGGCAGGACGTGCGCCTTGAGCCTTGCGGTTTTCATCGCGTATGAACGAGGCGACCGCACGCGAAGGCCACCCACGGGCCCCGCGCTGTCCACCGCCTGTGCCCGCCGGATCAGACCGGCACGAACGCCGCTGTCCGCGTCGATTTCGCGGCTGGTGTCAGTGGTTCACCGTCGATGCCGCAACTTGCCAGCACGAAAACGGCCGCCAATCCCATTGCCAGTATCCGGGTCATCCGAGCCTCTCTTTCCAGCGGGCGATTTGGGCACGTACCTGAACCGGTGCCGTACCGCCATAGCTTTCCCGACTTTTCGTCGAGTTGTTGACGCCCAAAACATCAAAGACTTGCATATTGATCGCCTCGCATACGCTTTGCATGGCCTCCAGCGGCAGATCCGGCAGGTCGCAACCGCGTTCCTCGGCCATTTTGACCAGATTGCCGGTGACATGATGCGCCGAACGGAACGGCATATCAAGCGTGCGCACCAGCCAGTCGGCCAGATCCGTCGCCGTGGAAAACCCGGAGGCCGCCGCCAATGCAAGCGTGTCGCGGTTCGGCACCATGTCCGACACCATGCCCGTCATCGCCGCAAGCCCCAGCATCAGGCTGTCGGCGGCATCGAAAACCGCTTCCTTGTCTTCCTGCATGTCCTTGGAATACGCCAGCGGCAGACCCTTCACCACGGTCAGCAAGGCAATCAGCGACCCATTGATCCGCCCGACCTTGGCGCGAACCAGTTCGGCGGCATCGGGGTTCTTTTTCTGCGGCATGATGCTGGAACCGGTCGAAAATCGGTCGGACAGCGCTACAAAGCGGAATTGCGACGATGACCAGATCACCAGCTCTTCGGCAAAGCGGGACAGATGCGTGGCGCAGATCGAAGCCGCAGACAGAAAATCAAGCGCGAAATCACGATCGCTGACCGCATCCAGCGAATTCGCGGCGGGGCGGTCAAAGCCCAGCGCGGTCGCGGTCATCTCGCGATCGATGGGAAACGACGTGCCCGCCAGCGCCGCCGAGCCAAGCGGGCATTCGTTCAGCCGCGCCCGTGCGTCTTGCAGCCGGGAAAGATCGCGGCCCAGCATCTCGACATAGGCCAGCATGTGATGACCCCAGGTGACCGGTTGCGCGGTCTGCAAATGGGTGAAACCCGGCATCACCAGATCGGCGCCGTTTTCGGCCTGCTCCAGAAACGCACGCATGAGCGCAGCAACACCGTCCATCGCCGCGTCGGTCTGGTCGCGCACCCAAAGTTTGAAATCGGTGGCAACCTGATCGTTGCGCGAACGCGCCGTATGCAGGCGCGCCGCCGGTTCCCCGATCAATTCGGCAAGACGTGCTTCGATATTCATGTGGATGTCTTCGAGTTCTGTGGAAAACGTGAATTCGCCACGCTCGATCTCTGACAATATGGTGAGCAGGCCTTTTCCGATTGCATTTGCATCCTTATCACTCAGGATGCCCGTTGCCGCCAGCATCGACGCATGGGCGCGGGAACCCTCGATGTCCTGAACCGCGAGACGCTTGTCAAAACCGATGGAAGCATTGATCGCCTCCATCACCGCGTCAGGACCCGAGGCAAAGCGTCCGCCCCACATTGCGTTCTGTGTCTTGGTGTTGGACATGATTGAACTCTCGCGTTTCAGGAGACCGAAATGAACCGCCGATACATCATCGCAGCCCTTGGCATCGCTGTCTTGTCAGCGGTCCTATACGTCGCCTTGCAACCCGGTGCAAACCCCGGGGCACCGGCTTCGCTGGACCGGCAGGCGCTGCTGGACCTGCGCGACGGCGATATGCGCAAGCTGGCGA
>CAZRLO010000140.1:0-6437 GCA_964600965.1 uncultured Rhodobacter sp.
TGGCCGTCTATCCGTCTGGCAGTCCAACCGTCTAACCGTTTAACCGTCTGGCCGTCCAACCGTCTAACCGTCTGGCAGGCTGGCTGGCTAGCCGTCTGGGCGTCTGGCTGACTAGCCGTCTGGCCGACTAACCGTCCGGTCGTTTGGCCGACTGGTCGTCTAGACGGCTAGACGTGCATTTTTAGGGATATCACGTTGTTATTTATTGATTTTTTGGCGTTTTCAGAAATATCTCCCGCAACATGGCCGCGTTGCGACTGCTGCCAATTCAGCCGCGAAATTGGCCGATCGGACATTCCGGCGAATCCAAATCAGCGCGGTTCCGATGACCCGAAAAAATCCGTAATCGCCCTGGCCACCTCAACCGGATGGGTGATCGGCACCATATGCCCGGCATTTCGAACGACTACTCGGCTTGTGTCCGCCAGTACGCTTTGAAGGCTATCATGCACCGCGGCGATGATCGGGTCGGTGGCGTCGCCTTCGACCAACAGCACCGGCGCTTCCAACGCCCCGAGGCGCGTCAGCGGAATATAATCCGGCCCTTCACCGATCAGGGATTCCGCGCCGACACGGATCATCCCGACGCGCTCCGAAATATACGCACGCTGCCGGTCGGGCAGATCGTCCCAGGCGACGGGACCGCTCCAGATATCAGAAAACGCCCGGGCGGCGCCGTCAAGGTCTCCCTTGTCGAGAAGTTCGTAAAAATAGCTGTGCGCACCCAAATGTTCGCCGTATTCCGGCCGTCCTGCATCTTTGGCGGCGGAAAAGAAAACCGGTTCGATCAGAGTAAGGCTGCGCACCAGTTCAGGCCGCTCAAGTGCGACCCGCAGGCACACTGTTGCCCCGAACGAATGGCCGACCAGATCGTGCGGCGTCCCGCCACGCTCCAGCAGCGCCTTCACCATTTCAACCGATTGAGTCTGCCACGAGACCCGTGGGTCGCGCGGACCGCTTTGGCCATGGGCGGGCAGATCCATCGCCACCATGCGGCATGTTTCGCTGAGCGCCCGCATGACCCCTTTCCAGGCCCCGGAATGCGCCATCGTGCAATGGAGCAGAAATACCGCCCGATCACCTTCGCCCGCCTCGTGCCAAAACGCCTTGGTCCCGGCAAGGGTTGCCATTGGCATCAGGCGCGGTCCGCCAGGTATGTGTCAAGATATCCGAGCCGGTCCTGCCCCCAGAACACCTGATCGTCAACCAGATAGGTCGGGGCGCCGAATACGCCCTGATTGACTGCGGCCTCGGTATTCGCGGCAAAGGTTTCCGCCCCGACCACCAGACCGCGATCGGCCAATCCCGGATCAAACCCGGCGCCGCCCAGACAGCCGCGGATCACGTCGTCGTCCGCGATATTCAGCTCCCCCTGCCAGCACCCGGCCAGAAACGATCGCACCAACAGCCCCAGGTCGCCGCCGCCCTGATTTTGCGCCGCGATGATGGCATAGGCCGCCGGTGCCGGGTTCGTCGGCCAGTGCGTGGGCTTCAGATTTATTTCCATGCCCTGCGTTGCGGCGACCCGCCGGATCTCCTGCAATCGATACGCCTGACGCGAAGGGTGGCGCTCGCCCGGCGGCGTTCCGCCGGTTCGCGCAAATACCGCCATGATGTCGAACGGCCGGTAAAGGATATTGACGCCGTGCTTTTCCGCAATCCGTTCCAGACGCGCGCCCGCAAGATAGGTGAACGGTGAAGTCGGTGACAGAAAATACTCAATCTCGGACATGGATGCGCGCCTTTTCGGGTCAATCTTGCTCGCGGCCTTTATGCATCTAGGCGAATCCCGAACGCAATGCTAAGCGGGTTCCAGGTTCCGGAAAATCAGATGGCAATCTGCCCCGGAAGGCGGGAAAGGGCGAACCGATGACACCTCTTGTCGAACCCAAACTCATTTCCGGCAACGCAAACCGAGCGCTGGCAAGGGCCATCGCCAAACGCATGTCCATGCATCAGGGCCGCCGGGTCAACCTGGTCGAAACCCGGGTCGAGCGGTTCAACGACCAGGAAATCTTTGTCGAAGTGTTTGAAAATGTCCGTGGCGAGGATATGTTCATCCTGCAATCCACATCCAACCCCGCCAATGACAACCTGATGGAGCTGCTGATCATGGCAGACGCGCTGAAACGCTCGTCCGCATCGCGCATTACCGCCGTGATCCCCTATTTCGGGTACGCCCGACAGGATCGCAGAACCAAGGCCCGCACGCCGATTTCGGCCAAACTGGTGGCAAACCTGATCGCGCGCGCCGGGGTCGAGCGGGTTTTGACGATGGACCTCCATGCGACGCAGATTCAGGGTTTTTTCGACATTCCGGTCGACAACCTCTATGCCTCGCCGGTTTTCGCGCTGGATATCGCCGAACATTTCGAGGATTTGTCGCAGGTCATGGTCGTGTCGCCCGATGTCGGCGGTGTCGGGCGGGCGCGGGAACTTGCCAAGCGTCATGACCTGGATCTGGCCATCGTCGACAAACGTCGCGGCGCGCCGGGCGAGGTTGCCGAAATGACCGTGATCGGCCGGGTGAAGGGTCGCACCTGCATCATCATCGACGATATCTGCGACACGGCGGGCACGTTGTGCAAGGCCGCCGAAACCCTGCTGCAAGAGGGCGCGGCCGAAGTGCACGCCTATATCACGCACGGGGTCCTGTCAGGTCCGGCGGTCGAGCGGATCAAAGGGTCGGTGATGAAAAGTCTGGTGATCACGGATTCGATCGAGGCGACAAAAGCGGTGAAATCGGCTGGCAATATCCGCATCGTTCCGACCGCGCCGATTTTTGCTCAGGCCATCCTGAACATCGCAAACGGGACTTCGGTGTCGTCATTGTTTGAAACGGAAACGTTGTCCGAAATCTATCAGGGCCATTACGGCCACGTCTGAATCCGGCAATCACCCGGCCTTGCCTAGCCGAACAATATCAACAGCCAGACGGCAAGGGCGGTCAGCGCCGATAGCGCTACCACTGCGCTGCCGATGTCCTTGGCTTTCTTGCTCAGCGGATGGTCAGCCTCGGAAATCCGGTCGATCGTGGTTTCAATGGCGGTATTGGCCAGTTCCGCCACAAGTATCATCAGCCCGAAACCGATGATCACCGCGCGTTCAAGTCCTGAAAGTTCAAGCGAGAAAGCAAGCATCGCCGACAAGACATTCGCCAGCGTCCATTGTTTGAAATTATCCTCGCTTGCCCAGGTCGCGCGGGCCCCTGCCATCGACCAGACCGAGGCGTTATAGACGCGCGTGACCTGCCGCATCCACCATTGCCACATGACGCGCCGCCCTTTTCATTCCCGAAACTGTCCGGCAATGTTACCCGGCGGTACGCAACGAGGCAAATGATGAAATCGACCGGTTTTTTCTGGGACGAGCGCTGTTTCTGGCATTCCGGTGGCAATTATGCGCTGACGATGCCGGTAGGCGATCTGGTGCAACCACTTGCCGCCGGCGGATTGCCCGAAAGCCCCGAGACCAAGCGGCGTCTGAAAAACCTGCTCGACGTGACCGGGCTGGCGGCGGAACTGACCTGCCAAAGCGCGGGTCCGGCCACGACCGGGGATCTGCGCCGGGTACATCCGCAGGAATACCTGGATGAATTCAAGTCCGTGTCCGATGCCGGCGGTGGCGAGATCGGCCTCAGAACCCCGTTCGGGCCGGGCGGATACGAAGTCGCGGCGCTGTCGGCAGGGCTGGCAACGGCCGCGCTTGCGCAAGTGTTGAACGGCGATCTTGCGAACGCCTATGCACTGTCGCGCCCGCCAGGCCATCACTGCCTGCCCGACTGGCCGAACGGTTTCTGCCTGCTGGCCAATATCGCAATCGCGATCAAGGCCGCGATTGCAAACGGCCATGGCAAACGTTTCGCGGTCATCGACTGGGACGTTCACCATGGCAACGGAACCGAGGCGATCTTTTATGATCGCGCCGATGTGCTGACGATTTCGCTGCATCAGGCGCACAATTACCCGCTGGACAGCGGCGATTTTTCGGATCAGGGCGACGGTGCGGGACTTGGCCACAATATCAACATTCCCCTGCCGCCCGGCTGTGGTGACGACACTTATCTTTACGCGATGGAAACCATCGTCGCCCCGGCAATCCGGCGTTTCGCACCTGACGCCGTCATCGTTGCCTGCGGTTTTGACGCGTCGCCCTTTGATCCGCTGGCGCACATGCTGGTGACGGCAGGCGGGTTCCGGCAGATGACCCGCAAGGCGATGGCACTGGCGGCAGAACTTTGCAACGACCGGCTGGTGATGGTGCACGAGGGCGGTTATTCCGAGGCCTATGTCCCCTTTTGCGGCCATGCGGTGATCGCAGAGCTTGCGGCAAGCTCCGTCAAGGCCGCCGACCCGCTGCTGGCCGCCGTTACCGCACGGCAACCCGATGCGCGAATGGCCGCGTTTCACCGTGGGCTGGTGGACGAGATGGCTGCGGGGCTTGGGTGACTTCGGGGGCCAGGCGTTTCGCGGCCCGCACAATTCCGGTCACCGCACCACCCGATATTGACACCTCCTGCCCCAGCCGCCAAACACGGAAGCATTCCAATTTTCGGGGGCGACCTATGCAAAAGATCTATCAAACCGCGTCGGGGGCGCTTGACGGGTTGCTCTTTGACGGCATGTTCATCGCGGCAGGGGGTTTTGGCCTTTGCGGCATTCCGGAACTCTTGATCGCCGCCATTCGGGACGCGGGCACCAAGGAGCTTACCGTCGCTTCGAACAATGCGGGCGTCGACGATTTTGGGCTTGGCGTGCTGTTGCAGACACGGCAGGTCCGGAAAATGATTTCGTCCTATGTCGGCGAGAACGCGGAATTCATGCGCCAATACCTGTCAGGCGAGCTGGAACTGGAGTTTAACCCCCAAGGAACGCTGGCCGAACGCCTACGCGCGGGCGGCTCGGGCATTCCGGGGTTTTACACCAAAACCGGCGTCGGCACCGTGATTGCCGAGGGCAAAGAGGAAAAGGTTTTCAACGGCGAAACCTATATTCTGGAACGCGGCATTGTGGCCGATCTGGCCATCGTCAAGGCGTGGAAGGCGGACGACACCGGCAATCTGGTCTTTCGCAAGACCGCCCGCAACTTTAACCCTCCTGCTGCCATGAGCGGCAAGATCTGTGTGGCCGAGGTGGAAGAGATCGTGCCGCGCGGCTCGCTCGATCCGGACCTGATCCACCTGCCGGGGATTTATGTGAACCGGCTCATTCAGGGTAAGCACGAAAAACGCATCGAACAACGCACCGTCCGCCAGCGAGAGGAGGCCTGAACCATGCCATGGGACCGCAATCAAATGGCCGAACGCGCCGCTGAGGAACTGACCGACGGCATGTATGTCAACCTTGGCATCGGCATTCCGACGCTGGTGGCAAACTATGTCGGCGACAAAGACATCACGCTGCAATCGGAAAACGGCATGTTGGGCATGGGCCCCTTTCCGATCGAGGGCGAGGAAGACCCCGACCTGATCAACGCCGGCAAGCAAACCATCACCGAACTGGCCCGCACCGCCTATTTTGACAGCGCGACGTCGTTTGGCATGATCCGGGGCGGCAAGATCGCGGCGGCCATTCTGGGCGCAATGGAGGTCGCCGAAAACGGAGACCTCGCAAACTGGATGATCCCCGGCAAACTGGTCAAAGGCATGGGGGGTGCCATGGACCTTGTCGCGGGCGTTGGCCGCGTCATCGTGATCATGGACCACGCCAACAAAAAGGGGCAGTCCAAGCTCTTGCACAGCTGCACCCTGCCCCTGACCGGCAAAGGCGTGGTCGACCGGATCATCACCAATCTGGGCGTTTTTGACGTGGTCAAAGGCGGTTTGAAAGTGGTCGAGATGGCCGAGGGCGTCACCATGGACGACATCACCGCCCTGACCGAAGCCACGCTGGTTTCATGACCCAAACCGACCCCAAAGGCGAGCTGACGATTCGCACGGTTGCCATGCCTGCCGACACCAACACGGCAGGCGACATTTTCGGCGGTTGGGTTCTCAGCCAGATGGACATCGCGGGGGGCATCGCCGCCGCTCAGTATTCGCAATCCCGCGTGGCCACTGTGGGGATCGAGGCGATGAGTTTTCTCAAACCCGTCAACATGGGCGATATCCTGTGCGTCTATGCCGAGGTCGACACGGTGGGCCGCACCTCGATGGCGATCCGACTGGAAGCATGGGTCCTGCGCCAACGCTCGCGCGTCAGGCTGAAGGTGACCGAGGGCGTTTTTACCTTCGTCGCGCTCGATGCGAACGGCAATTCGACACCGGTATCGCCGCTGGCCTAATTGACGTTCCGCGCAGTGCGAACCCGCGCCGGTATCGTGGCCGGCATGATGTCGCGTCCGCAGGGCCAAAAAAAGACTGGGCCAGCCGTCGGGACGTCCAACCGTCCGGGCGTCTGGCCGTCTAACCGTCCAGCCATCTGGTCGTCTGGCCGCCT
>CAZRLO010000141.1:0-6436 GCA_964600965.1 uncultured Rhodobacter sp.
CGTCCTTTTGCGCCCTGGCGGCCTGCCGGTCGAGGTCGTAGAGCAGGCGCTGAACACCCGTCTGCCATCGCATAACGACGCCGACGCGCCACGATCACCGGGGCAATCATTGCTACACTATGCGCCTTCGTTTCCGGTCCGGATGAACGTTTCCCGTTCAGCCGAGGCGGCGGTCTGGCTGGGCTTTGGACGGCAATGTAAAGATGCCGACCTCAATCTTTCGCCGTCCGGTGATCTGCAAGAGGCGGCAACGCGATTGTTTGAATACCTGCATCGGCTCGACATGCTCGCCCGCAATAATGAAGCGCGCGAAATCGCGGTCGCGCCGATCCCGGATCATGGGCTTGGGCGGGCCATCAACGACCGGTTGCGGCGGGCGGCGGGCGCGGATTGAGGCCAGCACGCGAAATGTCGGTGCGCGTGACGTTCGGCGCACCTGACATTTGGCCGGAGAAGTCCCGGCGCAACCCCTGAAATCGGCGAGACGTTGGTTTTGGTTCTGACGTCACGCCGCGATGGAGACAAGGGCGGATTGTTGCAACCCGCGCCGGACGAGCCGCCGCGTACACACACCGCAAAATTGCGGAGCGACTGCGGCAGGAAATCTCGTGATTAATGCTGCGATTACAACGGCTAATGTCAAATCATATCCGGAAAACTAGTTTACCGGTTTACCGGTTTACTGGTCTATTGGTTTTCCGGAAAACTGGTCCTCCGGCCTACCGGTTTACTGGTCCGCCAGTCATCCAGTCCGCCAGTCATCCCGTCCACCAGTCATCCAGTCATCCAGTCATCCAGTCCACCAGTGTTCCAGTCATCCGGTCCACCAGTCTTCCGACCCTCCGGTCTTGCGATCCACCCGTCAACGCGACCACCGGTCGACCATTCCGGCAGTCCCACGTTTCTCTTGGTCTCCGCGCCGCCGACATGCCCGCAAGTCGGATGGGCACTCCGGGCCGGCAGAAAGGTCATTTCATGGCATCCAGCCTCCACCCAAAGCCGCTCACCAACAGGAATCCCAACGCCGCGAAGGTATTCATCTGTCCAAATGAAATTGTGCAGGCCGCGATGGGCCCCGGCGGTTGTTAACACCCGGTGCGGGTCGGTCTGGTACGCCAGAGCCATCGCAAACACCGCTATCGCGGCCATGCCACAGATAGCTGAATATCGAACTGTTGCGCCAATGCCGGTTCATCGCCCGCCGCCGCATCCCGGGCCTCAGGTAGCCTTACGTTCCCGCCGCCTGATCGCCCGCACGACGAAAATCACACGCCAGAAACCCCGCGCCGACCAATGCCGTGATCCGAAAGGTCAGGCGCTGCCACCCGCAGCGGACAAGAAACTTGGTGATATGCCCAACGACGCCAGCGCGGCGGACCACTTGTCGGAATCGCCCGGGGCAAAGACCAGCTCGTGGCTGGCCTCGCAGGTCAACCAGCCGTTGGCCTGCAACTCGCCCTCCAACTGTCCGGGTCCCCATCCGGCGTATCCAAGCGCCAGAAGGCAGTTTTGCGGACCCTCTCCGTTCGCAATATCTTCCAGAATATCCAGCGTCGCGGTCATGCCGAATTTGTCGTCGACCTGCAGGGTTGAATCCTCGCTTTCGTAGTCCGGCGAGTGCAGCACGAAACCGCGCCCGTGCTCGACTGGCCCGCCGAAATGAACCCGGATCTGGCTGGTTTCGCGCTCGGGCTTCATGTCTAGCTGCTCCAGCAGATCGGTGAAGCGCAGATCGGGGGCCGGTTTGTTGACGATCAGCCCCATCGCACCGTCCGCAGAATGAGCGCACAAAAAGATGACCGACCGCTCAAATCGCACGTCGCCCATCGAGGGCATGGCAATCAGCAGTTTTCCATCAAGATGTTGTTCGGATTTTGGGCGTGTCATGGTTTCAAGATGGCCGTCTGCCCAACCCGATTCAAGCCCTTTTCAAACGGTTACAGGTCTTTCGCCATAATGTGATTTCCGAAGCCCGATGGTTCGACCTACACTGGCCGGACTGCAAAATCCGGGCGAATCAAACCGAATGTTCCGAAATGTCACTTTTGCCGCGATGATCGCGGTTTTGCCACTGGCCGCACCGGCCCAGCAGGAACCGCTGGCCGTGGACAGGATCGTGCAAACCTCGATGCTGAAAGGCTGGCGGCTGGAATCCGGGGCGCATATGGCCGCCATCCGAATTACGCTGGCACCGGGATGGAAGACCTATTGGCGGGTCGGGGGCGAAGCCGGGATCGCGCCGCATCTGGACTGGTCGGATTCGGAAAATGTCCGGCAGGTCACGCTGCACTGGCCGCGTCCGGAAATCTTTTTGGCCGACGGATTGCAGACCATCGGCTACCGGAACGAGGTGATTTTGCCGGTCGAGCTGGAGACCCTGCGGCCCGGGCAAACCATCACATCAGATCTGGCACTGGAAATCGGCGTCTGCCGGGACGTGTGCGTGCCGGTGCGAACCACGATATCCACGGAACTGCCACCCGAGGCCGAGGAAGACAAATTCCTGATCGAACTGGCCCTGAGCGAACGCGCGATATCCGGCGCTTCGGCAGGTTTGAAAAGCGTACATTGCCGGACCTCCCCGATCGAGAATGGCTATCGGCTTCGCGCAGAACTTGCCTTGCCACCGCAAGCGGGCGGGCCTGAAATCGTCGTGTTCGAAAGCGCCGCGAACGAGGTATGGATCGCGCCATCCAAATCCAGCCGCGATGGCAACTGGCTTGTGGCAGAGACCGAAATGCTCAGCTATTCCGGTGAACCGTTTGACGTTGACCCGGCGGATTTGCGGGTCTCGGTCATCGGTAACGAATACGTGGTCGACATTCACGGCTGCCCGTCAGACCCGATGTGAGGCTTGGCCCGGCGCGCGTCTGGCGCCGGTACAACGGCAGAGATTATTGCCGCGACACCGCAGACCATCGCAACAATCAGCGCGTGAACGCCAAATGCGACCAGCGTCGACGACCCACCGCCGCCACCCGCAAGCCAATCCAACGGCCCTGCCAAGCGGCCAAAGGCAATGGCATAGCCGACCGAACCCACCAGCGAAACCGCCGACGCTGCCACCGCCGCACCAAAAATCAGCCGCTGGGGCCAAAAAACCCGGCGACCCGCCAAAACCCGCCGCGCGGCCTTCAGTCGCAGCGAAACGTCCCGCTGCACCGCCAGCAACGATGGCACCACCAGCAGAACCAGAACCAGTCCGAACCCCAACCCATAACACAGCGTGATCACGGTCGGTTTGAGGAATTGCGCCTGTCGCGACGTCTCAAACAAGAGCGGTGCCAGACCCAGTACCGTCGTCAACGTCGTCAGCAAGACCGGGCGCAGACGGTCGGTCGCCGCCTCCAAAATCGCGGTGGTGATGTCCCGGTCGACCGAATATTCGTCGACCGTCGTCACCAGCACGATGGAATCGTTGATGATGATGCCGGTCATGCCGATCAGCCCGACCACGGTAAACATCGAAAGCGGCACACCCCAGGCATGGTGGCCATATATGGTCCCGACCAGGCCAAACGGAATGACCGCCATCACCACCACAGGGCGGGTCCAGCTTGAGAATACCCATGCCAGTGCCAGGTAGATGCCGATGATCGCCAGCATGAAGCCCAGCTTTGCGTCCGCCAGAAAGGCATCCTCCTGTTCGGAAAGGCCCGCCATGCGCGTCGCGACACCAAAATCGCGTTCGATTGTCGGCAGGGTCTTGGTGCGCAGCAATTCCACGATCGCCGCCGCGCGTTCGGGATCGTCATCCGAGATATCCCCGGTAACCGAAACCACGCGCAAACCGTTTTCCCGCAATACCGAAGCGAAACCGGTGCGCGCGGCAACTGTGACAATATCGCCAAGCGGAACATAGTTTCCCGCAGGCGTGCGCAGCATGGTTGATTCCAGGAAATCGGCCTGCATCGCGTCCGGCGGCAATCTGACCGTGATATCGGCGGTGCGCACCCCCAGCGGATATTGCGCGGCGGTGATCCCGTTCAGACGTTGGCGCAATTCCAGACCCAGCGCATCGATGGTAAAGCCCAGCGCATGGCCCTGTGGCGTCAGGTCGAGCACCAGTTCCCGTTTGTCAAACGCCAGATCATCCTCCAGCGTCGAGACTTCGGGGTGCCGCGCCAGCGCAGATTTCAGGGACTGCGCCGCGGCCTTCAGCGTCTCGGCACTGGCACCAAACAACTGCACGTCGATCGCATCGCCGCCGGGGCCGGAGTGCCAGCCGTGAAAGCTGAGCGTCTCCAGCATCGGATGGCGGCGGACCTCGTTCTGCAAATCCCCCAAGAACCGGAACGAGGAATAAGGCCGAAGGTCGGCATCGATCAGTTCGATCGAGATCGCCCCCAGCAGGTCCTTGTCACGCGTCGCCGCGTCGCTGAGCCCCCGCCCGGCGGTTCCGCCGATTTCGGCCAACACGAATTCGACGGGGTTGGTGCCGTATTCGCTTTCGTAGCGTTTGCCCAGCGCCGTGCTGGCGCGTTGCAGCTCGGTCATCATTTCAAACGCATCGTCGCGGGACGCACCGGTGGCCATCGCGAAATTTCCGGTGATCGAACCGCGCTCGGGCGCGTTGAAGAACCGCCAGGTTACGTCGCCCGAAACAAACAAGGCGATCTGCGACGCCAGCACCAGAACGACCGCCGCCAGCACCGGATAGCGCAGCCGGATCACCCAGCCGACGAACGGCCGGAACAGGCGGGCACGAAACCACGAAAACCCGATATTGAAAATGTGGCTGGGCCAGTCGTACCAGCGCCGGCGGCTGACGACGGCAAGTGCGCGCTGCATGTGGTGCGGCAGGATCAGAAAGCACTCCATCAGTGACGCCAGCAATACCACGATCACCGTGAAGGGAATGTCGGCAATCAGCGTGCCAAACCGACCCCTGATCGCAGTCAGGGCAAAAAACGCGATAACCGTCGTGATCGTCGCGGAAAACACCGGAGCGGCCATGCGCGCCGCCGCATTTTCGGCCGCTGCAACCGGGCTTTCGGCCAGCCTGCGCGCGCGAAAATCCGCGTGCTCGCCGACGACGATCGCGTCGTCCACCACGATGCCCAGCGTGATGATCAGGGCGAACAAGGACACCATGTTGATGGTCAGGCCTGACAGGTACATCAACGCGATGGCCGCCGACATGGCCACGGGAATTCCGGCAGCGACCCAAAACGCGGTTCGGGCATTCAGGAACAGAAACAGCAACACCAGAACCAGCCCCAGGCCGATCAGGCCATTGTCGAAAAGGATGTTCAGCCGGTCGGTAATGGCCTCGGCCCGGGTTCTGATCAGGCGGATTTTCACACCTTCCGGCAAGGTTGCCTCCAGCGCCAGCGCAACCTTCTGAACGCTGGCCTGCATCGAAATCGCGTCGCCGCGGTCCGCGCGGTCGACCCGGATCGAAATCGCCGGGTCGTCTCCGACGAAATAGGCCCGGTTGCGGGCGACGCCCCCTACCGAGATGTCGGCCAGATCTCCGATCGTCAGGTTCGAACCGTCGGGATTCGACCGAACCACCACCGCCGCGATTTCCCGCGCGTTGCGCTTTGCGCTGCCGGTGCGCAGGCGCGTCGTGCCCTCGGCAACATCGCCTGCCGGGTCGGCCTCGGCTTCGGCACCGATTGCATCCGCGATCTGGCGCAGGCTGATGTCGTGCCGGATCAGCGCGGTTTCGCGAACCGTGACGAGTGTCTCCGGCGCTTCGATCCCCCGGATCGTGACGCGTGTGACGCCTTCGCGAAACAGGAGCGCGGCGAATTCGTCCGCAAACCGGGCCAGTTGCGCGGTGGCGACCGGCCCGGTGATCACGACATCGGTCACACGGTCGCGCCAGAAGCCCCGGCGCACGACCGGTTCGTCGGCATCTTCGGGCAACCCGGTCACGCCATCAACGGCGGCCTTCACGTCGTCGGCGGCGCGCGCCATATCCACACCGGGCGCAAACTCCATGCGGATGGACGCCCGGCCTTCTGTCGAGGACGCGTTGGTGTTTTCGACGCCTTCGACCGCCAGCAGTGCCGGTTCCAGAAGCTGCACGATGGCGTTATCGACATCCTGAGGTCCGGCGCCCTGCCATTTGACGGAAACCGTTACCTGCTCGATCACCACATCCGGGAAAAACTGCGACCGGATTTGCGTGGCCGCCAGCACACCGGATACCAGCATGATGACAAGCAGCAGGTTGGCCGCGGTCTTGTGGCGGGTGAAATACGACAGAATGCCGGGCACGTTGGGGCGGAATGCGGGTTTCGGTTCCATTTCAGCCGCCCATGCGGGCTTCGATTCGACTGACCATCGCCGCCGGGACCCGCTCGGCCTTCAGGCGCGCGATAATTCGCGCCTTTGCGGCGTTGGGCAATTTGCCGTTTTCGATAAATGCCATCAGTTTCGCCCGACGTTCCTCGGAAAGTTCGATCATGTCCGCAGCCGTGGTCCC
>CAZRLO010000142.1:0-6342 GCA_964600965.1 uncultured Rhodobacter sp.
CCCAGCGTCGCCGGGCCGCCGCCGGTACCGCCGCCCCATTGCGACCGTTCATAGTCGCAGGTGGCATCGCGATATGCGATCCAGGCCCGCTGCATGCCCAGCAACGCGTCGGCCTGGCTGACATAGCCGGCGGAAACCCCGGCCATTTCGGCGTCCTCGGCCCGGTCCTCTGCCCGCAACTCGCGATACGACGCGTTCAGCCGATCGTCCCAATAGCTCAATTCACGGTCGATACAGCCGCCCATCCCGACCGTAGTGCTGCCCATATCGGTGGCGCCGATGCAAATATCCGCGGCAGAGCCAACGCAGACCTTCATTTCGTCATATGAAACGGCGCAGTCGAGGCAATCGGTGGTGTAACCGATGTCGAATAGAAGGTCCTGTGCCGCAGCCGGTGAAGCGGACAGCGTTACCAAAGCGACGATATTCCGCAATGTCATCAACCCATCGCCCCCATCAATTCGCGCCCGATCAGCATCCGCCTGATCTCGGACGTTCCCGCCCCGATCTCCATTAGCTTGGCGTCGCGGAATATCCGCGCAACGGCTGCGTCGGCCAGAAACCCCGCGCCGCCCATTGCCTGCACCGCCTGATGCGCCTGTTTCATCGCCTCTTCCGAGCTGTACAGAACACAGGCCGCCGCGTCGGCCCGTCTCACCGCGCCCCGGTCACAAGCCTTGGCCACTTCGTACACATACGCCCGCGCCGAGTTCATCGCGGTGTACATGTCGGCGATCTTGCCCTGCATCAGCTGGAACGATCCGATCGGCTGGCCAAATTGTTTGCGCTCGGCCAGATAGGGCATCACCTCGTCCATGCAGGCAGCCATGATCCCGGTGCCGATGCCACTGAGCACCACGCGTTCATAATCGAGGCCGGACATCAGCACCGCCGCGCCGCGCCCCTCTTCACCCAGCACGTTTTCGAACGGCACTTCGACGTCGTCGAAAATCAGCTCTGCGGTATTCGACCCGCGCATGCCCAGCTTGTCGAAATGCGGGCTGGTCGAAAACCCAGTCATTTGTTTTTCAACGATAAACGCCGTCATGCCACGCGACCCGGCCTCAGGGTCCGTCTTGGCGTAAACCACCAGCGTATCGGCGTCCGGCCCGTTGGTGATCCAGTACTTGTTGCCACTGAGGCGGTAGTGATCGTTGCGCTTATCCGCCCGCAGCTTCATCGAAACGACGTCCGATCCCGCGCCCGCCTCCGACATCGCCAGCGCGCCCACATGCGCGCCCGATACCAGCCCCGGCAGGTATTTCGCCTTTTGCTCAGGCGTTCCGTTCAGGTTGATCTGGTTGACGCAAAGGTTGGAATGCGCGCCGTATGACAGTGACACGCTGGCCGACGCCCGCGCCACTTCCTCGACCGCCACCACATGCGCCAGATACCCCATGCCGGCACCGCCAAACTCCTCCGGCACGGTGATCCCCAGCATCCCCAACTCGCCCATCTCACGCCACAACGCGGCGGGAAAGACATTGCCCTGGTCGATCTCTGCCGCCAGCGGCTTCACCCGCTCCTGTGCCCAGCGATGCACCATATCGCGCAGCGCCGCGATGTCCTCGCCCAGATCGAAATTCATCGATGCGGTGAACATGGGCCGGCTCCATTTATTGAACGCTTGTTCAATAAATACAAAATTGCACCCTCGCGGTCAATCCCAAAGCACGTATCAAGACCCTGAATCCTGATGTTTGAGCGTCGCCTCTCAATTGACCGAACAAAGAGCGCGCGGTAGCGCTCATTTTGACAACGTCGCTTTCCGCTCAAATGGCTACGGTGCCGCCCTGCCCTGCCACACCGCCGAAACCTCCGCCCGGATGATCCGCGCAATCAGCGCGCAATCCTCAGGCGAGAATGTCAGCGGGATGCGCATGTCCATCAGCCCCGCCAGCACCGCATCGGTCTGCGGCATCGACTGGGCGCGCGCATAGCGCCAGCTGTCGTGACGGCTGGTGAACCCGGTCGGCTCGGCCCCGCCGAACCATTTCAGCTCCACTCCGCACTCCAGGCAGCGCGCCAGCACGGCTTTGATCTGCGCCGCGTCCCATCCGGCCAGCAGAAACTGGATCGACGAGCCCACGAACCCCTCTGCCTCCGGACGCTCGATCACCTGTAATCCCGGCGTATCGCGCAGGCCATCCTCGACGATCCGATAACGCTCATTCCAGCGATCGCATTGATTTTGCAGCGCTTTCAGCTGCGACCGCAGGATGGCAGCGCGCAGATTGTCCATCCTGCCGGAAATGTTCGGCGTCTCGTAGCGCAGGTCGGCAAACGCGTCCGGCGGCGGTGCCGCCAGGTGCCGGTCATACAGCATATAGCTGCCCGACAGCATGACCGCGCGTGCCATCAGCGCGTCATCGTCGCCGGTCAGGAAACCGCCCTCGCCGGAATTGATATGCTTGTAGGTCTGCGTCGAATAGCACGCCATCACCCCATGCCGCCCGGACGCAATGCTGTTCCAGGCCCCGCCCATGGTGTGAGCGCAGTCTTCCACCACTTTCAGGTTCAGTTCTGCGGCTATCTCCATCAGCCGGTCCATGTCGCAGATATGCCCGCGCATGTGGCTCAGCATCAGCACATTGGCATCCGAATTCTCAGCCTTGGCGACCAAATCCTCGAAATCCAGCACCAGCGCGCCGGTGATTTCGACAAAGACCGGCTCTGCCCCCACCCCGGCTATCGCACCCGGCACCGGGGCCAGCGTGAAGGCGTTGGCCAGCACCCGGTCGCCGGGAATGACGCCGAGCGCACGCAGCGCGCAGCCCAGCGCATAACCGCCCGAGGCCACGGCCAGGGTGTATTTCGCACCCGTAAGCGCCGCAAACTCCTGCTCCAGCAGCGCCGCCTCGCCTGCCTCGTCTCCGGCGATATTGTACCTGTGCAGCCGCCCGTGCCGCAGCACCGCCAGCGCCGAATCAATGCCTTCCTGGGGAATCGGCTCCTGCTGGGTGAAACTGCCGGTGAATTTCTCTCTCATGGGCCGACCATGCGGGCAGGAAGCGCTATCGTCAACGTCGCCCAGCATCGTGCCAATTGTCGGTTTCCCGCAGGAATTCCCGGCACTGCCGGTGCAATCTGACCGCATGGACGCGCTTGCATACATTCACCGCCTGGATTGGACGGACCTGCCGCCCGCGATCAGGCTGCGGACCGAACTCTGCCTGCTCGACCTCATCGGCATCGGTGCCGCGGGTCATACGACACGGCTGTCCGGTCTGATTCGCGACCACGCCGCCGGTCAGTTCGGCGGCGGTCATCGCATGCTCTTCGACGGGCGCGGAACCAGCGCCGCGGGTCTGGCGCTTGCCGGGGCGATGGGCATCGACGCGTTGGACGGACATGACGGTTACAACCCGGCCAAGGGCCATGTCGGCTGCGGGCTGTTTCCGGCGGCTTTGGCGTTGGCGCTGGAGTCCGGACATACCGACGGTAAAGAGTTTCTTGCAACGATTGCAATGGGATACGAACTTGGCTCGCGGCTTGGCCCGGCTCTGCATGCCACCGTACCCGACTACCACACCTCCGGCGCGTGGATCGCCGTCGCCTCTGCCGCCACAGGTGCGCGGCTGCTGAAATTGGACCCTGCCAAAACCGCCCACGCGCTGGGCATCGCCGAGTATCACGGTCCCCGCAGCCAGATGATGCGCTGCATTGACCACCCCACCATGCTCAAAGACGGCTCGGGATGGGGTGCGATGGCAGGGGTTTCCGCCGCTCTGCTCGCCCGCGACGGCTTTACCGGTGCGCCGGCGCTGACGATCACGGAACCGGCGGAAGTCTGGGAAGATCTGGGGACGCGCTGGCTGATGGCCGAGCAGTATTTCAAACCCTGGCCGGTCTGCCGCTGGGCGCAGGGACCGGTCACCGCCGCACTGGCACTGCGCACAAAACACAATCTGACATCATCGGATATTCGCGCAATCGAGGTCCATAGTTTTCATGAGGCCACCCGCCTTGCCACAACCGAGCCCAGGACAACCGAAGAAGCGCAGTATTCCACATCCTTCCCGACCGCCGTTGCACTCGCACGTGGCGGCATCGACGCTGCCGATATCGCCGACGGCGCCCTGCAAGACCCTGAAATCCTGCGCCTTTCCCGCGCGATGACGATGGTCGAGGATGACCGCGCCAACGCCGCTTTTCCCACCGAAAGACTGGCCCAGGTGGCGCTGATCCTGGCCGACGGTACCCGGCTCGAAAGCGAGCGCGTCAACCCGAAATGGGACCACCGGACCCCGCCGTCGGAGGCGGAGCTGCGCGAAAAATACCATGGCCTTGCCGACCCGGTCCTGGGACCTGACCGCGCCGATGCTATCGAGACCGCGCTGCAAATGCTGCCCGAAGCCGGAATATTACCGCTGTTCGACCTGCTTACTCAGCCGATCAGCCTGCGTACAATGTCGGAAAGGTCGGCGTAATTGTCCAAAAGCGCGTCGGGTTTCAACGCCAGAACATGTTTCCTGCCCGGCCCGAACCCAACCAATACGCTGGGCACACCGGCCGCTTTTGCGGTTTCAAAATCAGTTATCGTGTCGCCGATGATCAATGACCTTTCCACCGCACCGCCGGCACCTGTCACCGCCGCGACATAAGGTGCGGCGTCCGGCTTTCGTACCGGCAGCGTATCGGCACCTATCAACGACATGAACAAATCCCGCACCCCAAGTTTCCGCAGCAGAATATCCGCCAGCCCTGCGGGTTTGTTGGTACAGATCCCAACCCGGTATCCATCGCGCAGCAGTGTCTCGACCGCTGCGATCGCGCCGGGGTAAAGCGTTGTATATACATCGATATTCGCGCCATAATGGGCCACGGCGAGCGGAAATTGCTGCTCTACCTGCCCCACATCCTGACCCAACCGTTCGAACCCCAGCCGCAACATCGCTCGCGCGCCCGCAAACGCCGCGGCCTGATCGCGCGCGGGGTCCAGCACCCGCCCTTGCCCCAACGCCTCGAAACAGGCGTTTGCTGCTGCGATCAGGTCGCCGCTGGTATCAGCAAGCGTTCCGTCCAGATCGAAAATAACCGTGCGCACCAACGGCACCTTAAGCAGTTTCCCGCCGCCCGCTGTAACGCGCCGTCACAAGCTTTGATAGCGCAAAACCTTGCGGCAATCACAAGACCGGGTAGAAGATGCACAACAAAACAACACAGGCAGGCCGCGCGCAGCCCATGGCAACAGCCCTCATCGTTCTGGCCGCAGGTCAAGGAACTCGGATGAACTCCGACCTGCCCAAGGTCTTGCTTCCGCTTGGCGGTGTACCGCTATTCGCGCACGCGCTGCGGTCCGGTCAGGCCGTCAAACCGGCGCGCACAGTGATGGTCACCGGGGCCGGGTCCGATCAGGTTGCCGCCGCCGCGAATACTCTCGACAGCACCATTGAAATCGCGGTCCAGCACAAACAGCTCGGTACCGGCCATGCGGTCAGCCAGGCACAGGTCGCGCTGGCCGAATTCATCGGCGACGCGCTGGTGCTTTACGGTGATACACCCTTCATCCGCGGCGAGACATTGCAGCAAATGCAAGCCGCCCGCACGAATGGTTACGATATCGTGGTGCTGGGCTTCCACGCCGCTGAACCGGGCCGTTACGGGCGGTTGATTATAGTTGGAAGCAAGCTGGAAAAGATCGTCGAATCTAAAGATGCGTCGGATGAAGAAAGATCTGTAAGCCTTTGTAACAGCGGCGTTGTTCTTGCCGATGCGTCCACAGTTTTCGATCTGGTGGCGAAACTGGGAAACGACAATGCCAGCGGCGAATATTACCTGACCGACATTGTTGAGCTGGCCGGGCGACGCGGCCTGAAAACCACCGTTGTGACATGCGACGAATCCGAAACGCTGGGCATAAACACACGCGAAGAACTGGCGCAGGCCGAGGCGATTTTTCAGCAAAGCGCCCGCGCCAATGCTCTCACGGACGGTGTTACCATGACCGCGCCCGAATCCGTCTACTTTTCCTTTGACACCCGGATCGGGCGCGACACCGTTATCGAACCCAACGTGATTTTCGGCCCCGGCGTCACAGTCGAACCCGGTGCCACCATTCGCGCCTTCAGCCACATAGAAGGCGCCGTTATTGGCAGCGGCGCGATTGTCGGTCCCTACGCCCGCCTGCGCCCCGGTACGACTCTATCCGACGACGCCAAGGTCGGCAATTTTGTCGAGGTCAAAAATACCTCTGTGGGTGCCGGGGCGAAGGTGAATCACCTAAGTTATGTCGGCGACACCAGTATCGGGGAGGCGGCGAATATTGGTGCCGGTACGGTGACTTGCAACTATAATGGTGTCGAAAAATTCCGTACTGAAATCGGCGACCGCGCCTTTGTC
>CAZRLO010000143.1:0-6275 GCA_964600965.1 uncultured Rhodobacter sp.
AACTGCCAGCTGCGCCGGGTGGATCAGCGTTTTGCCGTCAAACCCCAGGTCGCGCCCCTGTTCGCATTCCACACGCAGGCCCTTGTCATCGCGGAACGCGTTATAGACGCCGTCGAGACAGATCACGTCATGGGCGCGCGCGGTCAGAACGCAGGCCTGCAGGCTGGGCAGGACTTGCTGACGGTCGGCCCGAAACCGCGCGTTGAGATCACTGGTCAGATCGTTTGTGCCCATGACCATGCCCTTCAGCCGCGGATGCGCCGCAATCTCGGGTGCGTTCAGAATACCCGCCGGGGTCTCCATCATCGCCCACAGTTCCGCATCCGGGACCATCGCGCCAAGCGCATCGAGATCGGCGGTGCTGCCGGTCTTGGGCAGCAGGATTGCATCGGCACCGGCATCGGCCAGCGCCGCCACATCATCGCGCCCCCAGGCGGTGTCCAGCCCGTTCACCCGCACAATACGTGCGCGGCCGCCATAATCAGACGATTTGAGCGTTTCGGCCAGCAAGTCCCTTGCATTGATCTTTTCCGGTGCCGCGACCGCATCCTCCAGATCGAAAATCAGCGCATCGGCGGGCAGACCCGTCGCCTTTTGCAAGGCGCGCGGGTTCCATCCGGGCATATACAGAACCGACCTGTATGGCCGCACCGCCTGATCCATGATTCTGCTCCCTCGTACTGCCCGCGCGCAGGGAATCACGGGTCACCGGCAGAGTGCAAGCCCCGTCTTGCCGCGACGCAGAAACCACATGGAATCAGCCTGTTACCTGCGACACGTCTGCGCCGCTCGGCCAGTTAACCAAATTTTTTGACCCTTGGGTTCAATCTTTTCGCCGTCGTCGGACGAGGGAGAACCGTTTCGCAAGGCCCCGCGAAGCCACGGTGCGCAAGGTTCGACACCAGATGAAACCGGGCAATCCCGCCCGCCGGTTCAACCGGACGGCCCGGGTGGCGGTGGCCCCAGATCTAAAGGGATAGACCCGATGAAACGACAGTTTCTTGCACTCTCCCTGGGTGTCGGCGCGCTCCTCGTGGCAACACAATTCGCATTCGCCCAGCAAAATTCCAACTGCGCCATGCGCGATATCGTGGTCGAACGGCTGGCCTCGGCATATGGCGAAAGCCGGCAGTCGATCGGTCTGGCACCGAACAATTCGGTGGTTGAGGTGTTCGCCTCGCTTGAGACCGGCACCTGGACGATCACGGTGACGACGCCCTCGGGGCTGACCTGCCTGGTCGCCTCAGGTCAGGCGTTCGAGGCCACCGGCGGCGATCTGACTCCAGCGATGGGAACTGCGCTCTGAACCAAAAGGTCCGGCACTGGCTGGAGCGGGCAAGGATTTTCGGAAATCCTTTTGCAAAATTATTCGAATAATTTTGGCCCGCTTCAGGCAATGGCGTCGTGAATCAGTTTCGCGCCCGCAAGGGTCAGGCAGATGTATATGACCGCGAAATACAGGCGCTCGGGGACGATGCGGTGCATATATACGCCGAGATAGGTGCCGATAATCGCCACTGGAAACAGATATAGATCGGCCAGTGCGGTCTGCGGTGAAAAAAATCCCAGCGACGCATAGAGACCGAACTTCAATAGGTTGTTGGCCCAGAACACGATAATCGTGGTGGCCTGATATTCGCGCTTTCCCAGCCGCTTTGATAGCAGATAGACCGATGCCACCGGCCCGCCCGCGTGGGCGATGAAACTTGTCAGCCCGGCACCAATGCCGAACAGGAAACCCGACCGGTCCGACATCGGAGCACCTGCCACCGGTATCCAGCCCTGGTCGCGGGAAAACTGATAGATCACGAAACTCACCGCGATCAGCCCGATCAGGAACCGGAACACATCCGGGTTCGCCCTGCCGATCAGCAACGCGCCAAGCAAGGCACCCGGAACACCGCCCAAAATCAGAATCCACGACGTGCGCGGCTGCCATTGCCGCCAATACGGTTTCAACGCGCTGAAATCCATCACGATCAGCAGCGGCAGCATCACGGCCACTGCCTGTGCCGGTTCGACAATCAGCGCCAGCAATGGGGCCGCGGCAAAAGCCGCCGCCGATCCGAATCCGCCCTTTGATATCCCGGCGAAAAGTACTGCCGGGATCGCCAGTGCAAAAAACGTGAAGTCCAGCGTCATCGGTGCCCCGCCCGCAAATAGTCGCCCGACCATAACCGCTTGCATCGAGCTTACCAGCCCGGAGATGCGCAGCGATCCGGTAATGCCGCACTGCAGCGCACTTGCACCCGGACCCGCGAAGGAATAGCCCTTAAAGCAACACCAACCGGACCCAAGGATCAATCACATGGCCAGACCGAAAATTGCCCTTATCGGCTCAGGACAGATCGGCGGCACGCTCGCCCATCTTGCCGCGATGAAGGAACTTGGCGATGTCGTGTTATTCGACATTGCCGATGGCGTGCCGCAGGGCAAGGCGCTGGATCTCGCCGAAAGCGGCCCTGCCGAAAAATTCGATGCCGCTCTTTCGGGCACCACCGATTACGCCGATATCGCAGGCGCAGATGTCTGTATTGTCACCGCCGGCGTCGCCCGCAAACCGGGGATGAGCCGCGATGATTTGCTGGGGATCAACCTCAAGGTGATGAAATCGGTAGGCCAAGGCATCGCCAAACACGCGCCCGGTGCCTTTGTCATCTGCATCACAAATCCGCTGGATGCGATGGTCTGGGCACTGCGCGAGTTCAGCGGGCTGCCGCACGAAAAAGTCTGCGGCATGGCGGGCGTCCTTGACAGCGCCCGCTTCCGGCATTTCCTTAGCCTCGAATTCGGCGTCTCGATGCGCGACGTCAGCGCCTTCGTCCTCGGCGGCCATGGCGACACCATGGTGCCGCTGGCGCGCTATTCAACGGTCGCGGGCATTCCGCTGCCCGACCTGGTGGCGATGGGCTGGACCAGCCAGGAGAAACTCGACGCTATCATCCAGCGCACCCGCGACGGCGGGGCCGAGATCGTCGGTCTGCTGAAAACCGGCAGCGCCTATTATGCACCGGCCACCAGCGCTATCGAGATGGCCGAGGCATACCTCAAGGACCAGAAACGCGTGCTGCCCTGCGCGGCGCATGTGGACGGGGCCTATGGGCTGAGAGGCATGTATGTCGGTGTGCCGACCGTGATTGGCGCGGGCGGCATCGAGAAAGTCATCGACATCAAGCTGGACGCGGACGAGCAGGCGATGTTCGACAAGTCTGTCGGGGCAGTCAAAGGACTGGTTGAGGCGTGCCGGGGGATTGATTCAAGCCTCGGGTGATGCAGGCGTTGGAATGCGAGGGGCCGGCCCCTCGCGCTCCCCGAGGTATTTTTGGCCAGATCAAGTTGGCAGCGGTTTTATGGGGGAATACCCCCATTTTAACCATAGGCGATCCGGGCTAGGATCGTGCACATGTTTCGTAAAATCGCCGCCGCCCTGATCCTCGCCGCAAGCCCTGCTGCGGCGCAGGATTTCGACGTCTCCACCGCCCTTGCAGAAAACGGCCTGGCCGCCACCGAGGCACGGCTGGCCGGTGCCCCGCAGACCGACGCCAACACGCAGTTCGCGCTGGGCGCGGTGCGGTTTTTGCGCGGGATTGAAAAGACCCTGCAACTACGCCATCGCCACAACGCCACATTTGCGGCGTTCGGAATTCCGGTGCTGCGCCTGCCGATCCCGCCAAACCCGAATGCGGACCCTTTCTATCCTGCGCTGATTACCGATCTGTTCGCGGCCGTGGCCGTGGACATGGAGGCATCGCGCACCGCCCTCGGTCGCGTCGCGGCTGACGCCGATGTTGCACTGAGCATCGACATTGCCGGGCTCTGGTTCGACATCAACCAAAACGGCACCAAGGATCGGGGCGAGGAACTGCTTGCCACCGTTGCGGCAGCTCTTGCGCAGCGACCCGGTGAAGCCGGCCTGGATGGCGCGCCGGAGTCGTTGGTGATCCGCTTTGATACCGCGGATGTAGCCTGGTTGCGCGCCTATACGCATCTGATCTCGGGCGTCGCCGAACTGGTTCTGGCATTCGATCCGACCGAGGTTGTCGCCGAAGTGGCCGCAAGCGTCGAACAGATGAACGCGCTTCGCGGAAACGGGCAGATGGATCGCTTCAGCTTTCTGCGCAGCGAGGAAGGGTTGGTCGATATGATCGCCATGGTCTACGGCGCGATCAACCGGGTGCCGGATGCGGCCCGCACCCGCGCCGCGCGTGGCCACCTGCTGGCCATGGTTGCCGAAAACCGCGAGTTCTGGAAAGCCGTGGCGCTTGAGGCCGATAATGAGCGCGAATGGATACCCAACGCGACCCAACGATCGGCGCTGGGCTTCGAACTGCCGCCCGAGACCGGCACCACATGGCTGGGTATACTCGGCGACGCCGAGGCGGTGCTGAAGGGCGATCTGCTGGTCGGTCACTGGCGGGTGGAGCCGGGTGCCGGGGTCAATGTCGCAAAACTGCTGGAAAATCCGGTTGCCGTCGATCTTGTCACCTGGATTCACGGCCTCGGTCTGGTGGAACACATGGAGCGTGGGCCGCTGGTGAACCCGGATAACCTGCGCAGGTTCGAGCGTATGTTTGCCGGCGATGCGCTGTTATTCATGGTGTGGCTGAACTAGGCGTTGCGGCTCCAGAATTACCGGAATCCAACCCGGGAAATCGCAGCCACGACTCAAGGTTACCGGGCTAATTTCACGATACGTGATCACACCGATTTTCATGTGATCACAAATTACGTGAATTTTGTCAAATCCCAACCAAATCAACGAATAACCGTTTATTTCCAATTCGTCCTTATGCAAACCTCAGTGTAATTTCAGTGCTGGTGGGAAGAAATCCACCTGCCCCCGCGACGTAAAGGACCATTTTGCATGAATATCCACGAATATCAGGCCAAGGGATTGCTGCGTTCCGCCGGCGCGCCGGTCAGCGATGGTCGCGTGGTGCTGCGCGCCGAAGAGGCGAAAACCGCCGCCGGAGAGCTTGACGGACCGCTTTGGGTCGTCAAGGCGCAAATCCACGCCGGCGGACGCGGCAAGGGCACGTTCAGGGAACCCGACGCAGGCGACGCTGGCGGGGTGCGTCTGGCACGCTCGGTCTCCGAGGCCGAGGCCGAGGCTAAGAAAATGCTGGGCCGCACGCTGGTCACCAAACAGACGGGTCCCACGGGCAAGCAGGTCAACCGCGTCTATATCGAGGACGGCGCAGCGATTGAGAGCGAAATGTACCTCGCCCTGCTGGTCGACCGCGGCAGCAGTCGCGTTTCCTTCGTCGCCTCGACAGAGGGCGGCATGGACATAGAGGAGGTCGCCGAAAAGACCCCCGACAAAATCCTGAGTTTCTCGGTCGATCCTGCTACCGGTTACCAGCCCTTTCACGGCCGCCGTATCGCGTTTGCTCTGGGGCTGGAAGGCAAGCAGATCAAGCAATGCGTGGGCCTGATGCACACGCTCTACGATCTGTTCATAGCCAAAGACATGGAGATGCTGGAGATCAACCCGCTGATCGTCACCGATGCGGGGGATCTGAAATGCCTCGATGCCAAAATGGGGTTCGACAGCAACGCCATCTACCGCCACGCGGATATAGCCGAATTGCGCGACACGTCAGAGGAGGACCCCAAGGAACTGGAGGCGTCCAAGTTCGATCTCAACTATATCGCGCTGGATGGAGAGATCGGCTGCATGGTCAACGGTGCCGGTCTGGCGATGGCGACGATGGACATCATCAAGCTATACGGTGCCGAGCCTGCCAACTTCCTCGACGTCGGCGGTGGCGCGACCAAGGAAAAGGTCACCGAAGCCTTCAAAATCATTACCTCCGACCCACAGGTCAAAGGCATCCTGGTCAACATCTTCGGCGGCATCATGCGTTGCGACGTGATCGCAGAGGGCGTGGTGTCGGCGGTCAAAGAGGTCGGGTTGAAGGTCCCGCTGGTGGTGCGGCTGGAGGGGACGAATGTTGAGGAAGGAAAGGCGATCATCAACAACTCGGACGTGGATGTGATTGCGGCGGATGACCTGAAGGATGGGGCGCAGAAGATTGTTAAGGCGGTGAAGGGGTGAGGACAACTGCCATCGTTTCAGTTGTTCTATGGTACTTGTCATTTGCCACAGCGGTCGCTGAACCACGGGCCGATGCGGCGTGTGCGTTCTTTCTGCCGCAACTTGACCACCCCAACATTAGAGGTGGGCAAACAAAACTTCAAATACCTGCCTTCAAAAAAATCCAAACCAACTTGGATCGGTACACACTGTATGCTTCCGGCGACTTTCGAATTGA
>CAZRLO010000144.1:0-6254 GCA_964600965.1 uncultured Rhodobacter sp.
TTGACCCGTCTCTGACCTGGACCGAACAAGTCGAACAGTTCAGGTCGGTTCGGCTTGAATATGATGCCTGGGCATTGGCCGAACGCAAACGCCATTTTACTTGGAACCTGCGGAGCACAAAATTTATTTTTTGGCTTTCGGTTATGGTCAGCGTCAGCGGATTGGCGTTTTCGTTCTGGCAATTCAGTCAAGCCGCCGCACTTGATCGCGCGCAAACGGGTGAAGATGATATCTCCGTCAAAACCGGATTGATTGAACTGTCCCTGAAAACCAAGCGGTTTGCCACGGTCGTTTTGCTGTTTTCCCTCATGTATTTAATGATTTACGTGATCTATTTATATCCGGTTAGGAACGAAAACGGCGGCGGGGCGACTATATTTCTCACCCAGCCAACGGCGCAGTCCGAGAAACCGAAAAGAGGAAAAAATATTACACCGAGCAATATATTGGAGGAATCATTGTGAGCGGAAGACATATTTTTTGTGTTGGTTTTGCATTTGTGTTTGGCGCAGGTTTCCTGGTCGTTGGCAGTCAGGAAGCGCAGGCGCAAACTATGGTACGCACTCTTGGTTCTTCAGAATTTGGGCTAACGCTGGATAACATGTATACATTTCCGCCGAGTGTGATTGGTGGCTGGCCTAGTTCCAGATACCCTGCGCGCGATTCTACGGCCCCCGATTACGGTCCTGGGACAGGCGGTGGTGTCAACTGGAACTTCTCTAATCCACCAAGCACAAGTCCAAGCACAAGTCCTCCTGAACCAGCCCCGACCGACCCAATCTGGCAGGTCTGCAACAATTCCTTTTTTTCGGAAATATCGGTTGCGGTGGCGTATCTTGAAGATCCTGAAACAACGGCGTGGGTTGTGGAAGGTTGGTATCAGCTTTCCTCTGGCGAATGCCTGTCACCGCAGCAAGTAACCACAAACCGGTATGTCTACGTATTTAGCGATGCCGTCGCCTTGCAGTCTGACGAGATCAAGGAAATATGTGTTCATCCCAGCGATAGTTTTAGCCTCGAGGGGTTGCAGCTTGAGCGGTGCCCCGACGCGCATGAGCTTCGCAAGTTTAGCAAGGTCGATATACAGACATCGCATCGCATTGCATTTGGCAATTAGAGCGTTGGATACATAAATGCGGCACACGACCCGGCGCGCCGTGCGTTCGGGCCTCAAACCGCCCCCCGGACCCTTTGCCGGGCTGTGCCCGGAGCGGCCAGAACCCGGCGCTTCGTACGTTCGTAGGCGAAATGGTCTCCCGGACCATTTCCGGGAAGCCTGCTCACCCCTGCAAGCGCCGCACCCCGATCTCGCCTTCCCGGGCGCTTCGCATCGCCAGGGCGGCGGCGTGGCTGGCGGCGGCGGTGGTGTAATAGGGGATCCTGTCCATCAGGGTGATGTTGCGCATCGCGCGGCTGTCTTCGATCGCCTGGGTGCCTTCGGTCGTGTTCATGACCAGTTGCACCTGTCCGTCCTTGATCAGGTCGACCACCGTGCGTCCGCCTTCGAAGGCCTTGTTGACGGTCTCGGTCGCGATCCCGGCGGCGCCCAGAAACGCCGCCGTCCCCCGCGTCGCCAGGATATTCAGGCCCAGATCGGTCAGGATTTGCGCCGTTTCGATCAAGAGCGGAGTCTTGTCGCCATCCTTGATCGAAAAGAACGCGGTGCCCTTGTCCGGCAAGAACGTCCCGGCACCGAGCTGTGCCTTGAGAAAGGCGCGCGGAAACGACCGCGCCCAGCCCATGACCTCGCCGGTCGAACGCATTTCCGGCCCAAGGATCGTATCGACCCCCGGAAACCGGTTGAACGGCATTACCGCCTCTTTGACGCTGAACCACGGGGTCAGCGGATCGGCCAGTGTCATCGGGTCGGCCAGCGGCATTTCCTCGTCGTGGCGCGCCTCTTTGTAGGGCGGACGTTCGGGGAATGACGCCAGCTTTTCACCGGCCATGAGGCGCGCCGCAATCGAGGCAATCGCGCTGTCGGTGGCCTTGGCGACGAACGGCACGGTGCGGCTGGCACGCGGATTGACCTCGAGCACGAAAATCTCGTCATCCTTGATCGCGAACTGCACGTTCATCAGCCCGATGACGTTCAGGCCCAGCGCCAGCGCCCGCGTCTGGCGCTTGATCTCCTGGATGATGTCGGCCGATAGCGTATGCGGTGGCAGGCTGCACGCGCTGTCGCCCGAATGAACACCGGCCTCTTCGATATGCTGCATGATGCCCGCGACATGCACGTCCGCACCGTCGCAAAGCGCATCGACATCCACCTCGACCGCATCGGTCAGATAGCTGTCCAGCAACACCGGACTGCCGTGCGATACCACCACCGCCTCGTTGATATAGCGCGTCAGTTGCGCGTCATCGCGCACGATTTCCATGGCGCGACCGCCCAGAACATAGGACGGCCGGATCACCAGCGGATAGCCGACATCCTTCGCAATTTCAAAGGCCTGGTCGGGACTTGAAGCAATGCCGTTATGAGGTTGTTTCAGGTCGAGATCGTGCAGCAGCTTCTGGAACCGCTCGCGATCCTCGGCCAGGTCGATGGCATCGGGCGTGGTGCCCAGGATCGGGATGCCCTCGTCGGCCAGAGCGTTGGCCAGCTTCAGCGGCGTTTGCCCGCCGAATTGTACGATCACGCCGTGCAGCGTGCCGTTTTCCTGCTCGACCCGCAGGATTTCCAGCACATGTTCCAGCGTCAGCGGTTCGAAATACAGCCGGTCCGACGTGTCGTAATCGGTGCTGACGGTTTCCGGATTGCAGTTGATCATGATGGTTTCGTAACCGGCGCCGGTCAGTGCGAAACAGGCGTGGCAGCAGCAATAGTCGAACTCGATCCCCTGACCGATCCGGTTCGGACCGCCGCCAAGAATGACAACCTTTTCGCGGTCGGTGGGCCGGGCCTCGCATTCCGCCTCGCCCATGACCGGGGTTTCGAAGGTCGAATACATATAGGGCGTGTGCGCCTCGAACTCGGCAGCGCAGGTGTCGATCCGCTTGAACACCGCGTTGACGCCAAGCCGCCGACGGGCGCGACGGATCTCGTGTTCGTTCGTGCCGGTCAGAATGGCCAGCCGGGCATCGCTGAAACCAAGCATCTTGAGGCGACGCAGCCCGTTGGCATCCGCCGGAATACCCTGCTCACGGATCAAGGCCTCGGCCACGATGATCTCGCGAATTCGGGCCAGAAACCACGGGTCGAACGCGGTGGCCACGTGGATTTCATCGTCGGTCAGCCCCTCGCGCATGGCTTGAGCGATCAGGCGCATCCGGTCGGGTGTTCGGGCGGATATGGCCTTGATGACGGCGGCCTTGCGGTCGTGCGACAACGCAACGGGCGTGCCATGAGCCGCATCGATCATTGCGCCGGCGATTTCGATCTCGTCAAACCCGGTAAGGCCGGTTTCCATGCTGGCCAGCGCCTTTTGCAGGCTTTCATGGATCGTGCGCCCGATCGCCATCACCTCGCCCACGGATTTCATCGCCGTGGTCAGGCTTGCCTCGGCGCCGGGAAATTTTTCGAACGCGAAGCGCGGGATCTTGGTGACGACGTAATCGATGGTCGGCTCGAACGATGCCGGCGTCACCTTGGTGATGTCGTTGTCCAGCTCATCCAGCGTATAGCCGACCGCCAGCTTGGCGGCGATCTTGGCGATGGGAAACCCGGTTGCCTTGGACGCCAGTGCCGAAGACCGGCTGACGCGCGGGTTCATCTCGATCACGACCATGCGCCCGTCGGCCGGGTTCACGGCCCATTGCACGTTCGAGCCACCGGTTTCGACGCCGATTTCCCGCAGGACATTGATCGAATGCGTGCGCATCATCTGGTATTCTTTGTCGCTTAGCGTAAGCGCCGGGGCCACGGTGATGCTGTCGCCGGTATGAACCCCCATGGGATCGACGTTTTCGATGGAGCAGATGATGATGGCGTTGTCCGCGCAATCGCGCACCACCTCCATCTCGAACTCCTTCCAGCCAAGCAGGCTTTCGTCGATCAGGATCTGGCTGACCGGCGACGCATCCAGACCGCTGGCGCAAATCGTTTCGAAATCCGCGCGGTTATAGGCGATGCCGCCCCCGGTGCCGCCCATGGTAAAGGCGGGGCGGATGATGGCGGGCAGGCCGACATCATCAAGGGCGGCCATCGCCTGTTCCGGATTTTCGGCAATCGCGGCACGCGGGTTCTCGATCCCGAGGCGGTCCATCGCCTCGCGGAACAGCTTGCGGTCCTCGGCCTTTTCGATGGCGGCGCGGTCGGCTCCGATCAGTTCAACGCCGAATTTCGCCAGCACCCCCAAATCATCCAGCGCCAGCGCGGTATTGAGACCCGTCTGCCCGCCCATCGTCGGCAGCAGGGCGTCGGGGCGCTCTGCCTCGATGATGGTCGCGACGATATCCGGCGTGATCGGCTCGATATAGGTGGCGTCGGCCATGCCCGGGTCTGTCATGATCGTCGCGGGGTTCGAGTTGACAAGAATGACGCGATAGCCTTCTTCGCGCAGCGCTTTGCAGGCTTGCGCCCCGGAATAGTCGAACTCGCACGCCTGTCCGATGATGATCGGACCCGCGCCGATGATCATGATGGAGTGGATGTCGTCTCGTCTTGGCATGTCCCGGTCCCGTGGCTGGTCCGGTGCCCCGCGAAATTCGCAAGCGTTCGGTCCTTGGCAATCAGCAAATTGCCGTGGTTATAGTCAGTCGGCGTTGGCGTACAAGGGGCGAATTCCGGGATCAGCCAAAGGGGAGGGGATGCCCGCCAATTCCGGGGCCGGGTATCACGACAAGCCGTAGGATCCGCCAATATCCCCCACCACCCACGAGAAACCCGGCCTCTGGGGATCAGAAGGCCGGGCTTTGAAAGTGCCTGTGCACGAACTCGTCAAACTTCTGCAGCCACTTACAAAATATTGCACACAGACAGTTCCAACGCAGGGAACTCGGCCTTGGCCAACCAGCGGCTGCTTGCTGGGTTGGTTCAAGCGTTACGGGTACTTTGCTGCTGTAAAGTCACCAGCAACAGGAACATTCCGCACCACATAAAAAAAAGATGATTGATCGGCAGCGCAGGACACGAAGTTGCCATCATTCGAGAATTGCGAATATAGGCAAAAGGTTTATTCCGACCGAATCCGCAATTTATCCACCCTAGGTTTATCTGATTTCGCGCACATTCGCATACCGACAATCCGTCGTGCCGCCGATACGGCCGGCGCCGGGCCTTTTGCACCGGTGATAATCCCTGAACCGATTCTGTCGGTGGCGCGCGGCCCGGCGATAACCTTGCCCGACCTGCCATTGATTTCCGACGCGCCACCCTTGACAAGGCGCGCTTAGTCGCGTGTATCCGCAGCGATCATTGGAACCCCGAAGGGACGCATAATGCATGCATATCGCAGCCATACCTGCGCCGATCTGACCGCCGCGAATGTCGGGGAAACCGTGCGGCTTTCCGGCTGGGTCCACCGGGTGCGCGACCATGGCGGGCTGCTGTTCATCGACCTGCGCGACCATTACGGCATGACCCAGATCCTGTGCGATCCCGACAGCGCCGTTTTCGCCGAGGTTGAAAAGCTGCGCAGCGAATGGGTGATCCGCATCGACGGCGAGGTGAAGGCGCGTGCGCCCGAACTGGTAAACCCGAAAATCCCGACCGGCGAGATCGAGGTTTTCATCCGTGATCTGGAGGTCCTGAATGCCGCCGACGAATTGCCGTTGCCGGTATTCGGCGATCAGGAATATCCCGAAGAGACACGGCTGAAATACCGGTTTCTCGATCTGCGCCGTGACAGCCTGCATGACAATATCATGCTGCGCTCGGGTGTCATCGCCTCGTTGCGCCGCCGGATGACCGCGGCGGGGTTCTCTGAATTTCAAACGCCGATCCTGACCGCCAGTAGCCCCGAGGGCGCGCGCGACTTTCTGGTGCCCTCGCGGCTGCATCCCGGCAAGATGTATGCCTTGCCGCAGGCACCCCAGCAGTTCAAACAGTTGATCATGGTCGCGGGGTTTGACCGCTATTTCCAAATCGCGCCGTGTTTTCGCGACGAAGACCCCCGCGCCGACCGCTCGCCGGGCGAGTTCTATCAACTCGACATGGAGATGTCTTTCGCCACCCAAGAGGACGTCTTTCAGGTGATCGAACCCGTCATGCGCGGCGTTTTCGAGGAATTCGGCAAGGGCCGCAAGGTGACGGCGGAATTCCCGCGCATCGCCTATCGCGATTCAATGGCGTGGTACGGCTGCGACAAGCC
>CAZRLO010000145.1:0-6175 GCA_964600965.1 uncultured Rhodobacter sp.
TCGACCTCAAAGAAATCCTCGGCGGTTGCAGGGGACAGGCGAAACATGGTGCGTGATTGGCCCGTTCTTGGCGTTTCGCGATCACGAAACCGTTGAAACCTCTGGAATTTCCCCTAACACGGCGCTAGGCCTTGGGCAAACCGCAATGGAGGCCGGATGTTCTATCGACCCGCAGACGGCCACGGGCTGCCGCACAATCCGTTCAACGCCATCATCACGCCGCGCCCGATCGGGTGGATTTCGTCGCGCGCCGACAATGGCACCGACAATCTGGCACCCTATTCGTTTTTCAACGGCATTGCCTACGCGCCGCCGCAGGTTATGTTCGCGTCGACCGGCACCAAGGACAGCCTGAAAAACATCCGGGCAACCGGGGTTTTCTGCGTCAATATCGTTGCTGAAAAGCTGATGGATGCGATGAATATCTCGAGCGAGAATTTCCCCGGAGACATCGATGAATTCGAGGCTGCGGGTCTTGCCAAGGCGACGTGTGAAACCATCGACTGCGCCCGCGTTGCTGCCGCGCCCGCCGCGCTTGAATGCCGCCTGACCGCGGTTCACACGCTTTCCGGACCCGACAATCACGTCGTCTTCGGCGAGGTGACGGGCATCTACCTTGCGGATGACTGCGTGGTCGATGGCCGGTTTGACGTCACCCGCTATACCCCGTTGTCGCGCCTTGGTTACCGGGATTATACGCTGGTCCGCGACGTCTTTGAACTCAAGCGTCCGGATGATTGAGAGATGGCCATGAATACCATGATCGGCGTGATCGGCGGCAGCGGGGTCTACGAACTTCCGGGGTTGGAGAAACCGCGCTGGCGACAGGTCGAAACCCCATGGGGTGCACCATCGGACGCGATTCTGACGGGGCGTCTGAACGGGATTGAAATGGCGTTTCTGCCGCGCCACGGGCGGGGGCACGTGCACACCCCGACCTCGGTCCCCTACCGCGCCAACATCGACGCGCTGAAAAGGCTTGGCGTAACCGACGTCGTTTCGGTGTCCGCCTGCGGTTCCTTCCGCGAGGAAATGGCGCCCGGCCATTTCGTTGTCGTCGATCAGTTCATCGATCGAACGACGGCGCGGGAAAAATCGTATTTTGGGCCGGGCTGCGTGGCCCATGTCTCGGTCGCGCGACCGACCTGCGACCGGTTGAGCGCGGCGTGTGCGACGGCGGCGCAGGATCAGGGGATCACGATACACCGGGGTGGCACCTATCTGGCGATGGAGGGGCCGCAATTCTCGACTCTGGCCGAAAGCCGGATGTACCGCGAACAATTTCGCGCCGACGTGATCGGCATGACCAACATGCCCGAGGCCAAGCTCGCCCGCGAGGCCGAACTTTGTTACGCCAGCATCGCGATGGTCACCGATTACGATAGCTGGCATCCGGACCACGGCGAGGTCGATGTCACCGCGATCATTGCCATCCTGATGGCCAACGCCGAAAACGCCCGCGGTCTGGTGGCGCGATTGCCGCACCTGCTGGAGCGGGACCGGACGACCTGCGCGCAGGGATGCGACCGCGCTCTGGAAAACGCGCTGCTGACCGCGCCCGACCGGCGCGATCCGGCACTGGTGGCCAAGCTGGACGCGGTGGCGGGGCGGGTTTTTCGATGAGCCGGCCACGCGCCACGGACCGAAAGCAGGTGGTCGCCGAAACCCTGCGCGAGATTTCGCACGATGTCTTTGATCTGGTTCGCTGGGGCTCGTTCGTGGGGATCACGCGTTTTTTCTGGCTGGACACGGAAAAACTGGTTTTCGGCGCGCTCTACTGGATATTGTCTGCAACCCTGCTGGGCCACATGAGCGCGATTTTCCTGTTGCGAACCAACATCGTGATCTTCTCGCCCGCGCGGTCGATTTGGAATAAGGCGCTGAATCTCTTTGTTAATCTCATGATCTGTGTCGTTGCGTTTGCCCTGACGCTGTGGCTGGTCGAATTGATGATCATCGGCATTTCCGAACGTTATCGGATCTAGGAATTTTCCACGGGCTCTAAGCCGTATGCGCGCCACCGAATTCGTTTACCCGCGGTGATTGCCAGCCTTGCAGCGCGTTGGCCGAGGGCTTGAACACCTCGACCAGCAACGGGAAACAGCTTGTATCGTCGCTGGAATGCGACGCCGCACAATCGCCGCCGGGACAGGCCGACAGACCGCCCAAAAGATCAATTTCAGCAAAGAATTCCAGAAAATCACCGGGCCGGACCGGGCTGGCTTTCATGAAATACTGGTGCGTGTCCGTGGTGAACCCGGTGCACATGAACACGTTCAGCACGTCGTGGACATGGGTCTCGGCCAGCGGCAGTGGCATGCCGGTTTCCGCTGCAAGCGCGCGCGTCAGGTTCGAGTGGCAGCAATGGTGGTAATCCACACCGTTCAGCAACCGGTTGGTATAAGGATCGCACCGCGTGCCGATCACGTCATGGACCGAGCCGCCGTCGTCATCCCAGCCGTACCAGTCCAGCGTGTCGTGCGTGATCGTCGCCATCGGGCGCAGATGCGGGAAAGCCGACCACATGCTATCGCCGGTCGAAAGATGCGTACCGGCAAGCGCGCGGGTCTTGCCGGAATAGAACCGCTCGGACAGATCGTTCGCGTTCCACAGGTTAAGATCGCCCACCTGCGGGCCCTCGACCGAACGGATGCGAAAGAAATGCCCTTTCGGCACGGAAAAACACGCGGCATCGCGCGGGGCAACGGTGATCTCATCGATCCGGGTCAGATTAGCGCGAGCCTTGTCGAAGATCGCCATCGGGCGCGGTGACAGTGCCGTGGTCGGGTAACTGATGACCGGCGCAACCGCGCGCCTCGCGGCAGCGTCTGGTGGTGCGGGTGTTTGCGGGTCGTATTTCATGCGTGCCTTCCTGCCGGCGGGCCGGTTCGCCGATCATTCGGTGGTCCGATGCGTCGCCGGCGTTAACGAATTGTTAACGCGAATGCGCCATCGACACGCGTGTAATGAGTTATTGAGGCAAAGAGGGCAACCCGCCCCTCCTTCACAAGTTGCGAAGGGGGGGAGCCCCGCAACGGGACTTTCGATCACCCCTTGTCCCGCCATGCGTTCACGATCGGATAGCGCCGGTCCAGCCAGAACGCCGCACCGGATGTTCGGGGACCGGGGGCGGATTGATGGCGCTTGTACTCGGAGACATAGATCAGATGTTCCACGCGCTTGACCGTCGCGCGGTCAAAGCCCGCCGTCACCAATTCGGCCACCGATTGATCCCGGTCGATCAGCCGCTCAAGGATCGCGTCAAGTTCCGCGTAGGGCGGCAGCGAATCCGCGTCCTTCTGGCCCTCGCGCAATTCCGCCGTGGGTGGCTTGTCGATGACGCGGGGGGGAATCACCTCGCCCGCGGGTCCCTGCATCCAGTCGCGGTGATGCGCGTTTCGCCAGCGTGCGGTCGCGAAAACCCGCGTCTTGTACAGATCCTTGATCGGGTTATAGCCCCCCGCCATATCGCCATAGATGGTAGCATAACCGACGGCGACCTCGGATTTGTTGCCGGTGGTCAGCAGCATTTCGCCGAACTTGTTGCTGAGCGCCATCAGCAGCAACCCACGCAGCCGCGACTGGATATTTTCCTCGGTCACGTCCGGGGCAAGACCCTGAAACAGCGGCGCCAGCGTTTCGCCGACCGTGCGCTGGGCCGCCGAAATCGGCACTTCGTCCAGTTCGCACCCCAACAGCGCGGCGATTTCGGCCGCATCGCACAGGGATTCCGCCGAAGTGAATTCCGACGGCAGCATCACGCAACGAACGTTGGCCGCGCCGATCGCATCCACGGCAATTGCCGCCACCAGGCCCGAGTCTATCCCCCCCGACAGGCCCAGCAGAACCCGATCAAACCCGGATTTTCGCAGGTAATCGCGCAGGCCTTCCACCATCACGCGGTAATCCTGCTCCCAGACATCGGGAAAGCTTTGCAAGTGGCCGGGTTCGGCGCGCCAACCGTCCGGTTTTCGCACAAAATCGACCGGTGCGATCTGGGTGTCGAATATCGGCATTTGCAACGCCAGCGCCCCGCCGGGATTGAGCACGAAAGAGCCGCCGTCGAACACCTGGTCATCCTGCCCGCCCACCATATTCAGATAGATCAGGGGCAGGCCGGTCTCGACCACGCGGGCCACCATGTGACCCATGCGCCAGTCGTTTTTGTCGCGAAAATAGGGTGAACCGTTCGGCACGATCAGAATGTCGGCCCCGGTTTCCGCCAGCGTCTCGCAAACGTCCGGATGCCAGGCATCCTCGCAGATCGGGACACCGATGCGCAGCCCTCCCAGATTGACCGGCCCGTTGACGGCACCCTGTGAAAACAGGCGATGTTCGTCAAATACGTGCGTATGCGGCAGGTGGTGCTTGCGGACGGCGGCCAGAATTCTGCCACCCTGAAGGATGAAATATGCGTTGAACAACTGGCCGTCCTCGGCCATGGGCGCGCCGATGCCGATGGCCGGCCCATTGGCGCAATCCGCGGCAAGTGCATGGATATGGTGCATCACGTCGGCCAAAAACGCCGGTTTCATCACCAGATCCTGCGTCTGGTACCCGGTCAGGAACATTTCCGGCAGGCACACCATCGCGGACGCGTTGCTGCGCGCCGTTTCCTGGGCCGCGCGCGCCTTGGCCGCGTTTCCGGCAAGGTCGCCGACGATCGGATTGAGTTGGGCAAGCGTCAGGCGAAACGTATCGGACATGCGGGGTGCGGTCTCCGGCCAATGGTCAGCAGTTTTTACCAGAATCGCGCGCAAGGGAAAGCGGCTTTGGCGGGAAAATCATTGTCAGCCAAATCCCGAAGGCTTAATGTCCGCGACCAAAGGCCGTACAGAAACTCGGCCAGTGGTGGAGGCTGGGGCATCCCCCAGAGCAAGAATTGAAGACACGCAGAACCGTGATTAGGGCTTTGGCCCTGTGCGCCGCGCTGGGCATTCCGGCCGTGATCGCCCAGGCTCAGAGCGACACCGAGGTCATCGTCAAGGAATACGAAAAGGGTGGCATCTACGAAGGCACCTTCAAGGACGGCAAGCAGCACGGCAAGGGCAGCTATCGTTTGCCGAACGGTTACGAATATACCGGCGAGTGGTTCGAGGGCGAAATTCGAGGCCAGGGCGTCGCGCGGTTCCCGAACGGCTCGGTCTACGAAGGGGAGTTCGTGGCCGGGAAACCCGAGGGCGAAGGCGCGATCACTTTCGCCGATGGCGGCACCTATTCGGGCACCTGGACCGACGGCAAAATCTCGGGCAGTGGCATCGCGCGCTATGCCAACGGCGTGAAATACGAGGGCGAGTTTCAGAACGCGCTGCACCATGGCACCGGCGTCATGACCAGCCCGAACGGATACAAATACGACGGCACCTGGGTCAATGGCATCAAGGACGGTGCCGGGACCATCACCTATCCCGACGGTGCGATCTATGCCGGCGAAATCGCCAACGGGGTTCGCGAGGGGCAGGGTTCGCTGACCATGCCCGACGGGCTGGCGTATGACGGGGCGTGGAAAAATGGCCAGATCAACGGGCTTGGCGTTCTGACCCAGGCCAATGGGGATGTCTACGAGGGCCTGCTGGTCAGCGGTCAGCGCCACGGCACCGGGATCGTGCGCTATGCCAATGGCGATGTCTACGAGGGCGGATTCGTCAACGACCAGCGCCACGGCAGAGGGCTGTTCACCGGGCATGACGGATATATCTATGACGGGGACTGGACCGAGGGCCGGATCGAAGGTCAAGGCATGGTCACCTATCCCGATGGCTCGGTCTATACCGGCGGTTTCGTCAATGATCTGGCGCAGGGCACCGGCAAGATCATCTATTCCGACGGCTCGACCTACGAAGGCGGCTGGCGCAAGGGTGTGATCGAAGGGGCCGGCATTGCCCGCTATGCCAACGGTCTGGTCTACGAAGGCGAATTCCGGAACGCCCGCAACCACGGCACCGGGACGATGACTTATCGCGATGGGTATAAATATGTCGGCGACTGGTCCGACGGCCTGCGCCACGGTCAGGGCGAGGCGACCTATGCCGACGGTACTGTCTATCGGGGCGAATTCAACGCCGGACAGCGCGAAGGACAGGGCGAGATCGTCATGCCCGACGGTTTCAAATATTCCGGTGCGTGGCATGGTGGCGAGATCGATGGCCAGGGGGTGGCAACCTATGCCAACGGC
>CAZRLO010000146.1:0-6169 GCA_964600965.1 uncultured Rhodobacter sp.
TTTTTGAGGCGAAGCGTGTTGGCTCTCATCCGGTGGGTCGAACAATTGTCCTGCTTGTGGAACGTTTGACTCAGCGAATCACGTCCTTGCGGATTTCGCGAAACACGATTTCAAGCAGCGCCCGCATTTCTTCCTTGCTGAACTTGGACCCCTTGTTTTCGACGGACCAACTGAATTTGTATGATTGTTCGACGGGGGTCATCTTGCCGCCGACCGGAATCTTCGTCGAGTAGTTTGACCGCGACGAGTTATGGCTAATGGCCGCGAAAACAGCCGTTGCAACACTTATCGCAACACCTGCTGCCAGTGCAACCTTGGGAATTGAGTTCATGGGAGCGTTCCTCTGATATGTTTTGAACGCGGATATTTTGCCTTGGGCTGGGAAAAAAGTCAAAAAACCCTGCATAACAACACCACGGCGCGCACAGCCTATCCGCTTGTCAGATCCTTGTGCCGGTCGATAAATGCTGCGCGAACCGCCTTTGGCGCACGAAGCTCGATTTTCGTTTCTTCGCCAAGTTTTAAAGGGGGTTTCAGAAACAACCGGTCCGCCTCTGACGCATCAAACCCGGCGATTTGCACCGCCTCCAGCCACGCCGACATCCGGTCGGCCCGCTTGATCTGTTTCTTGACCGCAACCGGCAAAACGGAGGGCAGCCCAAACCGCAGATGGACTGCCGCCATCAGACGATCGTCCAGTTCGCGGTAGCCCGGCCCGACGGCAGCTTTTACCGGCGAAATCATGTCCCCGATCACAAACTCCGGGGCGTCGTGCAGCAATGCGGCCAATCGCCAATTGGTGGCGGCTTTCGGATAGAGCTGGTGGAACAATTCTTCGACCAACAGGGAATGTTCGGCGACCGAATAGGGATATTCACCAATGGTCTGCCCGTTCCAGCGTGCCTGAAACGACAGGCCGCGCGCGATATCCTCGATTTCGATATCCAGCGGTGACGGGTCCAGCAGGTCCAGCCGACGGCCCGAAAGCATTCTTTGCCACGCTCGTTTCTCAATCGCCACCGCTTGCAGCCCCGAATGTTGCTTCAAAGGCGGATATTAACAAAATCAACGATTTGACCAAGCAAAACCCGTATTTTGCCCATCAATTTCACGTCCGGTTGCCGACATTGTGTGGTGCAGAGCGTTGAAATCCACCGGTTTCGTAACTCCGTATATCGTACCGGAGCGCGAAAATGATCCCGATCCGGCCACCGCAGAGCCCGATTGCCGAAATCCATCGCCTGAGAGCTTTGCGAAAACGAAAATTGGAGGACAAAATGTTCAGACGTATCCTGACGACTGCCATTGTCTTTGGCATGGCCGCAACCGCCCCTCCGGCAATGGCGCAAACAGTGTGTGGTCCACGCGATCACATTGTGTCCAAGCTGGATGCGCAATTCATGGAACAGATGATCGGCGGCGGACTGGTCACGCCGACCAGCGTGGTTGAGATATGGACCTCGCCGGATGCCGGCACCTGGACGATGCTGGTCACCAACGCCAATGGAAAAAGCTGCGTTCTGACGTCGGGCACCGACTGGCGGATCCGGGAAATCGTGCCGGAAACAAACGACTTTTCGGGCTGACTGCTGGCCAATCGCAATCCGGTTGCCCCGCCCCTGTGCCGATGTTATGGGGCGAAGGTTGAAAACCGGATTGCACCAGGAGCGCGGATAAATGGCGGGCGAATATATCATCAAAGACATTTCTCTGGCCGATTTTGGCCGCAAGGAACTGGATATTGCTGAAACCGAAATGCCGGGACTGATGGCGCTTCGCGAAGAGTTTGGAAAAAGCCAGCCGTTGAAGGGCGCGCGCATTGCGGGCAGCCTGCACATGACGATCCAGACCGCTGTTCTGATCGAAACGCTGACGGCGCTTGGGGCCGAAGTGCGCTGGGCATCGTGCAACATCTTCTCGACGCAGGACCATGCTGCTGCGGCCATCGCTGCAAGCGGTGTGCCGGTTTTCGCGATCAAGGGCGAAACACTGGATGAATATTGGGACTACGCCGACAAGATTTTTGATTTCGAAGGTGGCGCCAACCTGATCCTGGATGACGGCGGCGACGCGACCATGTACATTCTGGTCGGCGCGCGGGTCGAGGCCGGTGAAACCAACCTGATCGAGGTGCCGACCAGTGACGAGGAAATCTCGTTCTTTGCGCAGATCAAAAAACGCATGGCCGCAAACCCCGGCTGGTTCACACGGCAACGCGACCTGTTGCAAGGCGTGTCCGAGGAAACGACGACCGGCGTCCACCGGCTTTACGAACTGGTCAAATCAGGCCACCTGCCTTTCCCGGCGATCAACGTCAACGACAGCGTGACCAAGTCGAAATTCGACAACAAATATGGCGTCAAGGAATCGCTGGTAGATGGCATTCGCCGTGCGACCGACACGATGCTTGCCGGGAAAACGGCCGTGGTCTGTGGTTATGGCGATGTGGGCAAAGGTTCGTCTGCATCCCTGCGCGGTGCGGGGGCGCGGGTGAAAGTGACCGAGGTTGATCCGATCTGCGCCCTGCAAGCGGCCATGGACGGCTTCGAGGTGGTAACGCTGGAAGACGCGGTTCGCGACGCCGATATCTTTGTCACCACCACGGGCAACAAGGACGTGATCCGCATCGAGCACATGCGCGAGATGAAGGATATGGCGATCGTTGGCAATATCGGACATTTCGACAACGAAATTCAGGTAGCAGCGCTGAAAAACCACAAATGGACCAATATCAAGGACCAGGTGGACATGATCGAAATGCCCTCGGGCAATCGCATGATCCTGTTGTCACAGGGGCGCCTGCTGAACCTTGGCAATGCGACGGGGCATCCGTCTTTCGTGATGTCCGCCAGCTTCACCAACCAGGTTCTCGCCCAGATAGAGCTGTGGACCAGAGGCGACGCTTATGGCAACGAGGTTTACATCCTGCCCAAACATCTGGACGAAAAGGTCGCGCGGCTGCACTTGGACAAGATCGGCGTAAAACTGACCGAACTTTCGACCGAACAGGCCGATTATATCGGGGTGTCGACAAAAGGACCGTTCAAACCGGAGCATTACCGGTACTGATTCCGGGCCGTCGATCCGGCGGCTCCGCATTATTGCCACGTTTGGGCTTATGATCCGGTCTCCATAATCGTTGGATGTTCCGGGTCATGAAAATATTCGCAATCACACTTGCCACTAGCCTTTTGGGGGCAATCGCCGCCGGGCCGGCCCTTGCGCAACCCGAGGTGAATTTGGTCACGCGGTATTACGATGTCTCCGGTAAATCCGCGCGGGCATTGCGCAGCCAGATGAAGTCGCTCGGGCCAGACGGGTACTGGGCGGATACGCACTGGCGGGTGAACTGGTCTTCTTCTTGCGAGGTCGATGTCACCATCACCTACTATTTTCCCCGGCTCGTTGGCCGCGCCGGTGTGCCTTTGCCGTTGCGGCGACGCTGGGACAAAATGATGGCGGCGTTGACGGCCCACGAACGTGGCCACGCCGAACACGGCCTTCATGCAGCGCGCGAAGTCGAAGATCAGAACTGCCGCAATGCGCCAGAGATCACGGCAAAATGGTCGCGTGCGGACAAAACCTACGACCGCACAACCCGCCACGGAAAAACCCAAGGCGTGCATTTGGCGTATTGACGGCGACAACGGGCTTCACCTTCCGGCGCGGGTTGGTTCCTTGAAGCACAAGCTCGCTCGTCGTCTGGAATGGTCGCATTTGATCCGATTGGCACGGTTGCCGGATCAGCCGCATGTATTCTCAGCTTGTTGTTACTCAATTGGTGGTTGCCTTTAGTCGCACTAATTGCAGGCAATAGGCTGGTCGGGCCGGTGGCCGTTTCGGCAGCGAGATATGCGATTTTCACCAAACGCAGTATTCGACTTCACTTGTGTTCACGATGTGCTCGATCGTAATTTGTGCGTTTTGTTTCGATTTCCTATAGCTTTCTGGCAAAGGGCGACTTTTCGGGATTCTGACGGGTAAGGGTTCAAGCTCGCAGGTCATCGCGCGATCGCCAACCCGCCCCGTCGCACCCGAGGTGCGGCAATCATGATCGGTTCGCCTTTGGTGGGACTGGCGGGTTTGCTACGTCTCCGGCGACCGACCCGCCAAGGGGGTGCGGGCCTTGTCGCTCAGGCGCTGGTCCCACAATTGGCCGAGCGATCGCATTTCGTGTTTCAGGCGCGCGCTGTGTTGCGTCAGCCAGTTCGCGATTGAGACGAATTCCGCGATGCGGGCCTTGCCTTGGCGGATCGTGACCACCGGCCAGTCGCCGACCAGCGCGTTGCTGATGCCGAACATTTCGTCGCCCCACCAGTCTGCCGGACCAAAGGCATGGCTGACATGGCCAAGCTGTTTCATCGCGGCCAGAACCGATACCGTGTTTACGGTTCCGGCCTTGTCGACGGCGGCGTGCCAGATATCCAGAATGGCCGCGTATTCCCAACTTACCGCGCTCCAACTATCGGGAAAGCGGCGGTTGTATTCCTTGAAGAACATTTCAGGCTGGTTGAAAAAGAACGCTTTTTCGCGCAACAGCGGATCATCGAAATCGGGGAACTGGAAGGTCACGCCCTCCATGAATTCGGGCGAGGTCCGGGCGATCAGCGTCTGGTAGCTGTCCATCGTGCAGGAAAGGATGTGCCCACGGTATCCCTGAGAATACGCGTATTCGGTCATCGCGTGCACCATTGGGGTATAGCTGGTGCTCCAGCACAGGATATCGGGTTTCCGGTCCAGCATCGGCTGCACCACGTCCGCAACGTTGGCGCTGTCCGGGTCGTATTGGATCTCTTTCACGACGGCGATTTCGTTGATCCCGAAGGCCGCGCGATACGTGGCCAGCGATGGCAGGCCAACCGCGTCTTTCTGACTGCAGATCGCGGCGGTTTTCAGATGCGGCAGATTTCGCGCAAGCCAATCGACCCCGGTCACATTGTAAATCGGGTGCAATTCGCTTGGCGCGATCAGATAGGGCGTATCGGGCGAAAGGTCGCTGGGCAGCAGGGTCGATGTCAGGATTTTGCGTCGCATCAGATATTCGCGCACCGGGGTGAACGTGTCGCCGCCCAGCATCAACATCAGCCGGACATCATGGTTCTGGACCAGATGCCTTGCACCTGAAAGCGCGAGGTCGGGATCATACCCGCAATCGAACGCCTCGATCCGGATCGGATATCGCCTGCCGCCAATCAACAATCCACCGGCGCGGTTCAGCCAGTCCTCCCAAATCCGGCATCCGTTCAGGCCGGGCAGGCCCCAGGATTGGACCGGACCAGTCAACGGGGCAAGGAAACCAATAGGAACCGATTCCGCCATGCCAGCAGAAAGGCGCGGCAATGCACCCATGGCCGTCAGTGAATGGGCAAAACTAGCGGTTTTCATCTCGATTTTTCGGTTATCATGACTTGCTTATACCCGAAAAACAGCAACGATCCAGCCTGTATCCCAAAATTGGTTTGACTTTTTGGCGCATAATGATGTTAGGTGGACTGAACCAAAAGTACCAAAACGAAATTTCGGTCCATACCAAAGGGGAAACACAATGGCCAGGAAAAGAGTTGCCATCATCGGCGCGGGCCCGTCAGGCCTGGCCCAATTGCGCGCATTCCAATCGGCTGAAGACAAGGGTGCGGAGGTTCCCGAAATCGTCTGTTATGAAAAGCAATCCGACTGGGGCGGGCTGTGGAACTACACCTGGCGCACCGGGGTCGATGAAACGGGCGATGCCTGTCACGGTTCGATGTACCGCTATCTGTGGTCCAACGGTCCGAAAGAGGGGTTGGAATTCGCGGATTATTCGTTCGAGGAACATTTCGGCAAGCAGATCGCCAGCTATCCACCCCGCGCGGTTCTGTATGACTATATAGAGGGGCGGGTAAAAAAGGCCGGCGTACGCGACAAGATCCGGTTCAACAATCTGGTGCGCGACATCCGGTTCGACGATGCAACCGGTAAATTCACCATCATCGCCCGCGACACCAAAGCCCAAATCGAAACGGTCGGGGAATTCGACAACGTGATCGTCGCCTCGGGCCATTTTTCTTGCCCTAACGTGCCACATTATCCGGGGTTTGAAACTTTTCGGGGCCGGGTGCTGCATGCCCATGATTTCCGCGACGCACGCGAATTCACGGGCAAGGACATCCTGATCCTCGGCTCGTCCTAT
>CAZRLO010000147.1:0-5977 GCA_964600965.1 uncultured Rhodobacter sp.
AGGCAAGCGCGGCATCCCCCGGCACCGCCCGCCCTTTGTGGCGCAGGTCGGAGTCTTCAACCGCCCGACGCTGGTTCACAATGTCGAAACGCTCTATTGGGTCGGACGCATCCTGCGCGAAGGTGGTACGGTGTTTTCCGATCACGGCGCCAACGGGCGCAAGGGTATGCGCAGCTATTCGGTATCCGGCCGCGTCCGGGAACCCGGCGTCAAGATTGCCCCCGCCGGGCAGACCATCGCCGAACTGATCGAATTGTCGGGGGGCATGCTGGAGGGTCACGCGTTCAAGGCCTATCAGCCGGGCGGGCCAAGCTCGGGCCTGCTGCCGGCCTCGATGGCGGATATTCCGCTTGATTTCGACACCTTGCAGCCGCATGGGACTTTCATCGGTTCGGCGGCTGTCGTGGTATTGTCGGATCAGGACAGCGCGCGCGATGCCGCCCTTAACATGTTGAAATTCTTCGAAGATGAAAGCTGCGGCCAATGTACGCCCTGCCGGGCGGGCTGTGAAAAAGCGGTCAAGCTGATGCAGGCGGATCGGTGGGATCAGCCGCTTCTCGAAGAATTGTGTGTCACGATGGAAGACGCGTCGATCTGCGGTCTGGGGCAGGCGGCACCGAACCCGATCCGGTTGGTGATGAAACATTTCAGCGAAGAAGTCTGACCGGCAATCGCCGCGCGGGATAAGACCCGGCGGCAATGAAAGCGCGTGATGTCTGTTGCAACTCCGGCCCTGTTCGCGGCGCTTTGCGCGATTGCCTATGGCGTGCATTATTGCCGCCAGCCAACAACCGCGCGGCGCTCTGCGGCGAAAACCGTGGCGGTTGCGGGGCTGCTGATTGCGGTCTGGCAATCCGGCGGACCGAACCTGCTGATGGTCGCGCTAGGCTTTTCGGCGTTGGGTGATTTTTTCCTTTCACGCGACGGAGAACGCGCGTTTCTGGGGGGTATGGGCGCCTTCGGAGCGGCCCATCTGGCGTATCTGTTCCTGTTTCTGCATCTCGGGCGTGCCGACGCGACCGATGGGCCGTGGTCGCTTTATGCGGCGGGCCTCTTGATCCTTGCCACGGGTTTCTATGCCTTCCTGCGACCGGGACTCGGTTCGCTGCGATACCCGGTGCTGGTCTACACGATTCTGATCGCCGCCATGGGGATCGCCGCCCTCGGCCTTGATCCCGCGGGTGCGCGGCGAATGGTTCTTGCCGGGGCCATCCTGTTCATCCTGTCCGACGCGGTTCTGGCGCTGGAGAAATTCCGCCTGCCGGTGGACGCGCCCGCGCGACACGTCACGCCGCATCTGGTCTGGGGCACCTACTGGATTGCGCAGGTGCTGATTGCGGCGGGCGTGGTCCGGGCATTGACTTCATAGCGCAACTGACGCCGGATGCGAATCCTCGGCGATGGTCTATCTCGTTGTTTTACCACGCACTTTGGTTCGAAGACAGATCGCGACATTGCGGAATTGGTGGAAAAATGACGGGAGACCGACCCGGCCCCCCGTCAAGTTGGCATCCCCAATAGTAAGGGGTTCAGGGATACATTAATGCGACATCAGAACCGGTACATGCGCCTTTCTGAGAACAACATCCGTGACGCCGCCCCACAGGTCTTCGGCAAACTTGGAATGTTCGTATGCCCCCATGACCAATAACCCGGCACCAAGGGAATCGACCGTTTCCAGCAGCACCTTGCCGATCGAACGCTGGGTTCGCGGCACAATTTCAAAGTCATTCTTGATTCCGTGGCGGCGCAAATGTGCCGACACGCGGTCGAGCCGCTCAACCACATCGGCGGTACCCTGACCGACGTTGACGATCATCACTTCGGACTTGGATTTCAGTTCGGGGATCGCGTCCGCCAGTGCGCGTGCCGCGGATTTGCCGCCATCCCAGGCAAGCACGGCCTTGTCGCTGGCATACTGTCCATCAAATCCAGGCGGCACAACCATGACCGGTCGGCCACTTCCATAGGCGATCATGTCGGGGTGCGGCACGATCTTGCGGTCCTCGCCGGTGGTGTCATATTGCCCGACCACGACAATATCAAAGCTGCGCGCCAGTTCGATCAGGGCGAAATCAACATCGCCGCCATTCTCGATCCAGTGAATATTGTCACACTCTTTCAGGCCGAGTTCGGTCAGAAAATCGTCGGAAATTGCCGCCCGGCGGGTTTCTTCGGCTTCGACGATCAACGAGGTCACCTCGGCGGTTGCATAAGGCCCGAGCGTCGAACCGATCTGATTTGGCCCGTAGGTCAGGGCACCCGTCAGATGGGCCTCGAATTCTTGCATCATCATCCTCGCCAGACGAACGGCCCCTTTCGAGTTCTGCGAGCCGTTAAAGGCAACAAGAATATTGCGGATCGACATTCGGGCTTCCGTTCGCTGTGAATTCAGTGCCGATCATAGTCCTTGATCGCGGCGCAAGACTTGATTCAGGTCAAGGAATTCAATCAAAAGCCAAACACGGGCATTCGCCCTTTTCCTGCGATCCGGCAATCTTTAGGTAGGAAGCGGAGTATCGCACGACCGGGCCGGGGGAACATGTCGTTTTTCAAGAAACTCAAGGATCGTCTGTTCAAGTCCTCGTCGAATATCGACGCGGGGCTGGACGCGATTCTTGAAGAGGGTGGCGAATCCGAGGCACGCACACCCTTGGTGCCACCGGATGCCACGCCGGCACCTTCGTCCGATGCGACTTCTTCGCGCAAAGCGGCCACGCCACCCAGCCCGGCACCACCACCAAGGGCAGCGCCGCGACCCGATCCCGAACCGGAATCCGTGGCGGCACCCATACCTGAACCGGTTCCCGCGCCCCTGACAAAGGCATCCGCCAAGACGCCATCGCCCGAAACCAAACCGGGTGTCATCGGCCGTCTGCTTGGACGCGACGGCCCGAAGCCCGAATTGCGGCGCACGCTGGACGACGCGATGCTGGAAAGCCTCGAAGACCTGCTGATTTCCGCCGATATGGGGGTCAATACGGCGCTTGGCGTTACCACAAATCTGGCCGAGGGGCGGTTTGGCAAGAAAATCGGCGCCGCGGAAATAAAACGCCTGCTGGCGGACGAAGTCGCCCGAATTCTGGAACCCGTGGCCCGCCCGATGCCACTCTTCGCCAAAAAACCGCAGGTGGTGCTGGTGGTTGGCGTCAACGGGTCGGGGAAAACCACCACCATCGGCAAACTGGCCAGCCAGTTTCGCGCGGCGGGAAAATCCGTCGTGATCGCGGCCGGCGACACCTTCCGTGCTGCCGCGGTTGAGCAATTGCAGGTCTGGGGCGAACGGGCCGGTGTGCCGGTACTGACGGCACCCGAAGGCTCGGACCCCGCGAGCCTTGCCTTTGACGCCATGGGCAAGGCGGAAAATGACGGGGCCGATCTGTTGCTGATTGATACGGCAGGACGCCTGCAAAACCGCAAAGACCTGATGGCGGAGCTGGAAAAAATCGTCCGCGTGATCCGCAAAAAAGACGAATCCGCCCCGCACAACACGCTGTTGGTCCTGGACGCGACCACCGGGCAAAACGCGCTGAGCCAGGTCGCGATTTTCCGCGACATCGCCGATGTGACCGGCCTGGTCATGACCAAGCTCGACGGAACCGCCAAGGGCGGGGTGCTGGTGGCCTTGGCCGAAAAATTCGGCCTGCCGATCCACGCCATTGGTGTGGGCGAAAAGATCGACGACCTTGCACCCTTTGACCCCGAAGAATTTGCGCTGGCCCTGACCGGAGCCGCACGGTGAACCCATCGCGTTTCTTTGTGGCGAAAATATCCCGGGGGTGCGGGGGCAGCGCCCCCGCCCGTCGCGGTCCCGGCGAACCGGCACCATGTCGGGCTGGCTGATCGCGCTTGAAGGCACCGATGCCGGGCGGTGGCTGGCGGTGGGCCTGGCGATGTTGGCCGCCGTGCTCCACGCGGCGTTCGGCGCCCTGCAAAAGGGCCGGCATGATCCCTGGCTTACCCGGGGTGCGATCGATATCTCCTATGGGCTGATGGCAGCACCGTTTGCCCTGTTTGTGGTGCCGTGGCCCGAACCCTTCATGTGGCCAGTTTTCGCATTCATGTGGATTATTCACATGATTTACAAACTGTTGCAGGCGATGGCCTATTCACGTGGGGCCTACACGCTGGTATATCCGGTCGTGCGCGGCACCGGCCCGCTGGTCACCGTTCTGGCCGCGGGCGCGGTATTTTCCGAGGTTTTCCTGCCGCTGCAATGGCTGGGTGTGCTGGTGCTGAGCGGTGGCATTTTCGGGCTGGCGATCTACAATTACCGGCAGACGAAATATGGCCGTGAAATCCTGCTTGGGGCGCTGGGGCTTGCTTTCATGACCGGAGTCATGACGGCGGCCTATACCACCTATGACGCATTCGGCATCCGCAAAACCGCCGATCCGTTCACGTTTCTGGCGTGGTTTTTCCTGATCGACGGATTTGCATTCCCGCTGATCGCGCTGACGCGCTATCGGAGCATGGCAACGGCACCTCCGTTGCAGGGACTGATGCTGCGCGGGCTCGCCGGCGGGGTCATCGGGCTGTTTTCGTTCGGGTCGATCATGCTGGCGACGCGACTCGGCAAAGTGGGCGAAGCGGCGGTATTGCGGGAAACCTCGACCATTTTTGCCGCCCTGATCGGCTGGTTCTTCCTGAAAGAGACCGTCGGTGCGCGCCGTGCCGCGCTGATGGGGCTTATTGCATTGGGTGCGGTTTTGGTGGAATTCGGCGGACGGGGCCATTAGGTGGGCGGTATGAGCGAAAAGGCGGGCGATATGAGCGAATCAAAGAAAATCAATACCTGGCTGAAACTGGGTCTGGAGCTGGGTCCGATCATTCTGTTTTTCGTCGGTTACACCCGCATCAAGGACCGCGAGTTCGATCTGTTCGGCACCACCTATGAAGGGTTCATCGTCGCGACCGCGATCTTTATTCCGTTGCTGCTGATCGCGACCGGCATTCTGTGGCGGCTGACCGGCAAACTGTCGCGCATGCAATTGATGACCGCGATTCTGGTGGTCGTGTTCGGCGGGCTGGGCATCTGGTTCAATGATGACAGTTTTTTCAAGATGAAACCGACCATCCTTTATGTCATGTTCGCGGGTACGCTGGGATTTGGCCTGTTGCGCGGCGAAAGCTATCTGCAATACGTGATGGACGAGGCCATGCCGCTGCGACACGAAGGCTGGATGATCTTCACCCGGCGCATGGCGCTGTTTTTCGCCGCACTGGCCATCGCCAACGAAGTGATCTGGCGCAGTATGTCGACCGACGCATGGGTCAATTTCAAGACTTTCGGGCTGACCGGCTCGATGTTCCTGTTCTTCATGCTGCAAATGTCGCTGTTCAACCGATATGCCATCAAGGACGCCCCCGACGAAAACTGAGTATCGCGCGCCGGGAATTGACGGACTGCTGAAAATCCAAACCCCGGTGATGCGGTTCTTGAATGTCTGGGTTCGTGACCAGCGTGGTGGTGCACGGCAAAGTGCGCTGAGGCGACCCGCAAACGGTTTCGCCACGTTTGCGAACCGCGCGATTTGCAGCAAAGTCCGGCATTGTTGACGGCGGATGCGCGTTTTCCGGGCCGCGGGAATTGGCGTGACGATCGTTCGCGCGACCCCAGCGTTTCGCCGGACCCTGAAATCGGTGGCGCGGCACCCTTGATGGGCGCGCAGCACAGGCTTGCAATGACCGTCAATGGTGTTCCGCATGGGTTGTCGGAAAGGCGGATGACCGCCCAGCCCCCGTGAATGCTGGAACGTGCCGTTGCGGGTAACCCATATGACGTAAACGCCAACCGACCCGATCCCTGACACCACACCCGACGCCGGAACCGGCCGGCAACAATGTCCAGGCGTCCGGCCGTTTGGGCGTCTGGCTGTCTCACCGCTTAGCCGTATGGCCGTCTCGCCGTCTGGCCGTCTAGCCGTCTAGCTGTGAGTTCTCACGACGTTGTTCATTCGATCCATCTCTGAGAAGC
>CAZRLO010000148.1:0-5946 GCA_964600965.1 uncultured Rhodobacter sp.
GCGCTTGGCGCCTTGAAGCCCGAGTTTGATGTCGGCGAAGTAAAGGCAAGTGTTCCGCCCCGAATGTCTTCGACCGAATCAATGCCGGACCCCGGATATGTCAGGATTTCCATTTCATAGCCGAAATTGCCGTCCAGCGAGGCCATGATTGTAAACGGGCGGAAGCCCGCACAGTTCACCGCCAGCGGGTTTGAACCAGTGTTGAAACCGGCGATGTGCAAACGGCCCGACCGCATCGCTTCGATCTGCGCGGCATTAGACTGCACCAGGAATTGCGTTACCTCCTTGCCGGTCACTTTTGCCATATGCTCCATGAATTCACCCCAGACCGATACATAGACCGACGGGTCTTCGACCGGCGTATAGGTGAAGATCAGCGTGTCAGGATCAACCAGTTCGCTGGGATCGGTGGGGATGTCGGCGATCAGGTCGCCGTCGACGTCGCAATAGCGCTCGTCAAGCGTTCCCCGCGGGCAGTCCTGCGCCGCCGCCGGATTCCATGCCAGCGCCAATGCGGCGAATGCGACGCCCGCAAGTGGCAGTCTGAGTGTTGAGATCATGGTATTTCCTCCCTTTAGAATTCTGGGCATTTTCGCCCGTTGTTTGATTTATTTGAGGACGCGCAATTTGGCAGCCGTCGGAATGGCCGATAATCTACCCATCCACCACCATTGTCATTTTAGTCACGCTGGATAGTCGCAGAGGGGCGTGGCCGGCGGTCTCTTTCCCAGGCCATATTTGCCGCCCGGACCGGCACGGCCAATTCCTTGGAATCTCGGTGCCAGTTTTTATCGGACCCATGCAGAATTGTCTCCTCTGGCGGCCTTGATACGTGTTTATCTTAATTGAATTCAAGTCATATGTGAGAGTGAATCCAATTTCCATCCTCGAACACGTTGACATATAAGCATTCCGGTGATGCTATCGCTAACAGAAAACAGCGGGACAAAATGAACCCGCGTTTACCACCAGGGAGAACGACATGAAACCAACCATCAAACTGACGAGCACTGCAATCGTCGCCATGTTCATGGCGGCTGGGGCGGCGCAGGCCGCCAAGCTGACGCTCTATTGCAGCGCCCAGGAGGACTGGTGCCAGTTGATGGCGCGAAGCTTTGAGGAAGCCACCGGCATTGATGTCAACATGACGCGAAAATCGTCGGGCGAAACATTTGCCCAGGTAAAGGCCGAATCCAGCAATCCCAAGGGCGATGTCTGGTGGGGCGGCACCGGTGACCCGCATCTGCAGGCCGCTGAAGAGGGGCTGACGCAGGAATATATCTCGCCGATGCGCAGCGAACTGCATCCCTGGGCCATTTCCCAGGCAGAAAGCGCGAATAACCGCACGATCGGCATCTATTCCGGCGCGCTGGGTTATGGATATAACACTGAACTTCTGGCTGCCAACAACTTGCCCGAACCGGCCTGCTGGAAAGACCTGCTAAAACCCGAATACAAGGGCCATGTACAGATGGCGAACCCCAATTCGTCGGGCACCGCCTATACCACGCTGGCCACCATCGTGCAGCTGTTCGGCGAGGATGACGGGTTTGAATTCATGAAGGGCCTGCACGCCAATATCAACCAGTATACCAAATCCGGCTCCGCTCCGATCAAGGCGGCGGGCCGCGGCGAAAACACCATCGGCATTGTGTTCATGCATGACGCGGTCAAACAGGCGGTCAACGGCTTCCCGATCAAGGTCGTCGCCCCCTGCGAAGGCACAGGTTATGAGATCGGCTCGATGTCGATCATCGACGGCGCGCGCAACCTCGACGAGGCCAAGGCGTTCTATGACTGGGCGCTGTCGGCCGACGCTCAGGCGCTGGCGCTGCAGGTCAACGCCTTCCAGGTACCTTCGAACATGGGCGCGCCGACGTCCGACAAGGCCCCCGATCTCGCATCGATCAAGCTGATCGACTACGATTTCAAGACCTATGGCTCGTCGGACGAACGCAAGCGTCTGCTGAAGAAATGGGATGACGAGGTGTCCGTTCTGCCGCAGTAAAACTATTGCGCACGGCACTCACTGACCAAACCCGCCACCCGGTTCTGATCTTCTGGATCATTGCCGGGTGGATCGGTTTTTTCCTCATCCCGTGGTACGGGGTCGAGGACGGATTTTTCCGCCTTGTCTGGCTGTTTGACGGCTATCCGCTGGACGAAGATTACGCGCCCGCAGCATTTCTGATCGCACAGGGCGAAAAGCTGTGGCTGGCGCCGCTGCTGCTGCCCCTGGCAACGCCGCTGCTGGTGTTGCGCCGACGCAAGACAGACCGCGCTTTCGGCGTGGTGCTGATCCTGAGCGGAGCCATCGGATTTTCCTGGCTGATCGCGCAGGGCTTCGGCATCGGCATCCGCGGGTTCAATTTCGACTGGCTGAAGGCGCTGTTTGGCGACCTCGGCGACCGCCAGTTCGGCATGGGCTATGGCGCGCTGCTGCTGGCCACGTCGTATCTGTTCGTGTTCACCCAAGGCATCGCGGCGCGCGGTGCAATCAACGGCGACGTGTTCGTGGTCAGCGCCATCGGCGCGGTGATCGCGGTGGTCTCGGTTTTCGTGTTCTTTCCGATTGCCAAAATGCTGGTCGCCGCCTTCATCACCGAGGATGGCGGCTATTCGGTCAGCGTGTTCGCCTCGAAATTTTTCGACGATCGGCTTTGGGGGCTGGGTTGCCTGCGCGGGGCGAAATGCGGGGCGGCGTGGAATTCGCTGTTCCTGGCGATCTGTGTCGGCATCATCACCACTGCGCTGGGGCTGGTCTTTGCACTGGTCGTCACCCGGTCGGGGTTCAAATTCAAACGCGGTCTGCGGGCGCTGACCGTTCTGCCGATCATCACCCCGCCCTTTGTCATCGGACTGGCACTGATCCTTCTGTTCGGTCTTTCGGGCACGGTCACTGTGTTCGTATCAGACGTCTTCGGCGTTCAGCCGACACGATGGCTATACGGCATGCCCGGCATCATGATCGCGCAAACACTGGCCTATACCCCGATCGCGTTTCTGGTGCTGATCGGCGTGGTCGAGGGCGTCAGCCCGTCGATGGAGGAAGCCGCCCAGACCCTGCGGGCCGACAAATGGCAGGTGTTCCGCACCGTGTCGCTGCCGCTGATGCGCCCGGGTCTGGCCAATGCCTTTCTGCTGGGATTTATCGAGAGCATGGCCGATTTCGGCAACCCGCTGGTGCTGGGCGGCAATTTCGACGTGCTGAGCACCGAGATTTTCTTTGCCATCGTCGGCGCGCAATACGATCAGGGCCGCGCGGCGGTGCTGGCGATGGTGCTGCTGTTCTTCACCCTGTCGGCATTTTACGCCCAGCGTGTTTGGCTGGGAAAGAAGAGCTACACCACTGTCACCGGTAAGGGTGACGCTGGCGTGCACCCGCTGATGCCAACCCGCCTGTCGACACCGGTCTTCGTCATCGCCGGTATCTGGGGCACCTTCACCATCATCGTCTATGCAATGATTGTCTACGGCAGCTTTGTCGAGCTTTGGGGCGTGCGCAACACGCTGACCTTCAAGCACTACATCACCGCGTTTTCGATCAGTTGGAACGAGTTTGGACTGCACTGGTCCGGCTCCGCCTGGGACAGTTTTTTCACCACGATCAAGATCGCCGCGACCGCCGCTCCGTTGACAGCCGCGGTCGGGCTAATCACCGCGTATCTGCTGACCCGGCAGAGCTTTGCCGGCAAGAACGCGTTCGAGTTCGGCACCATGCTCAGCTTTGCCATTCCGGGAACGGTCATCGGCGTCAGCTATATCCTCGCCTTCAACGTGCCGCCTATCGAGATCACCGGCACCGGCATCATCCTGATCGTCAGTTTCATCTTTCGCAACATGCCGGTTGGCGTACGCGCCGGGATCGCCAGCATGTCCCAACTGGATAAATCCCTTGATGAAAGCTCACTGACGCTCGGGGCCAATAGCTGGCAGACCTTCCGTCGTGTGATCCTGCCGCTGCTGCGACCGGCGATCCTGGCTGCGCTGGTTTACAGCTTCGTGCGCGCGATGACCGCGATCTCTGCGGTGATCTTCCTGGTCTCGGCCGAATACAACATGGCCACCAGCTACATCATCGGCCGGGTCGAGAATAACGACTACGGGTTGGCGATCGCCTATTCGACCACGCTGATCTTCGTGATGCTGACGGCGGTGGCACTGTTGCAGGTGCTGGTCGGGCGCACACAGATCGGACGGCGCACGCAGTTTAGCGCGAGGGGGACTTGAGATGGCGCATGCGAAAATATCCGGCAAAGCGGCCCCGGTCAGTTTCCGCAATGTGTCGAAGGTGTTCGGCAGGGATGTAATTGCCGTCGATAATATCGATCTGGCGGTCGAGGCCGGCAAACTGGTGACGCTGCTCGGCCCCTCGGGCTGCGGCAAAACCACGACCTTGCGCATGATCGCCGGGCTGGAAATGGCCACCTCGGGGCAGATTCTGATCGGCGACAAGGACGTTACCACCCTGCCGGCCACCGACCGCGATGTCTCTATGGTGTTTCAGTCCTATGCACTTTTCCCGCATATGAACGTGGCCGAGAACGTGGCCTACGGGCTGGGCTTTTCCGGTTTCCCGAAGGCGGAGGCCCGCGACCGCGCGCTGGCGGGGCTGGAACTGGTCGGGCTGAAAGGTTTTGACGACCGGCTGCCTAGTGAGTTGTCGGGTGGCCAGCAGCAGCGCGTCGCGGTGGCGCGCGCATTGGTGCTGGAGCCTCAGGTTCTGCTGTTTGACGAGCCGCTCAGCAACCTCGACGCCAAGCTGCGCCGTCAGGTGCGCGAGGATATTCGCGCGATCCAGCAGGACCTTGGCCTGACCGTGGTCTATGTCACCCACGATCAGGAAGAGGCGCTGGCGGTCAGTGACGAAATCGTGGTGATGCGCAACGCGGCGATCGCCCAGATCGGCACACCGCGGCAGCTATACGATGCCCCGGTGGACAGTTTCGTCGCCGATTTCATCGGCGAGGCCAACCTGATCCCCTGCGAGATCGTTTCTCTGGACGGGGACATGGCGAACATCGCCATCGACGGTTACAAATTCAGCCTGCCATCCCGCGACCTTTCCGTCGGCGCGGCCAAACTCGCCGTGCGCCCGGCGCGGATTGTGCTGGGCGGTGGCGACGGGTTCAAGGCGACGGTGGCAAAGGCGACCTATGTCGGGGTGCGCATGGAGTACTCGCTGCAGACATCCTTCGGGTCGATGTTCGCGGTTCAGGACGACGTCCTGCATCCGCTGGAGGTCGGCAGCGATGTCAATGTCAGCTTCCGCGATACCGGTCCCGTGCTGATCCCGGAATCCTAGGCTGGTTCCGGCCCGCCCGATCCGGGCGCAATGCTGAAATATTTGACATTTCAGCCCGTCACAATCCCGGCACATTAACCACGTTTGCGCAGCAAACCTTCCTGAAATTGCCCTGTTGTCGCCCACGCCGGGTCATATGCGCGTGATCCTATCTATCCTGCGGGACCTTCCGCACCGACATCGCAAAGGGTCCCCAAAGCGGTCCGTTCCCGGATCGCGATACCTGAGGAGTGAGTGATGCAAGAACGCAGGACCCAACCCGATCCCGTCCCGACCCCCAAAACGGGCCGTGACCAGCCGATCCCGCTGGCCGACCGCCGCCGGCTGTTCCACCCGCAACAGCAGGACGAGGCCGAACCGACCGTGTTCACCGACTGGGCTGCAATCTGAGACCGGGCAAAACCAGCAGGACCGGTGCCCGGCGGTGTCAGCCGACCAGTTCCAGTCCTGAAAAGAAATAGGCGATCTCGACCGCCGCCGTCTCCGGTGCGTCGGACCCATGCACCGAATTCTCGCCCACCGATGCCGCGAATTCCGCCCGCACCGTGCCCGGTGCCGCGTCCGCCGGGTTGGTCGCCCCCATCACCTCACGGTTTTTGGCAATCGCGCCCTCGCCTTCCAGAACCTGCGCAACGATCGGG
>CAZRLO010000149.1:0-2427 GCA_964600965.1 uncultured Rhodobacter sp.
CGTGGCACTTTTCACTCACGCTTTACCCCCTCAAACTCCCGCCATTCCCCGGCGCTCATCCGGGCGCTCCGGCTAATTGCGGGTTTCCGCCCAGCACGCTTTTAACCCGGCGCTGCGTATCGGCGTTCCCCCGCGCGACTTCCAGATCGTATTGCGTTTGCAGGTTCAGCCAGAATTCGGCGGTGGTGCCCAAGGCGGCGGAAAAAAGCATCGCGGTGTCTGCGGTTATGCGGGAATTGCCTGCGATGATGCGCGTGATCCGGTTCGCTGGCACGCCGAGCCTGCCTGCGAACGACGTCGCGCTAACACAATAGGCCTCCAGAAACTCGTCTTTCAGAATTTGCCCGGGGTGAATCGGATCAATGATAGTCACAGATTTCGACATCGTAGGCGTCTCCTTCGTGCCAGCGGAAACAAAGCCGCCATTGGTCATTGATGCGGATCGAGGACTGGCCCGACCTGTTTCCGGCCAGTTTTTCCAGCCGGTTGCCCGGTGGAGAGGTCAAATCCTGATACGCGCTCGCCGCGTGAAGCATCATGAGTTTTTGCTTGGCCCGAACCGCGAAAGCCCGAAATTTCCGCTGCGCCGCGTTGGTTTCGTGCAGCATTAGGGTTTTTTTGCAGGCGAAGCATTTGATCACTACGTTACATAACACGTACTATGCACCAATCGTCGGGTTGTTTTGTCAAGACCCATCAGTGTCCGCCAAAATTGGCCCCGGCTCGCGCCGCGCCCGTTTTGCACTCAAATCGCTCCCCCGGAGCGATTTGCCCCCTCTACGCGGGGTCTCGCAAAACCCCCTCAAACTCCCGCCATTCCCCGGCGCTCATCCCGCTATTCGCCTGATCCACCGACTCGCCTTTGACCATCCGTCTAACACATTCCATCGCCTTGGACGATAGTGTGACACCGCCAAGGCGGTAATCCTCGAACGCCGAATATGCCAGCGGCACCCAGTCCGCGACCACTTGACAGATCGCATCGGCATAGACGCGGATTTCCATCTGGGCGTGGGCGTCGGCGCGCAGCCTCAGAAAATGAAACAGGTTGTGGAGATCGACCTTCCAGTACCACTGTGTATAGACATTCGCGGGCAGGTTCATGCGCGCCAGTTCGCGCGCCAGCCCCGCCTGCCCGTCCGCCGACAGCATCTCCTGATAGTGGTCATAGCACCGGGTGCTGTCGCCTTTCAGGATTTCCAGCACCCGCGCCGCCTCGTCGCCCGCCAGCACGTCGCCCCGGCCCTGATTGTTGACGGTGGATTGGGCCGCCAGCGCTTCGGGCGCGGGGATGTAGAACTCGCGGTCCAGAATGGAATAGCGCGCGGAGTATTCGTTCACGTTCGCGGTACGGTGCCGGATCCATTGCCGCGCCACGAAGACCGGCAGTTTGACGTGCAGCTTGACCTCGCACATCTCGAACGGGGTCGAGTGCCAGTGCCGCATCAGGTACCGGATCAGGCCGGCATCGTTGGTGACCTGTTTGGTGCCGCGCCCGTAACTGACGCGCGCTGCCTGGGTGATCGCGGCGTCGTCGCCCATATAGTCGACGACGCGGATGAATCCGTGATCCAGCACCGGATGCGCGGTGAACAGATGCGCCTCCATCCCCGGCACGGTGGCGCGCATGGTTGGGTGGCTTTGGCGGCGCGCCTCGTCGATCTCGGCCTGTTGGTCGGGCGTAACGGGCATGGCGGCATCCTTTGCGTGGCAGAATCGGTAAGGCCACATATTGCAGCAAATTGCGATACTACCGCAAGATAAAGGGGCGGTCCGCATCCGCGCGATCCATATCCGCGGTTGCCCCGGGCGCGGAATGTCGCCACACTTGCCGGGCTGGCCGCCCCTCTGAAATGCCGAGAAAGGATAACCCATGACCGCGTTCAAACATGTCACCCCCGATATTCTGTCCGAGAAACTGCCCAACATGGCCGAGCTTGGCCCCAACGCCTATCTTGACGATTTCGTGGTCACGGATGACGCCGACAAGCCGATGACGGCAGGTCTGTTCCGGCTCGAAGCCGGGGACGCGGTCACCTATGAATACACGTACCACGAGATGAAACTGATCGTGGACGGCGAATTCGACATCACCGATACGACCGGGCAAAGCGTGCATGCCACCAGGGGCGATCTGCTTTATTTCCCGCGCGGCTCGGTGATCACGTTCTCGACCCGGACGCACGGGGTCGGATATTTTTGCGGACAGCGCGGCGAAGGCGAGGCCTGACATAACGCCGGGCCTGAAACCGGGTGTGCTGGCCGCGCTGTTGCTGGCCACGCCCGCCCAACCCTGCGAGGTAGCCCTGGCGCTGGCGGTGGATGTATCGGGGTCGATCGACGCACAGGAATTCCGCCTGCAGATCGACGGTCTGGCCGAGGCTTTGCGCGATGGCAGGGCGCCGGATGCTCTGGTGCTGGTAGACC
>CAZRLO010000149.1:2437-5934 GCA_964600965.1 uncultured Rhodobacter sp.
GGCTTTGCGCGATGCCGCCATTGCCGAGGCGCTGGTGCGTGCCCGTGCCGAAGTGATGCTGGTGCAATGGACCGGCGACCGGCGCCAGATCGTCGCGGTGCCCTGGCGGAAAATCACCGATTTCAAGGCGGCGCTTGGCTTTGCCGAAGCGGTCGCGGCCGCGCCGCGCGAATGGCGCAATTTCTCGACTGCGATCGGGGCCGCGCTTGAATTCACGCAGGCGCAGTTTGCCGGGCGGGAACATTGCGCCCGCCGCGTGATCGACGTTTCCGGCGACGGCATATCCAACGAGGGCATTGCGCCGGCCAGCCTGCGGGGCCGGCTTTGGCGCGACGGTTTCACCGTGAACGGTCTGGCAATCGAAAACGGCGACGAGGACCTGACGGGATATTACTGGGAAAACGTCATCGTCGGCGAAAACGCGTTTGTCATGACCGCCGATGGTTTTGCCGATTACGGGCGGCGCATGAAACTGAAACTGCTGCGCGAGGTGACCGACCAGATTTCCGGCCTCGCGCACATGCGGGCGGGCGGTCCCGGCTGACGCGCCAACGTGGCCTTGGCAGGCTGATCCGCGGCGCGCGAACGTCGGCGCATAATCTTCCCGCCCTGATCGCCGTTGAATGCGCAGAAGCACCGCCGTGAAACGCCGCGACGATTTCTTGCGACGCGATGTCGTTGACCGCTGTCTGCGGGAACCGTCGCGACCGGCGCGAGCAGAGAACTTTGGCACGCCGCACCCCGGCATGACCTGAATTATTGTTTTCGTTCAAAGATTTACCGCTAAATCCGTTCGTCTAGATGTCTAGACGGCCAGACGGCTAGCCCTCGGGACGACCGGACGGCTAACCGGCCAGACGCCCAGACGGCCAGACAGCTAACCGGCCAGACGGCTAACCGGCCAGACGGCTAACCGGCTAACCGGCCAGACAGCTAACCCTTCATTCGGTCGTCCAGAGTAACGATCGCTGCCGCAAGACATCCGGAGCAGACATCGGGACAGATGAATTCCGACGGCAGTCTTTCTGGCCGCGAAACGGATCAGGCCCGGTTATGAGAAGCAGCCGACCGCACGGTCTGCATCAATGAAATGCCGGAACGTACCTGCCTGTGCGACTGTCAGATCAGCAGAAAAAATCGTTGGCCAACGCGAACACCATAAGTGCGACGATGAAAAACAGGCCCATCGACATCATCACCTGCATCGCCCGGTCGCTGGGCGGGCGTTTGGTGATGGCCTCAAAGCCAAAGAAAACAAGGTGCCCGCCGTCCAGCACGGGGATCGGAAACAGGTTCAGCATGCCGATGGCGGTCGACAAGACCGCGATGAACCAGATGAAACTGGTAAATCCCTGCGATGCCGCATCACCCGAAACCTTGGCAATGCCCACGGGGCCTTGCAGGTTGCACGCGCTGATCGTGCCGGAGATCATGTGCCACAACCCGTTCAGCGATGACGAAACGATGCGTCCGGTCTGGCTGATCCCCAGACCAAGCGCCTCGAATATCCCGGGCGTCACCGTCTCGGGCTCAAAGAACAGACCGCCGGTGATCCCGATCAGCACGCGTTTTTCAAAGCCGCCCTGCCCGTCGGGCATGTCCAGAGTCCGTGCCGCCAGAACCACGTCGAATACGTCCCCGCTGCGCCAGACGCCAAAGGTCATTTCCCGCCCGGCACTGCCGGCAACGATGGTCTGAAGCTCGCTGAAGGCGGTGATGCTTTCACCGTCGATGCTCTGGATCAGGTCGCCGACCTTGAGACCCGCCGCCATCGCGGCCGATTGCGGTTGCACGTTGTCGATCAGCGGCAGTAACGGGAACGGGCCGGTCGCCTGCGCGACATCGCCTGCGCGTTGCACGCGATAGGTCTGCGCGCCCGGGGTTCCCGACCCATCGCGGGAATAATCATAAAGGGCCGCATAATCCGGGGTTGCAACGCCGTTCACCGACAGGATCACGTCCCCGCGCTGCAATCCCGTCGCCGCCTGCGGCAGGGGTTTCAGCGCGCCGATGGTCGGCGCCTCGGTTGCGAGGCCGGAAAACAGCACCACGGCGGAAAAGATGGCCGAGGACAGAATGAAATTCGCCACCGGCCCCGCCGCCACGGTCAGGGCCTTCTTGTAAAGCTTCGCGCCGTGAAACGATCTGGCCCGCGTCGCCGGGTCCATTCGGGCCAGCGCCTCTGGATCGTTGCGGCTGGAGGCGTCGGCGTCGCCCAGAAACTTGACATAACCACCAAACGGAATCGCCGCGATCTGCCACCTGGTGCCGCGCTTGTCGTGCCACGCGGTCAGTACGGGCCCAAATCCCATCGAGAAAACCTCGGCGTGGATCCCGCTCCAGCGACCGACGATGTAATGGCCGTATTCGTGGATGAAGATGATGACGCTCAGCACCGCGACAAAGGCGATAATGGTCGATAGAAAGCCGCCCAACAGCGGGATAGAGCCGATCAGTTCCAATTTACCCTCAAGATGCCTGGCGCAACTGCACCGCTTGTTCCGTCTTCGCCCGCGCCAGCCGGTCGGCGGCCAGCACAGTTTCCAGATCAATTGTGGTGGTTTTAAGGTCGCCGGCGCGATTAAGCGAATCAAGTATCTGTTCGACCAGCGGTGCCATGTCGGTGAACGCGATCCGGCGCGCCATGAAGGCGCCATAGGCGGCCTCTTTGGCGGCGTTGAACACCGCGCCGGCCAACCCGCCGATGGCCATGACCTCGCGCGCCAGCGCCAGCGCCGGGAAGCGCGTCTCGTCGGGGGCGGAAAATTCGAGCGTGCCCAGCGCCGGCAAATCCAGCGGCGCAACCGGCAGTTTGCGCCGCTCGGGCCAATTCAGCGCATAACCGATCGCAAACCGCATATCCGGGTTGCTGAGATGTGCGATGTTGGAACCGTCGACGAACTCCACCAGCGAATGCACGATGGATTGCGGGTGGATCACCACCTCGATCTTTTCGGGCGCGACCTGATAAAGCTCTTTCGCTTCAATCATTTCCAGCGCCTTGTTGAACATACTGGCACTGTCGACCGAAATCATGGAACCCATGTTCCAGTTGGGATGTGCCACGGCCTGTTCCGGCGTCGCTTTGCGCATCTTTTCAAGCGGCCATTCGCGGAACGGACCGCCCGATGCAGTAAGGATCAGGCGGCTTACTTTGGCGATGTCCTCGCCCTGCAAGGCCTGAAAGATCGCCGAATGCTCGCTGTCGACCGGCAGTATGGTGGCACCCCGATGTCGTGCGGTTTCCAGCATCAGCGGCCCGGCGGCGACCATGCTTTCCTTGTTGGCCAGCGCCAGAACGCCGCCATGCGCCAGCGTGATCAGCCCCGGCGCGAGCCCGGCACAACCGCCGATGGCCGACATGGCCCAATCGGTCGGCCGCGCGGCGGCTTCGGCGATTGCGTCGGATCCCGCCGCCGCAATGATGCCTGTGCCTTCAAGGACTTGCGTCAGTTCGTTCATGCGATCAGCATCCGCCGTAACCGCGATGGTCGCGC
>CAZRLO010000150.1:0-5884 GCA_964600965.1 uncultured Rhodobacter sp.
CTTGTTCTTCAGGTGATAATAAAGCTTGCTCCGTCGCTGTCAACCCTGTTTGCATTACATTAGCATTGACTCTCATATCTTGTATGGCGTTTGCATTTACGGCTGGAGTTGGAGACAATGACTGAGGTTCAAGAGTTTGTTCTACATTTTGTTCTTGCTCTTCAATTTCTGGTATATTTAACTCATCTTCTAATAAATCTAATCTTCTGTTTTGTCTTATAATTTCATTAATATAGGGTCTAGCTTCTAGATAAGGATTTGTAATATCTAAATCTTCATCAACATTTAATTGCCTATTTATTTCTTTAATTCTTTGTTGAAAAAAAAGACTAGGTTCTTTAGGAGAATATCTTCCTCTCATTAACTCTTCATATAAAACATTACTTATTCCTCTTCTTTTAACTTTATTTTTTATTGTTGTATTACCTATACCTAATGTTTTTCCTGCTTGAATGTCTTTGTACATTTCTTTTAAAGTTTCAAATCTTCTCTGCTCAGAATACTTGTATCTCTTTAATATTTCTTCTGGAGTAACTCTTCCTCCTTTTAGTAAAGGAGATGTAAATAAATTTTCGGCGTTTTTTAAATTTTTTGCAAATTGAGTTGTTTTATATATCAAACCTCTTTCAGGATCTGATTGTAAAATTCTAAACCCTGCTAAACCTTTCATTTCATCTTCAAAATTAAATATTCTACCATATTTATCTGCTTTACCTGTAGCAGCATCCGATATTCTTCTAAATTGATCTATTGATCCTGGTTTAAAAACACTTGCTACATGAGAAGCTCCTTTAGCTATTTTAACAAAAGCATCGTCAGCTTCATTCCAAATTTGTTTTCCTTGTAATCCTCTTCCTCTTCTAATAGAAGAATCAAAAAAAGCTTCCGTAAAAATAGATTCAGAAACAAAAGGATCACTAATTTCCATAAAAGCATCTGCTGTTCCTTTTCCTAAAGCCGCCATTAAAGATCTTTCGGTAGCATCTCCGTTTGCAAATTCATTCATAATAGCATTAAAAGGCCTAATTAAAACATCGTAGGCATTTCCATAACTAAAATCTACATATTTTAAGTAACCATTTTCATCTCTACCCATTGGTAAAAGAGTAGAATTTTTTGACCAAGGAGGAACATATCTTCTAAGCGCTTGCATTTCTTCTTCATCAACACCATGTTTATTTTTAAACCATGCAGAAGCTGCATAAGGAAGAGCTGCTGTTGTTGATGCAAAACTAAATAATCTTTTCCAACCTATTTGAGCTAATTCAGGTATACCACTTTTTATTTCCTTAATAGATTGTTCATATACGTTGTTTCCTGTTCTTATAACTTCAAGAGGAAAAGCTATGAAATTTCCAAAAGGAGACATTCTTAACGCTTGACCTGTTCTACCTATATAAGCGTAGTTAGGAACATTGTTTCTAACAATGTTTCCTGCTATCTCATCCAACATATCATCGAAAGTTCCTAAAAATTGATTTGTTGTTGGTTCGTAGTTTCTAACAACAGATTTTCTTAAAAAATTTTGAAGTTGTGCTCCTCTGTTTTTTCCTGTGGCATCGACAAGACCTGCTAAAGTTTGCTTGTCTCCTTTTAAAATTTTATTAAAGTTTTCTTTACTAACTCCATAGTTTTCTAACACTCCTGCATGTCTGTTTCTTTCAACTCCCCATGTTAAAAATTTCCAAAAATCATCTTCAGCAACGTAAGCATCTTGTATTTTTCCATATACTTCTTTTGATCTTCTAACAGTTTTTTGAAATTTGTTTTGATCCAATATTCTACCTAAAACATCGGCGGATGCTTGGTTAGGGTCTCCAATAATAGGAGCTATATTTCTTTTCATAATATTAGCTTCTACTTGAGTTCCAAGAACTCCAACTTTCATTGCTCTTTCATATACGTCTCTACTACCTTCAGGTATTCTACCTGTAACTCTGTTCCAAGTTATATCTTTAGCTAATCCCACTAAAGATTTATCCCCTTCTTTTATCAGCCCTGATTTAGAAAATAAACTAGTATAGTTACCATCTCCCGGTAAAAGAATTCCGTTAGCGGCTGCAAAAGCTCCAGCGCTAATAAAATTTCTTGCATGTGTTAATGCACTTAAAATAGTTTTTGATACCTGAGAAACACCTTTGGGAGCTAACACTCCATATCTATATAATTGAGATACAATGTGATCATCTTTTAACAAATTATCACTAACTTTAAAAATTGAGTCGTATGTTGGCGCTCTAAGATAAAGACCGTCTAAAGGAGATAATCCTTCTACTCCTTCTCCCGTTACTACTTTTTTAAATTTATTAACATTATTAATTTGACTTTTATAGACAGGGTGTTTTAAAAGTTCCTCTTCTGTCCACATTAATTTATTAGACCCTTTACCTGTAGACATTATATCATACATGTTATTCAAAAATTTTGTATTAGCATTTAAATTAGCAACTTTAGTAGAATTTAACCAAAACAAATAAGTAGGATCTTTAATTTCACCTGCTGCTATTTTTTGATATTCTTCTAATACTCTAGGTTTTAAAACACTTGTATCTATTTTAAGTCCTTCATCTTCTTGTTTAGTTAAATTACTTTTATATTCTTCACCTCTATTTTTTTTTAATAGTCTTTGATCAGAGGGATTATCTAATCCCTTATATTTAAGAAAATCATCTACATCTTTTGCTGCTTTTATTTGTAAAGTTTGTTTTAACTTATTTTTATTGTCAGGGTTTTTTAATAATTGATCATACCTTTTTGCTATGGACTTAGCTCTATCTTGCGCTGTAGGTTTAAATTTACTAAGAAGACCTCCTTGTTCCCATAATCTATGAGCAGTAGTTAAATAATTACCTATTCCTGAATTAATAGCTCCTGCTAATTCATCAGGCATTGAATTATCTAAAAATCTATAAGACATATTGTCAGAACCCGCTCTAAAACTTTTTATTATTTTATCCACAGGCTGAAATATTTCATCTGCTTTTTTTGGATCATCACTTAATAATTTTTTTAAAGATCTAATTTGAGGAGATTTATCTAAATCATAATTAGATATTTTAAATATAGCGCCTCCTCTTCTTTGTAAATCTTTAATAGATTGAATAGCTTTTTTAGAATCTTTTATTTCTTTTAAAGTATCTACTATTTGTTTTCTGTTTTTTACTAAATCAGGTCTCATTGCAATGGCTTCAGGATTAGTTTGTTTAAAAGAATCTCCTTGATTAAATAAAGTTTTTCTTTGTGCAGTTAGAGAAAACAATTTATCTTCTAGCTCTCTTAATTTTCTTCTGTCTGCTTTTTTAACTAATTCACTTTTTTTACCTAATATTTTTTCTACAGCTTTTTTAGTTCCAGGTCTTTTAAATAAATCGGCTGGAATATCTGTTCCTTCAACAAGTAATCTAGATCCATCAGGATTTTGAACACGCATTGTCGCTGTTATATCTTCCATTATTTTAAGACGCCTAGATTGTTTTTCTGCCGTAGTCATTGCTTTCCCTGTTTTTTGAAAAAAAGTTTTTTCTATAGCTGGAAAAAGATCTTTTTCTATACTTTTAATTAAATCCTTACCTTCTTCGATAGCTTTAAAGCTAACAGCAGATACTTCATCTATTGCTTTTTGTCCTCCCTCTAATATACCTTTAGTTCCTACACCCTCAGGTTTTAAACCAAATTGAACATATTTTTGCAAGGTTCTAATAATAGGATTGTCATCGTATGCCATTAAAGGTTCTTTAGATGGAGTTCTTAATCTTTTAATTCCCTTACCCGCGCCAATAATACCTAAATTAAATAAGGCACCTTCTGTCCCAAATTTAATTCGATTCATTAATCTTCTATACGCATCGGATCTACCTTCTTTAGTTTCTCGATCCATCATGGTAAGAGCCGCACCTTCTAAAGATGTACCTTTTAACATATCTGCTAATGTTCCTATTTCTTCATCAGCTACAATAGCTTCACCAATACCTCCTCCTACAACTCCAAAACCTGTTTTTGATATCTTTCTTCCAAAATTTGCCAAACTAAAGGATCTTCCTGCTTTTTTAGCTGCAAGACTTCTCTTAGCTAAATCTTTTGCTACTAAAGCAGTTTCATCTATTCCCCTTATTGCAGATTTACCATATTTTCTAACAATATCTTTTTGTCTTGTAAGTAATTTATTTGCAACTTGACTACCATATTTAGCACCTTTTAAAAAACCATATACACCAATAGGTGCAATTTGTGCTAAAGCTCGTGTAATTCTACCACTAGCTCTTGCTTCCGCTTCATCATCAAAGGGGTTAAGATCATCAAAAAATTTTTCAGTGGATGCTGCAGTATTGGTATCTAAACCTAAATCAACGAGTTCAGCAGCTAATGATACAAAACCTTTAGGAACATTCCAAAGCCCTGTATAGATACCAGCCAAAGCAGAAGTAACAAGACCTACTTCTTCATCTTCATCTTTTGTTGAATCTTCAGATAAATCATCTATTTGATAGGCCATTTAACCTCCTATTCTTGTTCAGGTTGATCCATAAAACCTACTTCATTCGGACGAATCAATTTTGTTTTATCCTTGTTTAATCTTCCTATTTTTCTTGATTTAGGATCAAAATAATATTCACCAACTACTCTTTTTTCTTTTGCAGGAAGAGGTTTAAAATCAGTTACTGCAAACCCAAAATTATCTTGTGCAAATTTTAAATCTTTAGCTGTTTGTAGAGGCACGTCTTTATTTTTAGTAACTTTAGAAAATTCATTAGTTAATTCTTCTTGTAATGCTTGTATTTCTGCTAACTCTGTTTGAGATCTATAACCAGATCCTGGTTGTCTGTTTTGTATGATTGTATTTATTTCTGATTGTGTAAAATTTTCTTTTTTAAGATCTTGAATAAGTTTACCCATTTCTCCTGGAGCTGCTCTATCTGCAGCTAATTTAAATGCTAATAATTTAGCTTCTCTATCTGTTGCAGATTCTTTATCTAATACTTTACCTACATTACTTATTGGATCTTTAGTTGCTTTACCAATAGCTCCAACTAAATCCCCACCAGGTTGTGCTAATAAATTAGCTCCTGCTTGTGCAAGTTGTACATAAAGTTGTCTTTTTGTATCATCGGGATCTGCGCCTAATTCTTTTTCAATCATAGGCAATAAATCTCCATAAATAGTTTCAATATCTGATTTTAATTTTGGTTGTTCTTTATCTAAATCGTTTTTTACTTTTTCTTCTTTTTCATCTTTTTCATCTTTTTCAGGTGTTAAAGGTTCACCTTGAATATTAATTTCTTTGCCTCTTAAAATTTCATCAACTTCTGGAGGAATACCAGCTCCAGCGCCCATTGGACCTGCACTAAAACCTATTGTATCATATAAACCACCTTCCCCTTGAAGTTGTTCGGGAAGACTTTCTTGTAATTTGTTTGCTCCGTAAACATAAGCTGCAAGAGGACCTACAGTTGCTGCTGTACCTGTTGCCGCTGGAAATTTAGATATAAGACCAGTTTGTGGAATTCTATTGTATAAAGAACTTATTCCACTTCCTATTCTGCTTTTTATACCACTACCTTTTGTTCCGATTAAACTTCTATAAGCTCTGCCTAATTTCTGCATAAGATCAATTTTAGGAGGATTGTATAAAGCTGGAACTTGCGCTCCTGACATACCTGTAAAAGTTAATTGTTGAAAACCTGTTCTACTTCCCATTGGAGTTCCAGAAAATTTTCCACCGCCGATGTTTCCACCACCAGCATATCCTTTTCGATCTAATCCAGATAGAATACCCGTCTCTTGTGACAAGCCACCTTTTCTAAACATCGGTCTTTTTAATATTCTAGACATTATTTTCCCATTCCAAATACATTACCTATCGCTTGAAATGGATTTTTTCCTGTAA
>CAZRLO010000151.1:0-5876 GCA_964600965.1 uncultured Rhodobacter sp.
GTTGAACGCGCTCGCGCCCAGCACCCGGACGGCATGGTAGTGGGTCAGAACGACGTGGCTGATCGGCTTGTCGGTAACGCGGCGCACACAATCGATGACCTTTTGCGCCAGACGCGGGGTGGCCTGCGCTTCGATGATCATCACGCTGTCGTCGCCGATGATCACGCCCGAATTCGGATCGCCCTCGGCGGTAAAGGCGTAAAGGCCGTCGCCCACCTCGGTGAAGCTGATCTTCTTTTCGCTGAGGTCGCCTTGCGATGCGAATGCTTTGGCCACGGTTTTTCCTTTTCCTGTGTTTGCGCCCGACTTTGCGCCGGAAGCCTCCGGCGGGAGTTTTATTTCCAAAAAGAATTTCAGCGAGCAAACGGGTCGGCAACACTGGGTCGGATTTTCGCCGAAACCTCGCCAAATCCGATCCGATACCCGTCGCCTTGCGAATATCCGGTCAGCGTCGCGGTGTCGCCGTCTTCCAGAAACGAGCGTTTCGCGCCGGTGTCGAGCGTGACCGGCTCTTTGCCGCCCCAGCTAAGTTCCAGCAGACTGCCGCGCTGGTGTTTTTCGGGGCCCGAGATCGTGCCCGATCCCAAAAGGTCGCCCGTGTTCATCTCGCAGCCGCTGCTGGCGTGATGACACAATTGCTGGGCGGCGGAATAGTACATTTCGTTGTAGTTGGTGCGGCTCAGAACGCTGGTCTTTTCGGCGCCTTCGGGACGCAGCGCGAATTCCAGTTCGATATCGTAGAGCATCGGCCCGGGTTCGCGAAGATACGGCAACAGCGCTGTTTCGCGCGCGGGCGTCGATGTACGAAACGGCTCCAGCGCCGCCCTGGTGACGATCCACGGGCTGATCGAAGTGGCGAATGCCTTGGCCTGGAACGGCCCCAGAGGCTGGTATTCCCATGCCTGAACATCCCGCGCCGACCAGTCGTTCAGGATGACATAGCCGAAGATCATCGCGTCGGCCTCGGCCACGGTGACGGGCTGGCCCATTGTCGATCCGGTGCCGACGATTGCCCCCATTTCCAGCTCGATATCCAGCCGTTTGCACGGGCCGAAATGGGGTGTGTCGGCGCCGGGGGGTTTCAGTTGCCCCAGCGGGCGGGTTACATCGGTTCCACTGACCACGACGGTCGATGCGCGGCCGTTATAACCGATCGGGATATGCAGCCAGTTCGGCGGCAGCGCATTCTCGGCCCCGCGAAACATGGTGCCGACATTGGTCGCGTGGTGCCAGCCTGCATAGAAGTCGGTGTACTCGCAAACCACGAATGGCAGGTGCATTTCCGCATTCTTCTGCGCGATCAGCGCGCGGGATTGAAGGCTGGAATTGCCGCGCAGTGCATCGTCACCGTCCGTCGCCAGCAGGTCGGTCAGGCGCGCGCGCAAATCCGCCCAGGCATTCGGGCCGAGTTCCATGAATTCATTCCAGAACGGCAGGTCCAGGACCGGGTCGTCGCCGATGACGATCAGGCCCTCCTCTTCCAGCAGGCTGACATCCAGGATCATGTCGCCAATCGCCACTCCGCAGCGGGCCTCTTCGCCGGTTGAAAACACCCCGTAAGGCAGGTTGTTGAGCGGAAAATGGGTGTCAGCCGAATTCGCGCTTGTGACCCAGGAAGTGATCAGAGGCATCGGGTGGTCCTTTGGGTGACGGTGCGAACAAGGAATGCACCTTTGCGTAGGGTGCGCGGTTCCCACGCACCATCGATTTCATTTCGTTCCGGGGGTTCCGTCGAATTTCTTTTCCAGCGACGCCCAGCAATCGATGTAATCGTCCTGTAAAGGCGCCTCTTTGGCGGCAAAGGCCGTCAGGTGTTGCGGAAATCGCGTTTCGAACATGAAGCTCATCGTATTGTCCAGCTTTTCGGCCCCAAGATCGGCGTTCGATGCGCCCTCAAAAGCGGTGCGGTCAGGGCCATGTGGCAGCATCATGTTATGCAAGCTCAACCCACCCGGCACGAACCCCTTTGGCTTGGCGTCATATTGGCCATAAATGTTGCCCATCAATTCGGACATGATGTTCTTGTGATACCATGGCGGGCGGAACGTTTCCTCGGCCACCAACCAGCGTTCGCGAAACAGCACAAAATCGATGTTGGCGGTGCCGGGCACGCCCGAGGGTGCGCTCAGCACGGTAAAGATCGACGGGTCCGGGTGGTCGAACAAAACGGCGCCGACCGGGCAATAGGTTGTCAGGTCGTATTTGACCGGCGCATAGTTTCCGTGCCACGCGACCACATCCAGCGGCGAGTGGCCAATGCGGGTTTCGTGAAACTGCCCGCACCATTTGATGATGATCCGGCTCGGCACTTCGCGGTCCTCGAACGCGGCCGCGGGGGTCTTGAAGTCGCGCCGGTTGGCCATGCAGTTCGCGCCGATGGGGCCGCGCCCCGGAAGCTCGAATTTCTGTCCGTAGTTTTCGCACACGAACCCGCGCGCCGGGCCTTCCGGCACCTCGACTCGGTAAAGCAACCCGCGCGGAATGAGGGCGATTTCCTTGGGTGCAAGGTCGATGATGCCAAGTTCGGTACAAAAGCGCAGGTGGCCTTCTTGCGGGACGACCAGGAGTTCGCTGTCGGCGGAATAGAAATATTCGTCCTCCATTGACACCGTCGCCAGATAGATATGCGTCGCCATGCCCACCTGGGTGTTGACATCGCCCGCGCTGGTCATCGTGCGCATCCCGGTGATGAAGGTCAGAGCCTGATCGTCATGCGGCACCGGATCCCAGCGGTATTGCCCCAGCGAGATCACGTCGGGGTCAACGTTCGGCGCGCTTTTCCAGTACGGCATGTCGATCTTGTGGTAGCGATGCGAATGCTTGACCGACGGGCGGATACGGTAACACCACGTCCGCTCGTTCTGATGGCTGGGCGCCGTAAAGGCGGTGCCGGAAAGCTGTTCGCCGTAAAGGCCGTAATTGCATTTCTGTGGGCTATTCCTGCCTTGCGGCAACGCGCCCGGCAGCGCTTCGGTCTCGAAATCGTTGCCGAAACCGGACATGTAACCCGCAGTGGTGCCATGGGCGGTTGCGGCCTGCACCATGCGGTGCGGCGCGGTCGGCTTGTTCATGTCATTCTCCGTTGAGAACCGGTTGGGATGATATCGGTCGATTATATCGTTGCAAATGCAACGAAGTCAAGCCGCGTGGTTCGATATCGCCCTTGTCTGGTCGCCGCTTGAAACCGGGCACATTCCATGCGCATATCGGGATCATATCAAACGCAATGAAAGCTGACGGCTTGACCAGATTCGCGCTCGAAGATTTTCTGCCCTACCAACTGGCCGTTCTCGCCAACCGGACCAGCGACCAGTTCTCGCGTCGGTATCAGGCGAAGTTCGATATTTCCGTCGCGGAATGGCGGGTGGTCGCGCATTTGTCGCAGGCAGAAAAGGTCTCGATCCGCGAGATTTACAAACAGGTCGAAATGGACAAATCCCGGGCCAGCCGGGCGGCGGCGCGTCTGGTGGCCGCCGGATATGTCTCCAAAAACGTCAACCCGGGCGACCGGCGGCTGGTTGAATTGTCGCTGACGAAAAAGGGCTGGGCGATGGTTGCCGAGATCGCGCCCGTCGGCACTGAATTTCAGGCGGAAATGCTGGAATGGGTCAGCCCCGGAGACCGGCAGATTTTCGTGCGTTTGCTGAAAACAATGATGGAACGGTGCAAATGAGCGTGGTGCTCTATGACTACTGGCGCTCGTCGGCGGCATATCGGGTGCGGATTGCGTTGAACATTCTGGAGATCCGGCATTCCGTCGTTCCGGTCGATCTGGTGAACGGAGAGCATCGGGGCCGCGCCAATCTGGCACGAAATCCGCAAGGTTTGGTTCCGACACTGGAAATCGACGGACATGTCCTGACGCAATCGCTGGCGATCCTGGAATATCTGGACGAAACCCGAAACGCCGGATGGCTGCCGGCAAAACCGCAGGATCGGGCAAAGGTGCGGGCGCTGGCCTGCGCCATTGCGATGGAGATCCATCCGGTCTGCAACCTGTCGGTGGCGCGATTTGCGACCGGAAATTCGGGGGAAAATCTGTCCATGCAGGACTGGATGCAGCAATTCATTCCACGCGGGTTGGCGGCTTTTGAGACGATGCTGGGTCAGCAGGCAACCGGGCGGTTCTGCAACGGCGACGGCGTTTCGATTGCCGATATCTGTCTGGTCCCACAAATCTATAACGCGCACCGCTGGCAGATCGACTTGTCGCCGTATCCGCAGATCACCCGGATCACGACATCACTGGAATCGATCCCCGCAATCGCCGCAGCGCATCCTGATCACCACAAACCCTGAAGGAAGAAAAATGACCGATATCGTAATTCTTGATGGCGCACGCACCGCCATCGGCACCTTTGGCGGCGCGCTGGCAGGAACGCCGCCCATCGATCTTGGCGCACATGTGACCCGCCATGCAATGGCGCGCGCCGGGGTCGAGGGCGACCAGATCGGCCACGTCGTTTTTGGCCACGTGATCAATACCGAACCACGCGACATGTATCTGAGCCGCGTCGCCGCGATGGCGGCGGGTATTCCGGAAACCACGCCCGCGATGAACGTGAACCGCCTGTGCGGGTCGGGCGCGCAGGCCATCGTGTCGGTAGCGCAGGCGCTGATGCAGGGGGATGCCGAATTCGGCCTGGCGGGCGGGGCCGAATGCATGTCGCGTTCGCCCTATATCGTGCCCCAGGCCCGCTGGGGCCAGAAAATGGGGGATGCGGCTGCGGGTGACATGATGCTGGGCGCGCTCAACTGCCCGTTCGGCACGGGACATATGGGCGTTACGGCCGAAAACGTCGCGGCAGAGCATGACATCTCGAGGCAGGCTCAGGACGCGTTCGCGCTGGAAAGCCAGAAACGGGCGGCGGCGGCAATTGCCGGCGGGCGGTTTTACGATCAGATCGCGCCGATTGAAATCAGGGTGCGGCGCGACATGATCAATTTTGAGACCGACGAACACCCCAAGCGCACGACGCCCGACGCGTTGGCGGGTCTGCGGCCCGTGTTTCAGAAAGACGGGACGGTCACCGCCGGCAATGCCAGCGGCATCAACGATGGCGCCGGGGCGCTGGTGCTTGCAACAGCGGCTGCCGCCGAAAAAGCGGGGCTGAAACCGCGCGCGCGACTGGTTGGGTATGCGCATGCCGGCGTGCGACCCGAAGTGATGGGGATTGGCCCGGTGCCTGCCGTGCGGAACCTGCTCGGGAAAACCGGGCTGGAAATCTCTGATTTCGATGTGATCGAATCAAACGAGGCCTTTGCCGCACAGGCGCTGGCGGTCAACAAGGCGCTTGGGCTTGATCCGGCAAAGGTCAACCCGAACGGTGGCGCGATTGCACTGGGCCATCCGGTTGCGGCGACCGGGGCGATCATTGCCATCAAGGCGCTGTCCGAATTGGAACGCACCGATGGTCGCCGCGCGCTGGTGACAATGTGTATCGGCGGCGGACAAGGCATCGCGCTGGCGCTCGAACGGCTCTAGGCGGCCCTGTTCCGGGATCGCGACCCCAGATACCGGGCAGGTTTTCGCAGAATCTATCGCGGGAATCCGGGAATCCGTGGAAAATCGCGCGGCATTTTCTGCCGATCATCCCAATAGCATGGCCCGACAAGCGCCATGGGTCGAACGGCGAAACAAGCAGTCAAATGCAAATCCCGCGGGGCCCGTGGCAGATGAAGCGGGAAACGCACCGATGGTGTGGATGCACGTGGACCGTTCGCGCGGCGGCGCGGCCGGGCCCGGGGGCCGGTCTCATGCATGAGTGCACGTTGCGATATTCGGTTCACGTTATCCGGGCGCTATTGCCGGAAAATCGGCTGGCGAGTGCGGGCAATATTCGGGAACCGCATCATCCCGCCCACGTGCAAAATTG
>CAZRLO010000152.1:0-5875 GCA_964600965.1 uncultured Rhodobacter sp.
CAGGATGCTGGATGGCAAGGGAGGTGCCGTAGAGTGCCCCCAAAACTCTTGCGTTTCCTTTCGAAATGCGGTGCCGGTAAGTTGGAAACAGGAAGGCTACCTGAAAAAATTCTACATAACCTATCTTGATCCAAAGGCAGAAACACCCAGGATTCAATCGGCCGAAGGCGGAATTCAGGTGCTGGATCCCGATACCGAAATGACGGTGATGGAAAACACCGAGCCCTTTGAACTTGAGGGGCCGACGCCGGTTCCAGGGTCTTCCCGAATGCCGCCTTCGGCTATTGGAAAATCACTGTGGACCGCCCCTTGCGGCTGCGCGCCCGCTTCACCCGCGAGGCCGTGGATTCTCTGCGCAACGCTACCGGTGACGAGGAATTGCGAAAAGCGATCTACTCCGAATTCGGCACGCGCCTCTATGAAGATTTCCACAAGATCAGGAAGGAAATCGAGGCCTGGCTTGTTGGCGATGATGATGAGGAAGATGGGGCTGAAGGCGAAGCCAAACGCCCGTCCATCCCCGAAAAACGCCGCAAGAAGCTGCTTGATCCAGCCACTTGGGCGCGTGATCGAAAACTGCTCGAAGCCGCCCGCGCGCTGTGGCAGGTCATGGGCGATGAGGAATTCCCCGATTTCAACACCTTCCGGCGGGACTTCGATGCCGCTGCCAAGGAACACGGTATCAGGCTGACGGCGGCTGAAAAGAAACTGATCCAGCTTCGCCTTGGCTGGCGCGACCTCGAGGCCCGCGAGGTGATCAAGAAGACCGTCAGGGCCAAGCCCGAGGATATCGAGGCCGCCGCCGCAGGGGCGCTGCATGGCCATTTCCTCGGCAAGGCCGATGGCCGAGACGTGGTCATCACCTATGAAGCGGAAGAGATGCTGGCTGATTGGCTCAAGCATCTGGATGAGGTCGAGCTTTACGGTGCTGACGATCCGCTGTTCCCTGCAACCTCGTTGAAGGCGACGGCGACGACTGGCTTCCGGGCAGATGGCTTTGAACGCCGTCCATGGAAAACCACCGAACCGGTGCGAAAGATCGTCAACGGAGCATTTACTGCGGCGAACCTCGCCGCATTCGGTCCACACGCATTCCGTCACATGCTGGCGCGCCACGCTGCAAGAAATTGCAAATCGGTTGCCGAACTGGTCGCCACCTCACAGAATCTCGGTCACACCGATGTCCTGACCACTTTGCGCAGTTACGGTCAAATCGACCGGGACAGAATGCGAGAGCTGATTACGGGCGAGTCACGCATTGACTTGATAGACGACTAAGGCCTCACAGCGCGGGTTTCTAATGTGGGAACAAGTGTGGGAACACTTTTTCAATTTTCTCAAAAAACACATTATTTACAAATATTTAAGTGAGTGTAGTGGCGGAGCCGAAGGGATTCGAACCCTCGAAACGGTTCCCCGTTTACTCCCTTAGCAGGGGAGCGCCTTCGACCACTCGGCCACAGCTCCGCTCGCGGGTCTATCAGGGCGGTGAATGTTTGAACAAGAGAAAATGGCACCGGTCCGGGAAAAATCCGACCGGTGCACGCCATCATGCACCAGCGAACCGTTGCCTGGGGACGGCTTTCTGGAAATGCGCCGGTGCCGCGCGCTGCACGGTGGACGGGGTCGCGTGCGCTGGCATTGTCGATCGTTTTCGGTCAAGGCCAATCGGGGTCGATCGCCAGCGCCTCCCTTGCGCGCAAAATCGCGACAACGATTGCAAGCACCGGCTGAAATCCCTAACTATCGGGGAAAGGAGACCCGCCATGCCCCTGCCCATTGCCCCGATTGCCTTTGCCGCTTTCCGGTACGGTGGTCTGGCGCTGGTGGTCTATTCCGCCGCCCGGCGGATCGGGCCTGCGCCAACGCATCAGGCGAACGAAGATGCGCTGGACCGCGTGGACGACGGGCTGGGTGTCAGCCATGCGCGCGACCGGCAGCAGATCAACCTACAGGCACGCTGGCGGCGTGTGGTGCGCTTTGGCCGGGCCGGACCGGGGTTGGATGTGGACTTTGCTTCGCTTGGACGTGTCCGGTTTCGAAGGGTCTGAGCGGTGCAGCTTTTCTATTCCCCAACGTCGATATTTGCGCGTAAAGCGCTGGTATTGCTGCGCGAATCCGGACATCTCGACGAGATAGAGCTGATGGGTGCATCAGGTACTCCGGTGAACCCCGGAACCATGCCGACGGCGCATAACCCGCTGGGAAAAATTCCGGTTCTGGTCCGCGATGACGGGGCGGCGCTGTTTGACAGCCGGGTCATTTGCCGGTTTCTGGACGCCCATTTCGCGGCGGGATTGTATCCGTCGCCGCCCCGGCTTTGGGACACGCTGACGCTTGAGGCGCTGGCCGACGGCATCGCCGACGCCGCAATTCTGATGGTCTATGAAACCCGGCTTCGGGCGCCGGAACAGGTGCTGCAATCGTGGATCGACGGGCAGTGGTCCAAAGTCGAGCGTGCCCTCGACGTGCTGGAATCCGATCGATCCGACCACCTTAAGGGCCCGCTGGACATGGGGCATGTCGCAGTGGGATGCGCCCTTTCCTATCTCGACTTTCGCCACGGCGCGCGCGCCTGGCGCGAGAACCGGCCACGGTTGGCGGCGTGGGAGAACGATTTCGCGGCCCGCGAACATATGCGGGCGACGGTGCCGACCGAATAGGCAACCGGTTCAGTCGCGCCTCCGACCTTTGCGAAGTTGCCGAACGCGCGACAGGGCGCCGCGAAATGCCCGGTCACAAACCACCCCGACAAGGGCGCCGATCAGTACCTGCCAGATCGTGTGCGCCCCCACGCTTACCCGGGACGCGCCGACAAAGCCGGCAAATGCCCAGACCGTCGCCCTGACCACCGGATTGCGGCCCACACAATCCCGCGCGATTTTGCTGGCCCCCAGAAATGCCGTGGCCGTGTGGCCCGACGGCATGCCGTGGAACCCGCCGCGCGGGCGCTGATTGATGGTCCGTTTTCCAAGAGCCCATTTGCCGGAATGCACCGCTGTCAACTGCACCCCATAGCGGAGCGCGAAATCGACCGCCGTCCCGTTCGTCAGCGAGCAGCCCAGCCCGATCACCGGCAGCGCGATCTGATAAGCGTCGCCCAGCCTTTCGATCTGCTTTTCCGCAACGACCAGCGTCAGGATCAGCGCGACGAATACCATGCGTATTCGCCATTTCAACGCGATGTTCACGCGCATTCGCCGGTTTGGCGCTGGGCTTCGGCCAGCGCTATTCCGGCGGCCACGGCAACATTCAGGCTGCGCCCGCCGCCCGGCATGGCGATCCGGACATGATGGGGGCAAGCCGCGCGAACCTCGGGCGGAACTCCGGCGCTTTCGCGCCCGACGACCAGCGTATCATCCGCCCGGAAACGGAACGCGCTGTGCGACATTTCCGCCGTGGTCGTCAGCAGAACCAGGCGGGGTTGCGCGCGGATCGACCGGAAACTTTCCCACGAATCGTGGCGCAGAATGTCGGCAAGCGACGTGTAATCCATCGCCGCGCGGCGCAACGCTTTGTCAGACATCGGAAATCCGCAGGGTTCGATTACATCCAATCCGACGCCAAGACAGGCGCAGATGCGGATCATCGCGCCCAGATTCGGGGCGATGTCCGGCTGATACACCGCAAGCCGCATCGCTTTTGCCAATCCCTTCTGCCCGTGCGCCCGATTGTCCGCTGGACGTTTTTCGCATCTGCCTGTAGTAACCGGCGGGAACTTCCCGATGCAAGTTGGGGGTATCCGTTTTTTGGCCTGAAACCAGGCCTGGCCAAGGAGAAAAGCCCGTGTCTCACGCCGATGAAAATGCAGGAACCCGCCGGGACTTTCTTTACGTCGCCACCGCTGCAACCGGCGCGGTTGCCGGGGGCGCCGCGATATGGCCGCTGGTCAATCAGATGAATCCAAGCGCCGACGTCCGTGCGCTCGCCTCGATCGAGGTGGCGGTCGAGGGCGTCGAACCCGGCACCCAGCTAACGGTAAAATGGCGCGGCAAGCCGGTTTTCCTGCGTCGCCGCACCGAGGGTGAAATCCAGGCGGCCCGCGCCACGCCGCTGGACGATCTGCCGGACGATAGCTCGCGCAACGCCAACGCACCGGGGACCGATGCTTCCGACCGGAACCGCACCATGGATGAAAGCGGCGAGTGGCTGGTGATGATCGGCGTGTGCACCCATTTGGGCTGTGTGCCGCTGGGCAATGGCGCCGGTGATTTCGGCGGCTGGTTCTGCCCGTGTCACGGTTCGCACTACGACACCGCGGGGCGAATTCGCAAGGGTCCGGCGCCGCGAAACCTTGATGTTCCGTTGACCGCATGGCTCGACGAAAACACGATCAAACTCGGTTAAGGGAGGCACGAAATGGCCGGTATTCCGCACGATCATTACGAACCCAAGACAGGGATTGAAAAGTGGCTGCACGAACGGTTGCCGATCGTCAGCCTGGCTTATGACACGCTGATGATTCCGACCCCGAAGAACCTGAACTGGATGTGGATCTGGGGCATCGTGCTGGCATTCTGCCTGGTCCTTCAGATCGCCACGGGGATTGTTCTGGCGATGCATTATACGCCGCATGTCGATATGGCGTTTGACAGTATCGAACACATCATGCGGGACGTGAATGGCGGTTGGGCGCTGCGATATTTGCACGCCAACGGGGCGTCGCTGTTCTTTGTGGCAGTGTACGCGCATATCTTCCGCGGGCTATATTACGGTTCGTACAAGGCCCCGCGCGAAGTCGTGTGGATTTTGGGGATGCTGATCTACCTGGCGATGATGGCAACCGGATTTCTGGGTTATGCATTGGTCTGGGGTCAGATGTCGTTCTGGGGCGCGACGGTCATTTCCGGCTTTTTCGGTGCCATTCCGGGGATCGGCGAAACGATCCAGACCTGGATATTGGGCGGGCCGGCGGTTGACAATGCGACGCTGAACCGATTTTTCAGCCTGCATTACCTGCTGCCATTCGTTCTTGCGGCGCTGGTGATCCTGCATATCTGGGCGTTCCACACCACCGGCAACGGCAATCCGACCGGGGTGGAGGTCCGCCGTGGCTCGAAGGCCGAGGCTGAAAAGGACACCCTGCCGTTCTGGCCGTATTTCGTGGTCAAGGATTTGTTCGCACTGGGCGTGGTGCTGACGATTTTCTTCGTGATCGTCTATTTCATGCCGAACTATCTGAATCACCCGGACAATTATGTCGAGGCAAACCCCCTGGCCACGCCGACCCACATCGTGCCGGAATGGTACTACTTGTGGCTGTTTGCGATCCTCAGGGCGTTCACGTCGGACGTCTGGGCGGTGCAGCTTGTCAGCCTGATAACCGCCGGAATCGTGGACGCCAAATTCTTTGGCGTGGTTGCGATGTTCGGCGCAATCGTGGTGTTGGTATTCGTGCCGTGGCTGGATACCTCCAAGGTACGGTCCGGTCGATATCGCCCGATATTCCGCTGGTGGTTCTGGCTGATGCTGGTCGATTTCCTGGTCCTGACATGGTGCGGCTCGCAACCCGCCCAGGGGCTGGTGCCGGTGATCTCGCTGATCGGGGCCAGCTATTGGTTTGGTTACTTCCTGGTGATCCTGCCGCTTCTGGGTGTTCTGGAAAAACCGTTGCCAATACCGGCGTCCATCGAGGAAGACTTCGATGGCCATTACCCGCCAAAGGACGCCAATGCGTCCCCGGCCGAATGAAGGCGTAACAGGATGAACGCGATGCTCAAGCACACCATACTCGCCGCATTTGTCGCCACCGGTCTGGGATCTGGCGCTGCAAGTGCCAGCGGAGCCGAGGGCCATATCGACAATTTCGCCTTTTCGTTCGAAGGCCCGTTCGGCAACTTTGACCAAATGCAGTTGCAGCGCGGATTGCAGGTGT
>CAZRLO010000153.1:0-5818 GCA_964600965.1 uncultured Rhodobacter sp.
GATGTTTGTTCTCTGAGGTTTAGTTGGGGACGTCGCCGGTCAGACCTTCGACATAAAAGTTCATGCCGGCGAGCGTGCCATCATCTGCGACCTCACCATCGGCCAGCCACACGCTGCCATCCTGTTTGTTTAGCGGACCAGTGAACGGGTGGTACTCTCCTGCCGCCATTGCATCATGTAGTGCCATAGCTTCGGCACGAACGTCTTGCGGGATCACATCCGACATCTCACCGATTTCAACCATCCCGGGGCCGATGCCGTCCCAAGTGTCAACGCTTTCCCAGGTGCCGTCCATAACCGCACCAACGCGGGCGATGTAGTATGGCGCCCAGTTGTCGATGATCGAACTGATGCGCGGCTCTGGCGCGTAGGCGGCCATGTCCGACGCCTGACCAAAGGTGTAAACACCGTCGGCGTCCCTTGCCACGGCCTGCGGCGCGGTGCTGTCGGTGTGCTGCATGATGACATCGATGCCCTGGTCGATCAGTGCCTTTGCCGCGTCGCCCTCTTTGGCCGGATCGAACCAAGTGTAGACCCAGACCACCGAAAACTCGACATCCGGATTGGCCTTCTTGGCGTGAATGTAGGCAGAGTTGATGCCCCGAATAACTTCCGGAATCGGGAACGAAGCGATATAGCCGATCTTGTTCGACTTGGTCATCTTGCCGGCGATATGCCCGATCACCGCGCGTCCCTCATAGAACCTGGCCGAGTAGGTGGACACATTGTCGGCGCGTTTGTAGCCGGTGGCGTGCTCGAACTTCACATTCGGGAACTTGGCGGCCACGTTGATCGTCGGGTCCATGTATCCGAACGATGTGGTAAAGATCAGATCCGCCCCGCCCAGCGCCATCTGGGTCAGCGCGCGCTCGGCATCGGCACCTTCAGGAACACTTTCCTGGTACACCGTCTCGACCTTGTCGCCATATTCGGCCTCGACCGCCAGACGGCCTTGATCATGTTCATGGGACCATCCCAGATCGCCGATTGGGCCGACATAGATAAAGCCGACCTTGGTCTTGTCCTGCGCCACCGCAGCGGTGGCCAGACCAAGCGCCATGACGGCCCCTGTCAGAAGTTTGGTAAATTGCATTGCAGACATCTCCCTGTTGTCTTGCGGACCCCCCTGGCCCGCGGTTTGTAGTGTTGCCCCTAGGATGAGGCGTGGAATGTTCGTCCGAGGGCGGCAGGCGCATTAAGCGATGCGCGCCCTCGGCCCGAGGACATGATAACCAGCACGATGATGGTTATCAGATAAGGCGACATGGACAAGTACTCGACCGGTACGGCCAGCCCTGCGGCCTGCAGATTCAACTGCAGGACAGTTACGCCGCCGAATAGATAGGCGCCGACAAGGATCCAGATCGGCTTCCAGCTGGCAAAGACCACGATGGCCAATGCGATCCAGCCCGCGCCTGCGGTCATTCCTTCCGTCCATTGCGGCACCCGGATCAGGCTGAGATATGCCCCGCCAAGCCCGGCACAGGCGCCGCCGAACGCAATCGCCATAAGGCGGACATGGATCACCTTGTAACCCAGCGCGTGGGCCGCATCGTGACTTTCGCCAACTGCCCGCAGGATCAGTCCGGCGCGAGAATATTTCAGGAACGCCCAGACACCGACAATCAGCGCCAGCGAGATGTAGACGATCAGATCATGTTGGAACAGCACTTGACCCAGCACCGGAATATCCGCCAACGGACCCAGGTTCAGCTCCGACACCGAGGGCGGCCGATCCAGCAGATAGGCCTCGCCGATCAGCGCCGACAGGCCCAGTCCGAACAGCGTCAGCGCCAGCCCGGTCGCCACCTGGTTCGCCATCATGTATTGGGTTATGAAGCCAAAGATCATTGACAAGGCGGCGCCACCGATGGCGGCACCGATAAAGCCCAACCACGGGCTGCCGGTGTTGATCGCCACCGCATAGCCGCAGACGGCCCCGATGATCATCATGCCCTCGACGCCGAGATTCAGCACGCCGGATTTTTCCACCACCAGCTCGCCGATGGCGGCCAGCAGGATCGGTGTTGCCGCGACCATAAGGGATGCGATCAGGATAAGCGGGTTGATTGCAGACAGGTCCATTAGGCGGCCTCCCCTTTGCCAATTTTGATCCGGTAATTGGACAGAACGTCCACCGCCAGCAGGAAGAACAACAGCATGCCCTGGAAAGCCTGAATCGCCGATGCAGGCAATTGCAGATTTGCCTGCGCCGCCTCACCGCCGATGAATGTCAACGCCATCAGCATACCCGCCAGCAAGATGCCGACCGGATGCAACCGGCCCAGGAAGGCGACGATAATTGCAGTAAACCCATAGCCAGAGTTGAAATCGATGCTGATCTGGCCTGCAGGTCCGGATACCTCGAACATCCCTGCCAACCCCGCCAGCGCGCCGGAGGCACCCAGACAGAACACCACAAGTAGCCTTGGTTTCACCCCGGCGAACCGGGCCGCGCGCGGGCTTTGCCCGGTCAGCCGGATCTGAAAACCCAGCATATGCCGGTTCAGCAGGATATAGGCCAGGATCACAGCAATGAACGCCGCGACCACGCCCCAATGCATGCCTGTACCGGCTATGATTTCAGAATTCGATGCGGCCTCGTATTGTTTGAGATTTCGACTGCCCGGAAACCCTGCGCCTTCCGGGTTCCGCAACAACCCCAGCGACATCGAGGCCAGCAATTGCTCGGCGACATAGACCAGCAACAGCGAGACCAGAATTTCGTTGGTGTTGAACCTCGTCTTCAGGATCGCAGGGATCATCGCCCAGAGGAATCCGCCGATCGCGCCCGCGATCACCATCAGTGGGAAGATAAACCAGTAGTCAGCCGGATAAAACGCAAGCCCGACCCCGGCACCGAAAATAGCGCCAACGATATACTGGCCTTCGGCACCGATATTCCAGATCCCGGCGCGAAATCCCAGTGAGAGGCCAATGGCGATCAAAATCAGAGGTCCCGCCTTCACCAGCAACTGACCGCGGTAATAAAACGCGAACTCGCCGAATACCGGATCCCAGAAAATCGTACGGATTGCCTCGACGGGGTTCTTGCCCAGTATGGCAAAAAGGATACCACCCGCGATCATTGTCAGAACGACCGCCAAAACCGGTGTCACAGAGGCCCATGTCCGCGACGGCTGTGGCCGTTTTTCCAGCCTTATCATTGACCCGTCCTCTTCTTCTCTTTGAAAGTACATCTGAAAGATTGGCGAGGCGGACCGCCAACTGAACGACGCGCGCAGCGCGGCGAAAGATTAAGCCACTTCATGCGCCATCTCCATGTCATGCGCGCCGCCCAGCATCAGGCCGATCTCTTCGACCGTCAGACCCTTGGCGGGCTTTGGCGCGCTCAGACGCCCTTCGTTCAACGCTGCGAACCGGTCAGATATTTCCATCAGCTCATCCAGGTCCTGGCTGATCACGATCACCGCCGCACCACCGGCGGCCAGATCAAGCAACGCCTGTCGGATATCCGCCGCCGCGCTGGCATCGACTCCCCATGTGGGCTGGTTCACCACCAGACAAACAGGGCGTTGCAAAACCTCTCGTCCGATCACGAATTTCTGCAGATTTCCGCCTGAAAGAGACCGTGCAGCGTTGCCCGGACCAGGTGTACGCACGTCAAAATCGGCAATGATCTTTTCGGCAAATCCCTGCGCCCTGGGCCAGTTCAAAAACCCGCCCGAGACCAATTCTTCGCGGATCGCACCGGTTAACAGCGCGTTTTCTGTCAATGACATATCCGGTGCCGCAGCATGGCCCAACCGTTCCTCGGGGGCCGCCAGCAGTCCGAGCCGCCTCCGCGCGTTCGGACCCAGGTTTCCGATTTCCTGCCCATTCAGTTTGACAGCGTCGGAAGGTGCGGGCGTTTCGCCTGAAAGCGCGGCCAAAAGCTCGTCCTGCCCGTTGCCTGCAACGCCGCCGATACCCAGAACCTCGCCCGCGCGCACCTCCAGATGCACATTGCGCAGGCTGGTTCCGAACGGATTCGACGACTCCACCGACAGGGCCGCCAGGTCGAGTATCACCTCTCCGGGCTTCTCGCTCTCGCGAGACGGTGTGTGCAGCTCCTGCCCAACCATCATCTCGGCCATCGAACGCGCGCTTTCCTCGCGCGGATTGCATTCGCCGACGACCTTGCCCAGTCTAAGGATTGTCGCCTCGTCGCAGAGCGTTTTGATCTCTTCCAGCTTGTGGCTGATATAAAGGATAGAGGTGCCTTCCGATTGCAGCTTGCGCAGGGTTTCGAACAGAATCTCGACCTCCTGCGGGGTCAAGACAGACGTCGGCTCGTCCATGATCAACAGCTTGGGTTCCTGTAGCAGGCAACGGATAATTTCGACCCGCTGCCTCTCACCGGCGGAAAGATCACCGACCAGCCGGTCCGGGTCCAGAGGCAGTCCGTAATTTTCCGACACCTCGCGGATACGGCGAGCCAGTTGCCGTTGCTTGGGCGGGTCTTCCATGCCCAGTGCCACGTTTTCGGCCACGTTCAGCGCCTCGAAAAGCGAAAAATGCTGAAACACCATGGCGACACCGGCGGCGCGCGCCGCGTGCGGCGTGGCCGGTTCGAAAACCTCGCCCTTGAATGTCATCCTGCCCTGATCGGGGCGCACCAGCCCGTAGATCATTTTGACCAGCGTTGATTTTCCGGCGCCGTTTTCGCCGAGCAGCGCGTGGACTTCGCCGGGTGCGATCTGAAACGACACGTTGTCGTTGGCCACCACGCCCGGATAGGCCTTGCGCAGGCCTTCCAGTTTCAACAGCGGTTCGCTCATGCCACATCCTCCTGCGCCGCATGGACGCTTTTTGCCGCCAAAAGTCGCGTTGCAACCCCGATGGCGATTTGCTGCGGGTGCTTGCCCAGCGCCGGATCGCCAATCGGGCATTCGATTTGGTCGATCCGTGCCGTGTCATGCCCCAGCGCCGCCAACCGCTTGCGGAACCGGACCCATTTGGTAGCTGATCCGATCAGCCCGGCATAGGCGAACCGGCGCTGCAGCACATGATGGCACAGTTCGAAATCAAGCGTGTGCTCGTGGGTCATAATGAAATGCACGGCATTGGGCCCGGCACCGGCGACCGCCGCTTGCGGCGCGCCCGCATGGATGACGGCACCCTCGGGCATCCGGCCCAGCAGCTCCACCCGGCTATCGGCGACATGGATCTCGAATTGCGGCATCGGCAGCAGCACATTTGCCAGCGCCGCGCCCACATGGCCCGCGCCATAAATATACACCGGTTGTCGCGTGATCTGAACCGGTTCGGTCAGCCAGCCATGCGACAAATGCAGGGTGCCTCGGCTTTTGCCCGCCGGTTGAACCGCGTCGTCCTCGACCCGGCGCGCATAGACGCCATCGGTTTCGGCCATGGCGCGTGCGGTGTTCAGTCTCTCGGCATCCCACAGTTCCGTCACCAGCGTCACGCTACCGCCGCAGCACTGGCCCAGCGCCGGACCCAGCGCCTGCCGCTGCACGCGGGTCGTATCCCCGCCGGACAGCATTGCCTGCGCCGACGCAATCGCATCATATTCCAGCCGCCCGCCGCCGATGGTGCCTTTCGCGCCATCCGCGTGGACCAGCATTGACACGCCGGTCTCGCGCGGGGTGGAGCCGCGGTGACCCGCGATCAAGATCCTGGCCACTTGGGTATGCACGGCGACTGCTTGGGAAAGAGCGTTCAGGTCGATCATGTCTGCATCCGTCCAACCGCATTCAACAACCGTTCCGGCGTCGCCGGTGCGTCAAGCGCCGGGTAATCCTCGCCACAGGCCGCCACCGCGTCCGAAAGTGCCAGATAGGTTGAGATGCCCAGC
>CAZRLO010000154.1:0-5546 GCA_964600965.1 uncultured Rhodobacter sp.
GAGACGAACGGAACCAGCGCCACGGCCAAGAGGCTGATCGCGCTCAACAGCGCCAGTGCCGGGCCGGTCGGCTGCCCCTGAACCGCGCGGGCGACGGTCTGGGTCCCAAATATCAGGGTCGGGATGAACAGCGGCAGGACCAGCAGCGACAGCAGCAAGCCGCCCCGTTTCAGACCCACGGTCAGCGCGGCACCAAACGCGCCCAGAAAGCTCAGCGCCGGGGTGCCGGCCAGCAGGCTCAGCAGCAGCCAGCCCTGCGCCGACACCGGCAGGTTCAGCAACAATCCATAGACCGGCGCGGCCAGCGCCAGGGGCAATCCGGTGGTCAGCCAGTGCGCGATGGCTTTCATGGCGACCACGCCCCCCAGCGGGACCGGCGCGGTGGCCAGAAGGTCCAGCGTGCCGTCCTCGAAATCAAGCTGAAACATCCGGTCAAGCGACAACAGGCTGGCAAGCAGCGCGCCGATCCACAGAATGCCCGGCGCGATGGCCGACAATGCCACCCGGTCCGGGCCAAGGCCGAATGGCACGAACATGACAACGATCAGGTAAAACGCCAGCGCCAGACCAAAGCCCCCGCCGGCGCGAAACGCCAGCACCAGATCGCGCGACAGGACCGCGATCACGAGGCGAACGCCTGCAAAAAGGCATCCGTGCGGGCCGTGGCGACCGCGCGAAAACGACCGACATCCAACCGGTCCGCGCGTTCCGGGCCCAGCGCATCGTGGCTGACGATGACGGCGATCCCGCCCATGCCTGTGTGCCGGTCGATCACGGCCGTCAACATGGTGCGGCTTGCCGCGTCCAACGAGACGGCGGGTTCATCCAGCAACCAGATCGACCGGTTGCACAAGAATACGCGGGCAAGCCCCAGCCGGCGTTTCTGCCCGGCCGACAGATGTTGCGCCCGCCGGTTCGAAAGGTCGGAAAGTTCAAAGGTTTCAAGGGTTTCGTCGACGTCACCGCATTGGAAAATCTTTTGCCAGAAACGCAGGTTTTCGGCCACCGACAGTTGGGATTTCAACCCGTTTTCATGCCCGACATAGACCATGCTTTCCGGCGGCGCGACAATCTCGCCGCCTGCCGCAGGGATCAGACCGGCGATGGTTTTCAGCAACGTGGTCTTGCCGGCACCATTCGGCCCCGTCAGAACCAGTACCCGCCCGTCCGGTACGGAAAAATCCACGCCGCTCAGCAGGCGGCGTTGCCCGCGCGCGCAGTCCAGATTGCGGATTTCAAGGCCCATCCGGCTGGCTATAGCGAAGAATATCGCAGGCGGAAAGCCTTGGATCGGGCGGGACGGCATGGCCGCGTTCCCAACCGCTTTGGCCCGGGCGTTTGGACCTAATCTTGTGAACAACTGGACCTATCGCCCCGCGGACAACTGCGCCATTTTCCGGGGATGCAGAATAAATTGCACAAAAGGTTGATTGCGCCGCGAAATTGAGGCGTACTCTAACCCTCGACAATCAGGGAGAACCAACATGAAATTCAAAAAACTCGGAGTGGCGACAGTTGCCGGCATGGCGGCTGCGCTCACGCTCGGTGTTTCGGCGGCCAGGGCGGCCGACGATATCACGATCGCCTATTTCCTCGAATGGCCGATGCCGTTTGAATACGCCAAGCAAATGGGCCTTTACGAAGAGGCACTGGGCGTCGGCATCAACTGGGTCAGCTTTGAAAGTGGCGTGAAAATGTCGGCGGCAATGGCGTCGGGCGACGTGCAGCTTTCGGTCAGCCAGGGCCTGCCGCCTTTCGTGGTCGCCACCTCGGCGGGGCAGGACCTGCAAATTCTGGATGTTGCCGTTTCATATGCCGACAACGATAACTGCATCGTGCGTGCGGACCTCGAAATCGACAAGACCAACACCGGCGAACTGGCAGGCAAGAAAGTCGCGGTTCCGCTGGGCACGGCGGCGCATTACGGGTTTCTCAAACAGATGAGCCATTTTGGCGTTGATGTCGCCAGCATGGACGTGGTCGACATGGATCCGCCCGACGGCGCGGCCGCGATCGCGCAGGGCGCGGTCGACATGTTCTGCGGTTGGGGCGGCTCGTTGCGCCGCGCAGCCGAGCATGGCAACGTGCTGCTGACCGGCGACGAGAAAACCGCGCTGGGCATTCTGGTGTTTGACGTAACCTCGGGCCCGTCGGGCTGGATCGCTGAAAACAGCGGCATGGTTGCCAAGTTCCTGAAGGTTACGGCGGATGCAAACGCGATGTGGGCGGATGCGGCGAACCACGCCGAAATGCTGCCCCTGATCGCCAAGGATGCGGGTATGGACGAAGAATCCACCGCGGCCACGATGGCGACCTTCACCTTCCCGACCGTCGGCGATCAGCTTGGCGGCGGCTGGCTGGGCGGCAACGCGCAGAACTTCATGAAGGGTGTCGCGGACGTGTTCGTGACGGCCGGCAGCATCGACGGCGCGCTCGACTCTTATGACGCGGCGGTGAACACCGGTCCGCTGACCGACGCTTCGGGCATGTAAGCCAAAAATCCGAAACGGCCCGGCGCGACCGGGCCGTTTCACCTTGCGGACAAACGGGGGGCGACATGTCCGGACTTATCCTTGACGACATTTCCATGCGATTCGATCTGCCTGACGGCTCGGCTGTACAGGCGCTCAAGAACGTTTCGATGAACATCAAAGAAGGCGAGTTATTGTCGGTTCTGGGCCCGTCGGGCTGCGGCAAGACCACATTGCTGAACATCATCGCCGGATTTCTGGCCCCGACCGAGGGACAGGTAAGACTGGGCGACGACGTCGTGACCGGCCCGGCGCAAGAGCGCGGCATGGTCTTTCAGCAGGGCGCGTTGTTCGAATGGATGGACGTGCGCGAAAACGTGGCCTTCGGGCCCAAGATGAACGGCGTCCCGCGTGCCCGGATGAACGAAAACGTCGATCATTTGCTGGATGTCGTCGGATTGCAGGATTTCAAGAAAAAGGCGATTTACGAACTTTCCGGCGGCATGCAGCAACGGGTCGCGCTGGCGCGATGCCTGGCCAACGATCCCGAGGTGATCCTGATGGACGAGCCGCTGGGGGCGCTGGACGCCTTGACCCGCGAAAAGATGCAGGGCCTGGTTCTGAAGCTGTGGAAAGAGACCGGCAAGACCATCATCCTGATCACCCACTCGGTCGAAGAGGCGCTTCTGCTGGGCGAACGTCTGATCGTGATGGCGCCGCGCCCCGGGCGCATTCACAAGGAATACAACCTGCCTTTCGCCGAATTGGGCGTCGGCGCGGACCTGCGTGAAATCAAGAAACACAAGGATTACGGGCCAACGCGCGAGGAAATCCTGACCATGATCTGGGACATGGAAGAGGAAATCATGGGCCGCACGGAGGCAGCACAATGACCGGGATCATCATTCTTCTGGTCTATGTGGCCATATTCGTCGGCGCTTTTCTTGCGGTTAAAAAACTGGTGCAGCGTGCCAGCAACGATTTCACCTCGCTCAAGACCGTGACTTTCGGCGACGAAAGCGCGGTCACACCGGACCGGACGGCCTCGGTCGTTTCGGTGCTGACGCTGTTCCTGATCTGGGGGTCATTCACCGGTTCGAACTGGTTGCCGGGCTTTCTGCACGCTCCGGCGCCATTCGTCGGGACGACGTCGTTTGTCTACACGCTGGAAAATGCCGACGGCGTGCGGGACGACGCGCGCGTGACGGTACAGGTCGCCGGTTTCGGCGTGAAGACCGAGAAATTCGACGTGCCGCCGGGGGACGGTTTCGCCAAGGATGACGCGATTTCGATGACGGCATCGCGGTCCACCACGATCATTTTCGACAAGAACGACGAAGCCAAGCGCCGCGATGGCGCACGGATCGTTGCAATCGACGGTTCGCCGATCGTCAAGGGTACGGCCATTCAGACCAGATCGGGGCGTTTCGCGCTGACCGACAAGGGTGCGATCAGCTTCCGACCGCCCTCGGGCCTGCAAATGGAGCCGATCTGGCTGCCGCCGCCCGAGGCCGTGGTCAGCCGGCTGATCGAAATCGCCAACGAGGGGTATCGGGACAGCACGCTGGCCGAGCATCTGGGCTATTCGCTGTTTCGCGTGATTGCCGGGTTCGTTCTGGGTTCGCTGGCGGGGATCCCGCTGGGGTATGCGATGGGCCTTTCCAACTGGTTCCGCGGCTGGTTCGATCCGATCGTTGAATTCATGCGCCCGGTACCGCCGCTGGCGTTGATACCACTTGTCATCATCTGGGCGGGCATCGGCGAGACCGGCAAGATCATCCTGCTGTTCCTGGCGGCGCTCTGGATCATGACGATTGCGGCCAGAGCCGGGGTTTCGGGCGTGAAAATCTCGAAGATCCATGCGGCCTATTCACTGGGCGCGTCGAAATGGCAGATCATGCGGCACGTGATCGTGCCAAATTCCCTGCCCGAGATTTTCACCGGCGCACGGGTCGCGATGGGGGTCTGCTGGGGCACGGTGGTTGCCGCCGAACTGGTGGCCGCCGAAAAGGGCGCGGGCATGATGATCATGGTCGCCTCGAAATTCCAGCTTACCGATATCGTTCTGATGGGGATTATCCTGATCGGCATCGTCGGCTATGGCATCGACATCCTGATGCGCATGGCCGAACGTTGGCTGATCCCGTGGAAGGGTCGCGGCTGAGGGGCGTCCGGCACGCGCCCGGTCCTTGGACCGGGCGTGCGGGTGCGCGGCGATTGAATTGTACACAATTGCATACTAAGTGTGTTGCACGCCGTTGACAGCGCGTTTATGACGGCGGCGTATCCCTGTGCAACATCGAGGAAATGCCATGCCCATCAACGTCGGACACGATACCGCCCAGGCCCGCAGGTCGCTTGCCGTGGGCACGCGCAAGGTTGATTTCTATTCGATTGCCGCCGCACAGGCAGCAGGGCTGGGCGATTTTTCGCGTTTGCCGGCGGTCCTCAGGGTCGTCCTGGAAAACCTGCTCAGGTTCGAAGACGCCAAGACCGTTCATTCCGAAGATATCCGCGCCTTTGCCGACTGGGCCGCAAATGGCGGTCGCAATCCGCGCGAGATTGCCTATCGCCCGGCACGGGTACTGATGCAGGATTTCACCGGCGTTCCGGCGGTGGTGGACCTTGCGGCGATGCGCGACGGCATTGTCGCGCTGGGCGGGAATGCGACGCAGATCAACCCCCTGAACCCGGTCGATCTGGTGATCGACCATTCGGTGATGATCGACAATTTCGGCAATCCGCGCGCGTTCCAGTTGAATGTCGATCGCGAATACGAACGCAATCTTGAACGCTATACCTTCCTGAAATGGGGCCAGTCGGCGTTTGACAATTTCCGCGTCGTACCACCGGGCACCGGCATCTGCCATCAGGTCAACCTGGAATACCTGGCCCAGACGGTATGGACCGACACCGACCAGAACGGGGTCGAAATTGCCTATCCCGACACGCTGGTCGGCACCGACAGCCATACCACCATGATCAACGGACTGGCCGTACTTGGCTGGGGCGTCGGCGGGATCGAGGCCGAGGCGGCGATGCTGGGGCAGCCGATCTCGATGCTGATCCCCGAGG
>CAZRLO010000155.1:0-5544 GCA_964600965.1 uncultured Rhodobacter sp.
GCCACAACCAGCACGGTCCGATCCGCTGGTCCGGCAACAGCCAGGCCAAGCTGTATCTCGGGGCTTGCGATCTGTTTTCCAACACCGGCTGGTCCACCGCGGCCGGTCCGGCGCATCAGGCACCGTTCCGCACCGCCGGTGGTGCCCCGGAAATGTTCATCAACATGGAACGCATTTCACTGGAAGGCGGGGTGCATCAGCTGAACCTCACCGACAGTGCCGGGGGCGCCATGGCCCTGCCGACCAACATTCTGGTGGATAAATATATCTGCGTCGGGGGGGATAGCTGTCAGCACAATATCCGCATCGGGCTTGGGGCGGTGACTGTGCGCAACGGCACAACCATTCAGGCCAATGTGCCGACCGAAACCACCACCACCTGGCGCTCGATCGTTTTGCTTGAGGATGCCGGTGATGATCCGGCCAACCTGAGCGAGCCGGTGAAATTGTATCACAACAGTTTCGTGAACCTGCTGGATGATACCAACGATACCAACCGCAGTTTCGATTTTGCCACCGACGGCGCCGGCACCTTCAGCACCGAGGTGCTGGACAACAACATTCTGCACATGCCCAATTCGGTCTCTGATCCCGATACCGGCGATGCGCCTCTGATCACGGCTGAATTGTGGACGGCGCGCTACAAGGGTCTGCACAACGAAGATCACCCGGTGCTGGACACGGCCCATGCGCCGCCGCCGGGGACGGTGGCGCTGTATGCCGCCGCCGCCGGATCGGCGGCAGAGCAGGATGCCAGTACCGGGGTGCGGGCGATCGACGATATCCAGGGCAGTTTGCGAGGATCGGTCAGCGCCCGGGGCGTTCAGGGCTGAGGCGCTAGCCGAAATACATCCGGTGCAGCCGCCAGCCGCCATACCCGGCCAGCGCCAGAAACAGCGCCAGCGGAATGGCCAGGACCATGCCCCCGGTCAGCCCGGTCAGGGCCAGCACATCGCGGGCCGGGATCACCAGGCCGTGGAACACATAGATCGGCAGGGCCAGCCCGCCGGTGACGATCAACAGCTGCAACCCGGTGCGCAGTGGGCCCGGCAGGCGGGTCCAGGCCAGCGCCAGCAACATGAACCCCCCCAGCATGAACAGGCCCAGACAGCTGTACAGCAACAGCCCCGGCAGCGAGACAAAGGCCGGGTTGCTGCGCTGTGACAGGGCATCGGGCCCGAAAGCCTGCAACAGGCTCAGCACGCAGATCAACGCCCCCAAAGCCCCGACGGCCAACAGGCTGCGCCCGGCGCGGCGGGCGTCGTCCTGCCCGGCCAACCAGATCCCGGCCGCCATGCCGGTGACCGCAAGCGCTGTCATTTTGAACACATTGTACCCGGCAATCAGCATCAGCCGCGGCAGTTCGAAAATACTGTCCAGCTGTGGCACCGGCACCACCGCCAGCGCCACCTGCCAGCCGATCCAGAACAGCGGCATGGCAAACAACAGTGGCAGGATCGGCCGGCGCATTCGCGCCAGCAGCGGCAACCACAGACCGGCGCTGGCCAGCGCAATCGCATAGTAGACCAGCACGCCATAGATCGCATGGCTCAGATTCAGACCCGACAGCGGCAGACCCTGCATCCGGTTCAGCAGCAGTTCCAGCGCCGCCCCCAGCACGATACCGATCCCCACCAACACCAGCGATGCATTCAGCCGGCGCATCACCGAGGCGCGTTTGCCGGTGAAACCCGGCCACATGAAAAACCCGATGCCAATGCCGAATATGGTGGCAAAGCCCGGCGTGCCCATACGGTAGAAAACGCTGATATAACGTTCGGCCTGATCGGCGATGCCAAGGCGGCCAAACAACCCCGGTCCCCAGTGCGACAGCAATACCGACAACACCATGACGCCGCGGGTCAGGCTGACGGCCCAGCTTTTGGCGGTCTGGTCCGGCAGGCTGTCGGTGTCGGTGTCGGTTATGGCCTGATCCGCCTCGGCCAGCCGGGCCACGTCGGCAACGGGGCGTCCTTCCAGCGTGGCGCGCACGGCGGCGCGATTATAGCGGGCCGCTTCCATGACGATGCCGATCTGCACGCTGCTGAGTGAGTCCCCCCCGGCATCGTAAAATGTCTGATCCGGTGCGATGTCGATGCTGCCGATCACCTTGCGCCAGGTGTCGGTCAGGGCGCGCTCAGCCGGGTTCAGATCGCCGGTATCGGCCGTGGCGGCGGGCGGGGTTTCGCTGTCGTCGTTCTGGTAGAGGTCACGCAGAACATTGCGCTGTATCTTGTCGGTGCCGGTGCGCGGCAGGTCGTCCAGCCGCAACAGGTGCAGAACGCCACCCGGTGCAACCCCGCGCCGCTTGAGCGCCAGTTTTGCCGCGGCTTCGATCAGCCCGCCCGCATCACCAGCACCGTCGTCGATGGCCAGCAACACCCCCTGCCCGCGCAGGGCATCGGGTACGGATGTGATGGCAAACTGCCCGTCGGCCCCGGTTACCAGGGCGGCGATGTCGGCCTCCAGCGTTTCGGCCGCCAGCTTCACCCCCGAGACATTGATCTGATTGTCCAGCCGGCCCAGAAAATACAGCCGCCCGTCCCGGATTTCGCCCCGGTCCCTGGTGGTCAGCCAGCCGTCCGCATCGGTCAGCGGCGTGATCCCCCCGCCGGTCCCCAACCGGCCCAGGGCGACATGGGCGCCGCGCAGTTGGATCGCCCCGTCTGCGTCGATACGCACCGCGCCATCGCCAACGGCCGCCCCAACCGAGGTCAGCGCGTCGCCGTCGCTGGCCGAAATATCCAGAAATGTCGCCCGGCTGGCCTCGCTCAGCCCGTAATGCTGGATGATCTTCGCATTGGGAAACAGCCGCACCATCGCTGCTTTGTCGTCGCCCGACATATGCTGGCTGCCGATCTCGATCCAGCGCACCGCCGCCCCGGCATCCCCGATCACGTCCGGATTGGCCAAAACCACCTGCCACAGGCTGGGCACGGCGGAAATGGCGTTGATTTCACCGGCCTCCAAGAGGGTGCGGATTTCGACGGGATCAAAGCGGTCCGGCAGGAAAAACCGCCCCCCCACAGCTGATACTGCCCGCACCCGGCCCAGGCCAAAGGAATAGGTCACCGGCACACCGATATATTCGCGGATCTCATCCGTGACCCCCATGATGGCATTCAGCCGGGCCACGGTGTCGGCCAGATTGCGGTGGCTCAGCACGATCGGCTTGGGCGTTCCTTCGGTGCCGGAGGTAAAGACGATCTGCGCCGGCGCATCCGACAGGTCGGGCCGATAGCTGAGCTGCCCCCAGCCCAGATGCGCCGTGTCGGGCAGGTCGATGGTGCGGATGCTCCCCACCAGGTCGGCCAGATCGCTATCGGGGCGGCTGATGGCAAAGACCTGCCCCCGGGCCGTGCAGTCAAATGCCGCATGCAGGAAATCCAGCGAACTGACGCCTTTGATCGCCACCACTTCGGCATCCGCCAAACCGGCGGGCCGGGCGGACGGGCTGTCCGGCAGATCACTTGCCGTAAGCGTCATGGCTGATCCTTAACTTTTTCGGGCCGTAAAATTGCCGGAAAACTCGCCTATCCCCCGGCAAAACGCAATGTTGAACTGGGATTGTCGCGGCTTTGTTCACTTTACTCATACGAAACCAGTCGCCATAGAAGACTGTGTAATATTAAGGAGATAAGCCCGCCATGGGGTTGGCAGACAATCAGCCACGCATTGCCTATCTGACCGGGGAATACCCGGCCGTGTCGCATACGTTCATCCTGCGCGAGGTGCAGGCGTTGCGCGCGCGCGGTCTGGATGTTCAGACCTGCTCGATCCGGCGCACCGATCCGGCCCATCACCGTGGCCCGGCGGAACAGGCTGCGGTGGCGGATACGTTTTATGTGCTGTCAGCGGCTAAAAACCCGCTGGTTTTACTGGCAGCGATGGCGCGCGCCCTGTTGTCCCCTGCCCGGTTGTCTTCCGCCCTTGCCCTGGCCTGGCGCACCCGGCCGCCGGGGCTGCGCGCAGCGCTCTATCAGCTGTTTTACCTGATCGAGGCCATGGTTCTGGCGCGATACCTGAAAAAACAGCGTATCCGGCACCTGCACAACCATTTTGGCAATTCCAGTTGTTCGGTGGCGATGCTGACCAGCGAATTGTCGGGGATTGGCTTTAGCTACACCATGCATGGCCCGGCGATTTTCTTTGCGCCGCGACATTGGAGGATCGACGAAAAAATCGCCCGAGCCGGCTTTGTGGCCTGCATTAGTCACTATTGCCGGTCGCAGGGCATGGCGTTTTCCGATCCCGATCACTGGCACAAACTGAAGATCGTGCATTGTGGTATTACGCCGGCGCACTACGGCACGACCCGCCCGGAACAACCGGGTAAAAACATCCTGTTTGTCGGTCGTCTGGCGGCGGTCAAGGGGGTGCCGGTGTTGCTCGAGGCCTTTGCCCAGGTGCTGAAAACCCACCCCGACGCGACGCTGACCCTGGTGGGCGATGGCCCGGAACGGTCAACAATCCAGACCCATGCCGCGCCCCTGGGTGATGCCGTGCGCTTTACCGGTTATCTGTCCCAGGACGAGGTGACGGAACAACTGGACCGGGCCGATATCTTTGCCTTGCCCAGCTTTGCCGAAGGGGTGCCGGTGGTGCTGATGGAAGCCATGGCGGCGCGTCTGGCCGTGGTGGCCACCCGGATTGCCGGAGTGCCGGAACTGGTGGGCAATGGGGTCAGTGGGCTGCTGGTGCCACCCGGTGATGCAGATGCGCTGGCCGGGGCCTTGGGTGATCTGCTGAATGATCCGATAAAGTGCGCAGAAATGGGGGCGGCCGGGCGCGCGGTCGTCGAGGCTGCCTTTGACATTGAACAGGCGGCAGCACAATTGCAGGATTTGTTCACTGAATCCTGGGAAAATAGACCCTAACCATGACGAAAAACGCGTATTCCGACCAACACATATCGGCACAAACCGCCGCCGAATCCCGGTGGAATATCGCCATCATCGGCGCCGGAATGGGTGGGGCTGCAGCGGCGTTCAGGCTATCGGAACTGGGTCACAGGGTGCTGGTGCTGGACGCCGGGAACAGCCGGTTCACCGACCATGCCAGCGTCACCCGGGAAGAGCCGGACCCGGACAAACGCCGGGCCAGTGGTCGTTGGCCGACCCGGCTGAGCGGGATCGTCGACGGCAAACAGGTTAATCTCTGGGCGCCCTTGGGCAGCGGTGCCGGTGGTTCGACCCTGCTCTATGCCGCCGCGCTGCACCGGCTGCGCCCGGGCGATTTCGCCGCCCAGAAACATCCCGATGGCACCAACATCGACTGGCCGTTCAGCTATGATGATCTGGGCCCGTTCTATGCCCGGGCCGAGGCGCTGTTTTCGGTGCGCGGATCGGATGATCCGTTGCAACCGGATCCCACCTTCGCCCTGCCCACCCCGCCGCCGATGTGCGATCGGGATCGGTTCTTCTTTGATGCCTTCACGGGCGCCGGGCTGCACCCGTACAAAATCCACAGCGGCATTTCCTATCTGAAAGACTGCGATGAATGCCTGGGCCGGATCTGCCCGCGCAACTGCAAACGTGATGCCCG
>CAZRLO010000156.1:0-5535 GCA_964600965.1 uncultured Rhodobacter sp.
GCCCATGAAAATCGCGTTCTCAATAGGCAACAGCACCGGCAGGGTCAATCACGTCCGGAGCATGGGTTATTGACCTTGGGTTCATTCCAGCCTTGAAAGGGCAAACAAAAAAACAACACAATGCGAATTCAGGGGTTTTAGGGTATGAAACGGTATCTGTCCGCTATCGCGGTTCTGGTCACAGGACTATGGGGCTGGTCTGTGCAGGCGCAGACAATGTTCGTGCAGATCGAGGCACATAACACACAAATTGCCGCTTTGGATCGCTCTGCGTTTTTTGCCGCGCGCCTGCCGGATGTGAACGGGCTTCAGTTTGGCACTGGCTGGTACGCGGTTTCGCTCGGGCCATATACCGAACCCGCTGCCATTGCGCGGATGCAGGCGTTGAAAATTTCTGGTGAGATTCCGCCGGACTCGTTTCTGGTTCAGCAGGGTGCGTATTCGGCGCAATTCTACCCAGAGGGCGGCGCAGCGCTGTCGGTCCCGGCGGGTCAGTCACCCTCGACCGAAACACAGACTGCCGCTTTGGAAACGACCCCAACACCGGCGATTGAGCCAGAGGAAACCCGACAAGAGGCACTGCGCAGCGAGCGCGACCTGAGCCGGCAAGAAAAGTTTGATCTGCAAATCGCGATGCAATGGTTCGGTTTCTACGACGGTGCGATCGACGCTGCATTTGGTCCAGGTACCCGAAACTCAATGGCCGCTTGGCAATCCGCAAAGAGTTATGATCCGACCGGGGTTCTGACCACCCGCCAGCGCGCAGAACTTTTAAGTGAATATCAGACGGTTCTCGCCTCGCTGGACCTGCGCCAGATACGTGACGAAACTGCGGGGATCGAAATCCAGCTGCCGCAGGCCATGGTGGCGTTTGACCGCTATGATTCGCCGTTTGCGCATTACAATCCGATCAACGACAGCGGTGTCACTGTATTGTTGATCAGCCAAACCGGCGATGAAAATACTCTGTTTGGCCTTTACGACATAATGCAGACGCTGGAAATCGTCCCTCTGGAAGGTCAGCGGGAGCGCAGGGCGAACCGGTTTACGCTGACCGGCGAAAACAACAGGATCAAAAGCTACACCCATGCGGTTCTGAATGATGACCAAATCAAAGGCTTCACGCTGATCTGGCCTGCCGGAGAGGACCGGCGGTATGAGGTCGCACTCAAGGCGATGCGCGACAGCTTCACGGTGATCGAGGATGCCGTGCTGCCTGACGCTTATGGCGAAGGAACGTTGGAACAGTCGATTGACCTGATCAGTGGTCTGCAGATCCGAACGGCGCAAAGCGCACGTTCGGGATTTTATGTGGACGACAGCGGCTCGGTTCTGACCACGGCGTCGGCAGTCGATGGATGCGTTCGTATCACGCTCGACGAGATATATGAGGTCGAGGTCGCAGCGCGTGATCCGGCACTTGGGCTGGCGCTGCTGCGTCCGGTTGACGCCCTCGCCCCGCTGGACTTTGCAAGGTTTCAGCCGGCGGTCCCGCGACTAAAATCAGAGGTTGCCGTATCGGGCTACTCGTTCGAGGGAATGTTGGGTGCACCGACATTGACCTTTGGCACATTGGCGGACCTGAAGGGCCTGCGCGGCGAGGCAACGATCAAACGCCTGGCTCTGGCGGCCAGTCCCGGTGACGCGGGAGGGCCGGTCTTCGACACGTCTGGCTCGGTACTTGGCATGCTGCTTCCGGAAGAAACGGGAAGCGGAAAACGCCTGCCAGAGGGTGTAAGCTTTGCCACCGCCAGCGCGGCGATCGCGGAATTTCTGTCGAATAGCGGATTTTCACCCGTTGCGTCCGATCAAACCGGCGCGATCTCGACCGAAGAATTGACACGGCGGGCAACGAACCTGACCGTCCTGGTGAGCTGCTGGGACGAATAGCTTGGTGTGCCCACCTGTGGTTGCCGGCGCGGAACAAAGGCCGCCAGGGCACCGCGCATCGCCACCCCGCGCGGCAACGATGCGCGGTTCCGATCATGATCAACCGACAACTGCACAAGCCCGGCCACGGTCAGGCCTAGGCAAATAAACCCGCCAATGCGATGGGGCTACCCCGTCAGCGCCGGTGTCATATGGATCAGCGTCGGACCGTCCGCCGTAAACGCCGCTTTCACATCCGCCTGCAATTCCGCCAGAGCGCCGGGTCGCCGATAGCCGATGCCATATGCGGCCGCCAGCATACCAAAGTCGGGATTGAACGCCCTCACCGCGACAGGCGCGATCTGGGCGCCGGCCATGCTGGCCTCGATCTCCTTCAGCAGGCCGTTGTCCCATAACAGGATCGGCAGGCTCAGCCCCAGTTCGGCGGCGGTTCCCAACTCCTGAAGCGTATATTGAAACCCGTAGTCTCCTGCGATGGCCACAACCGGCTGCCCCCCAACCCCGACCTTGCCGCCAATGGCGGCGGGCAGAGCGTAGCCAAGTGTGCCGAATCCTGTTGGGTGGTGCCAGAGCCCCGGCGCGGGCATATCCCAGACCTCTTTGGCGACATAGGCGAACTGGGTCATGTCGGAGAAGATCATCGTGTCTTTCGGCAGCGCCTCGCGCAATGCGTCTGCGATCGGCACGATGCCTGGACGTTCGGCATCAACCTCGGCGCGCCAACGGGTACGGGCTTCGGACACCTCGGCCCGCGTCCAGTTGGTCTTCGCTTCCCACCCTTCCGTGACCTGCCAAAGCGCCAATAGGAAATCATGGCTGTCGTCCAGGATTGCCACATCGGCCCGGTGATGATCGGTCAGCACCTTTGGGTCGATATCCACCCGGATTAGCGGCACCCGGTGACCCAGCTCCTTCCGCCAAAGGTCAACCTCGCTCAACTCGGTCCCAACAGCGATCACCAGATCGGCCGAGCCGATCACCTCGGCGCTGCTGGGCCGGGCAAGATAGGACCCGAAATAGAGCGGATCGTTCGGCGGGACCAATCCGCGCCCTGCATATGTGCCGAAGGCCGCGGCACCGAACCGTTCCAGCACCCCCGACCAAAACGTTGCTCCTGCGCCACCGCCAATAATAAAAAGTGGTCGTTTCGCCGTTCTGAGAAAGGGCAACAATTGGTTTTCGATTTTACCGGCAACCGACACTCGGCCCGGTTCATCTGGCCACGGCAGAGCCGGCGGCGCGGGCGCGCCAGCAAGTTCAATCGGCAAGGAAATATGCTTGGGACGTGGGCGGGTGCATTCGAACTCGGCCAACGCGCGGTCGATCAGTTGATATGCCGCCTCAGCTGTGCGCGCCGTCTCTGACCAATCGCAAACCGTCCGTGCAGCTCCCTCTTGATCGCGCATCTGGTGCAATTGGCCCCGGGTCGCGGCGGTTTCATCCAGACAGGACGAAATCACCAGCATTGGCACTGAATCAGAATAGGCCTGCCCCATCGGAGTCATGATATTGGTCAGCCCCGGCCCGGTAATTACCCAGGCCACACCCGGCTTGCCGGTGGCCCGCGCATAACCGTCCGCCATGAACCCCGCGCCTTGCTCGTGGCGCGCCAGCACATGGCGCAGCCCGCTTTCTTCCAGCCCGCGGTATAATTCTATATTGTGCACACCGGGGATGCCAAAGACCGTGTCGACGCCGCGTGACGCCAGCATCGCCGAAATCTGCGCACCAAGGGGGCGCTTTTGTGGCCGATCCGCCATTCACGCTCTCCAGAAATTCGAGGTCAGGATGGCCAACACCGCCATCAGCTCTAACCGTCCGATCAACATGCCCGCCGCCAACAGCCATTTGGCGGTGTCGTTGAGTGCCGAGAAATTTCCCGAGGGACCGATCTGCGGGCCCAGCCCGGGCCCGACATTGGCCAATGCGGTCGCCGCACCGGACACCGATGTAATCAGGTCCAGGCCGGTCGCGCCCAAAAGCACCGCCAGCACGCCCAGCGACACAAGAAAAGCGACAAAGAACACCATGACGGAATTCAGCACGTCCTGGCCAACAGGGCGTCCGTCATAGCGCGGAGTGAAGATGCCATGCGGCGCGTATATCATGCGTATTTGCGCCTTGATCGAGGCGATCAGCAACTGATACCGGAATACCTTGATCGAACAGCAGGTCGAACCGGCGCATCCGCCGATCAGCCCCAGAAAGAAGAACAGCACCACCGGAAATGGCCCCCAGAGCTGGTAGTCGACGCTGGCGTAGCCGGTCCCGGTCATGATCGAGGTGACGTTGAACAATGCCTCGCGCAGCGAATGCTCGAAATGGTCGCCGTTGATCGTGATACGGTAGATGATGATGACGCCGACCAGCGCCAGCACAATCCCCAGAAAGCCGCGTATCTGCACATCCGAAACCAACTGCCCGGCATTGCCCGCAGCCAGTTGCACGTAACGCACGAACGGCAGACTCGCCAGCACCATGAACACCGAGGCCACGTATTCCGGCGCTCCCTGGAATGCGCCAAACGAGGCATCCGAGGTGGAAAATCCGCCGGTGGACATGGTTGTAAGCGCGTGGTTGGCCGCCTCGAACACCGGCAGGCCAACCATGCGAAATGAGGCAAAACAAACCAGCGTAAGGGCCAGATAAATCCAGGATATCCGGGTAGCTATCTGGGCTGCACGCGGCAAAACCTTACCACCGGTATCGAACGCCTCGGTGCGGAATATCTGCATGCCGCCGACCCGCAGTTCCGGCAGAAAAACCATCGCCACAACGATAATTCCGACGCCGCCGAACCATTGCAGCATCGAGCGCCACGTCAGCAGCCCGCGCGGCAGATCCTCCAGCCCGGTCAGTACCGTAGAGCCGGTGGTGGTCATACCTGACATGGCTTCGAAAAACGCGTCCACGACACGTGCGTCGGTCTCGCCCAGGACAAAGGGAATGGCCCCGAAAACCGGCAGCGTCAGCCAGACGCCGGTGGTCAGCAAAAAAGTCTGCTGAATTGACAACCGCGCGCCGACGCCGTTTGCACAGGCCAGCGCCACCAGCCCGCCAATCACCGAAGTCAGGATTGCCGATTCAAGAAATACCGACCAGTGACCGTTGCCGGAATACAGATCTACCGCCATTGGCAGCAGCATCGACAGGCCAAGCGCGGCCACGAGCAGGCCGGTCACATATCCCACGGGTCGCAGGTCGAACATAGGGCGCAGGCTTGGCCGTGCCTGTATGGGCTGTCAACCCATCAGACGGCGTCCAGCGCCTGGGTCAGATCGGCGATCAGGTCACGCTGATCTTCGATGCCGACGCTGATCCGGATCAAACCGGGGGTGATACCAAGATCGGCGCGCTGTTTCTCTGTCAGGCGCTGATGGGTCGTGGTCGCGGGGTGGGTGACGATGCTTTTGGCATCGCCCAGATTGTTGGAAATGGTGAATAGTTTCAGCGCATTCAGCACCCGGAAGGCAGCAGCCTGCTCGCCTTTCACGTCGATGGACAACATTGTACCGCCGTCGGCCATGGTGGACTTGGCCAGTTGGTATTGTGGATGTGACGGCAGATGCGGGTAGATCACCTCTTTCAGGTTTTCGTGTCCCTGCAAAGTCGTGGCCAATGCGGTCGCCGATGCTGACATCGCCC
>CAZRLO010000157.1:0-5441 GCA_964600965.1 uncultured Rhodobacter sp.
GGTCAGGCCCTCGGCGCTGGCGGCCATGGGCATCACTGCCAGGGCAAATCCCGATCCGACAATGAAGAAAACGAAAAAGATCGAGCCGGCCAGTACCACCGCCGCCAGTTCCTCGACCCCGTACCAGCCGACCATGATCGTGTCGGTCAGGGTCACCGCCATTTGTGCCAGATTGCTGGCAATCAGGGGTACGCCCAAAAGCAGCGTAGCCCTGAAATGCTGGCGATAGGGCATCAGGGGAATGGTTTCGCTCATGCCCAAGACTTACCCGCCGTCGGGTCCGGTCACAATCGACAATCAACGCTTGCGGGCAATCAGATCGATCAGCGCAGACATCCCCGCATGTCCCGCTCCTTCCTGAATTTCGCGGTCATAGGCCCGAAGCCGCAGGGTCTCCATATCGCCAAAGGCCGCTTCCAGTAGCGCGGCGGTATACATGTTGTCCGCATCCGGCGGGCCGCCGGTGCCGTAATCGAGCTGTTCCGGCCGGTAGCCATGCAGCATCAGGACGCCACCGGGTTTCAGGGTATTCTTCAGCCCTGCGAATATCTCCGCCCGAAAGGCCGGTTCGGCGAACTGGATGAATATCGCCGCAACCAGATCATAGCGGTCGGCTTCCCATTCCCATTGCCTCAGATCGCCGTGCCGGAAATCGACTCTTGCTTCGCGCGCCATCGCCAGGCCGCGCGCCTTTTCCAGCGCAACTTCGGATGCGTCCTGCGCCGTGACGATCAGCCCCTGCTCGGCGATGAAAACCGAATTTCGCCCCTCGCCGTCGGCCACCACAAGCGCCCGGTCGCCGCGTCCGAGGTATTTTTTCTGGTCCACCAGAAACGCCGCCGGTTCGGTGCCGAACAGAAATCCGGGGCGGGCATAGCGTTCATCCCACATCGGCATATCCGTCGGGATTGCATTTTCTTCCGCATACGCTAATATATATTTCAATGTACATTTCAATGGCTACCCCATGACGCGCCTGCTGACGAAACATATCGCAACGATGACCGAAATGCGCGAACCGCACAAGGTGCTGGCAGCCGCGGGCGACAACCCGGTTGCCGTGATGAAGAACTCGCGCTGCGTCGGTTATTTCGTGCCCTCAAGCATCGTGCGGACCGAGGATCCGGTCTATGCCACGCGCGAAGAGGTTCTGGCGGCGCTGACGCGGACCCGAAATGAGGTTGAGCCGGTCCTGGAATATTTGCGTGATAAATAGCCATGCAGCTTCTGACCGCCGAGTTGGTCTCGATCATCCACGACGAAGTACTTAATCCGGGCGAATTGCAGGGCCGCGGCCTGGACAAGTCACTTGAGGGCGCATTGGCTCGGGTGGACAACCGGCTGGCCTATGGCATGATCGGCGATGTTTTTGATCTCGCCGCCACTTATGCGGTCGTGGTCGCCGCCGGGCATTACTTCAACGATGGCAACAAACGGACGGCTTTTCGCGTCATGCAAATCTGCCTGGAACTGAACAAAGCGGCCATCGGCTTTGAAACGGGCGAAACCGGCCAGATCATCATCCGCGCCGCCCATGGATTTTTGGACGAAGAGGCGCTGGCGGCATGGTTGCGCGCCAAAGCCGGTCAGTGAACCGCGTCTTTTTGGCGAAAATACTCGCGCCGCAGGCAATAAATCCAGCGCCCGCGCCGCGAACCGGCGCCATCAACCAAATACCGCCTCCAAGGCGCCATCAATCGCATCCGCAATCGTATCGATGTTCTCGCGCGTCGCGATCAACGCCGGCGACAGGCACAATGTGTTGTTGAGCCCGATCAATGACCGGTTGGTCATGCCGATGATCACACCGCGTTCCAGAACCGCGCCGACGACCGCCGCCACCTTCGCCTCGTCCATCGGCTCTTTGGTGGCACGGTCCTTGACCAGTTCGGCGCCGACAAACAGGCCCTTGCCGCGCACATCGCCGATGACCTCGTGCTTGTCCATCAGCCCGTTCAGACGCTCCACCAGATAATTCCCCATTGCCGTCACGTTGTCGAGCAAACCCTCACGCTCGATGATCGCCATGTTGACCAGCGCCGCCGCCGGCCCTGCCGTGCAGCCACCAAAGGTCGAGACATCGCGAAAGTAATCCAAGGGGTCGTTCGGATTCTCCTTGAACATCTCGAACACCCGTTCAGTGGTCACCGTGCAGGATATCGCCGCGTATCCCGACGCGACGCCCTTGGCCATGGTCACGAAATCGGGCTCGATTCCGTAATGCTGATACCCGAACCATTTGCCGGTGCGCCCGAGGCCGCAGACCACCTCGTCGATATGCAGCAGAACATCGTACTTGCGGCAGATCTCCTGTACGCGCGGCCAGTATCCGTCCGGTGCCGGGATCACGCCACCGCCGGCGACGACCGGCTCCAGCACCAGCGCGCCGACGGTTTCCGGGCCTTCGCGCAGGATCACCGCTTCGATCGCATCCGCGGCCGCCACGCCGTAGCTGGCGGCGTCGGGGTACTGGTTGCGGTACTCGCAATTATGCGGCACCTCGACGAATCCCGGGGTGAAGGGCCCGTATTGCTGGGCCCGCTGCGGCTGGCCCGAGGTTGACAACGTAGTGATCGTGGTGCCGTGATAATCGCGGTCGCGGTAAAGGATCTTGTGCTTCACGCCGCCGGTTTTCTTGTGCGCGATCTGGCGCACCATCTTGTAGACCTTCTCGTTCGCCTCGGAACCCGAGTTCGACAGATAGACCCGGCTCATCCCCGGCATCTTTTCCAGCAGCTTTTCGGCGAACAGCGACCCCGGAATCGATCCCGCCGTGCAGGCAAAATAATTCATCTTGACCAGTTGGTCGCGCACCGCATCGGCAATTTCCGTGCGTCCATAGCCGACATTTACCGTCCAGACCCCACCGGAAACCGCATCCAGAAACTTGCGCCCGCGCGCATCCCAGACATGGATGCCCTTGCCCTCGACGATCACCAGCGGGTCTTGCGTCTCGTATTTCTTGTGCGGGCTCAGATGGTGCCAGACATGGGCCCGGTCGGTTTCGATGATGTGTTCCATGTCGTTGGTTTGAAAGCCGGATTCCATGATTTCGGTCCTTGTTTCGGGATTTCGTGCCGCGTGTATGCCCGAAACCGCGCCGCCGTTCCCGGCGGGAGGGCGGGGAACAGCGGTCAAGAGGTAACGGGCGGCCCTGCGGCTTTGCCTGCGATCAATTCTGGCGGCAAGGCGCGAGTCGCGATAGGGCCAGATTTTGGCGGGGATAGGGCCAGAAAATTAACCACTGTCATCCCCGCGTACGCGGGGATCACTTTGCACCCGGCACGAAGTCGAAAGTGGTCTCCGCGTACGCGGGGATGACCATGGACGACGCCGTAACCCCGTCGGGTGTGTGCTTTGCCCGCACCGAATTCGCAACCGGCGGTGCGGGCAAGGCAAGCACCCTGCCCTACCACCAATTCAATGCAGGTGCCGCCTTGCCCCCTGCCCGCCCAAAATGCTCTACTCACCCGCAACCGATCTCCAAGAATCAAAGCCCCGAGCATGACCGCCAACGACCTCCTGACCCAGGACCAGCACGCCAACGCCTATACCGCCGAAGATATCGAGGTGCTGGAGGGCTTGGAGCCGGTTCGAAAACGCCCCGGTATGTATATCGGCGGCACGGATGAACGCGCGCTGCACCATCTGGTGGCCGAGATTCTCGACAATTCGATGGACGAGGCGGTGGCGGGCCACGCCAGCCGGATCGAGGTCGAACTCCACGCCGACGTAGCCGTCACCATCACCGACAACGGCCGCGGCATCCCGGTCGATCCGCATCCGAAATTCCCCGGCAAATCCGCGCTCGAGGTCATTCTCTGCACGCTCCACGCGGGCGGAAAATTTGGCGGCAAGGCATACCAGACCAGCGGCGGGCTGCATGGCGTGGGCGCAAGCGTCGTCAACGCGCTGAGCGATCATCTGCGGGTCGAGGTCGCGCGGGAAAAACAGCTCTACGCCCAGGAATTCAGTCGCGGCCTGCCGCTGGGCCCGGTCGAAAACCTGGGCCCGACGCAGAACCGGCGCGGCACTCGGCTGACTTTCCATGCGGATGCCGAAATATTCGGCCCCAAGGCACGGCTGAAACCGGCGCGGCTGCACCGGATGGCGCGGTCCAAGGCCTATCTGTTTTCGGGTGTTGAAATCCGCTGGAGATGCGCACCCGATTGCCTGGCACCGGGCGACGACACACCCCAGACCGCCTCTTTCCACTTTCCCGGCGGGCTGGCCGATTATCTGGCCGAACAATTGCATGGCGCCGCCACCTATGCCGATGCGCCCTTCGCGGGTCGGGTGAACTTTGCTGACAAATTCGGCAACGATGCGGCGGGATCGGTCGAATGGGCGATCAACTGGACGCCGGCGCGGGACGCTTTCATGCAAAGCTATTGCAACACGGTGCCAACGCCCGAGGGCGGCACGCATGAAGGTGGTTTCTGGGCCGCGATCCTGAAGGGCATCCGCGCCTACGGCGAACTCGCAGGCAACCGCAAGGCCGCCCAGATCACGCGCGACGATGTGATGGCGGGCGGCTGCGCCATGGTTTCATGTTTCATCCGTGAACCCGAATTCGTCGGCCAGACCAAGGACCGGCTGGCCACGGTCGAGGCACAGCGCCTGGTCGAAAATTCGGTCCGCGATCATTTTGACAACTGGCTGGCGGCAGACACCCGCGCGGCGGGCGCGATTCTGGACTACCTGGTGTTGCGGGCCGAGGAACGGCTCAGGCGGCGGGCGGAAAAGGAAACCCAAAGGAAGAGCGCGACCAAGAAGCTGCGCCTGCCGGGGAAACTGGTCGATTGTTCCGCGACCAGCCGCGAGGGCACGGAATTGTTCATCGTCGAAGGCGACAGCGCCGGTGGTTCGGCCAAGATGGCGCGGGACCGCAAGACGCAGGCGCTGCTGCCGTTGCGCGGCAAGATCCTGAACGTGCTGGGGGCGGCGTCGGGCAAGATGGCCGCGAATAACGAGATCAACGATCTCTGTCAGGCGCTGGGGGTCGGCACGGGCACCCGGTTTGACGTTGGCGATCTGCGCTACGAGAAAATCATCATCATGACGGATGCCGATGTCGACGGCGCCCATATCGCGTCGCTGCTGATGACGTTCTTTTTCACCCAGATGCGCCCGCTGATCGACGGCGGCCACCTATACCTCGCCTGCCCGCCCCTGTACCGGCTGACGCAGGGCGCAAGGCGGGTCTATTGCACGGACGAGGCGGCGCGGGACGATTGGCTGGCGCGCGGTCTGGGTGGCAAGGGCCGGATCGACATTTCCCGGTTCAAGGGGCTGGGCGAGATGGACGCGAAGGATTTGAAGGACACCACCATGAACGCAGCCACAAGGCACCTGATCCGGGTGTCGATCGACGAGGACGAGCCGGGGGAAACGGCGGGACTTGTCGAGCGGCTGATGGGCAAGAAACCGGAGCTGCGGTT
>CAZRLO010000158.1:0-5426 GCA_964600965.1 uncultured Rhodobacter sp.
TATTCCTGATAGGTGTCGATCAGCACGATATTGTTGTTCACCACGATACCGGCCAGCGCCACAATGCCGGTCCCGGTCATGATGATCGAAAACGGCTGCTGCATCACCATCATGCCGATCAGCACGCCGGTGGTGGAAAGCACGACCGCCGCCAGCACCAGCGCCGAATTGTAGAACGAATTGAACTGCGCCAGCAGGATAATGAACATCAGCCCCAACGCGCCCAAAAATGCGCGGCTGAGGAATGCTCCGGATTCCTCCTGATCCTCCTGGTCGCCGGTCCATTCGAATTCCACGCCGGCGGGCAGGGGGTTGTCGCCCGCCAGCCACTCGTCCAAAAACGCGATGCGTTCGTTGGCGTTGACCGGCACCAGTTTCAGGGTTTCATTTTCCAGCCCATCGGCAATCTCAGCGGCCGAGCGGTCGCTGCGGTATATCGGTGCCGTCGACGCACCGGCGTCATCCGGGGGCAGGGCGGTCCCGATCACGGCGTTGCTATCAACCTCTACGATTTTCGACAAACCCGGGGCCACATCCGCCTTGACATCAAAATACCGTTTCTGGTCGATCCGGTCGATCTGACCGAGCTTGCGCACCGGCTTGCGCGAGATGAAATTCGACAGCGGCACCAGCCCGTCCGCGGTGCGCACCTTCAGGCTGTCGAGCGTGCTAAGCACCCGGTCGGCCTCGGGCAGACGCACCCGGATCTCGATCTCTTCGTCCGACGTGTCCACCCGCATGGTGTCCAGCAGAATGCCGCGTGTGATCAGCTGCACCATACCGCCCACCGTGGCCACGTCCGCCCCGTAGCGACCGGCCTTTTCCACATCGACGTCGATCTGCCAGTCGATGCCGGGCAGGGGCCGTGTATCCTCGATATCGATCAGACCTTCGGTTTCTTCGAACCGGGCCCGCGCAATCTTTGTGGCGTCCAGCAGGTCCTGCCAGTTCTCGCCCTTCAGTCGAAGGTGCACCGGTTTACCGCTGGCCGGGCCCCGGCTGAGATTCAAGATCTCGGTCTTGATCCCGGGTATTTCCGCCAGCCGTGCCTCCAGCCGTTCCAGAATCAGATCGCCGTCGTAATCTTCGGCCACATGTTCGGTCTCCAGAACGCCCAGAAATGGCGATCCGGCCTCGCGCGGGCGGTTTTCCCAGCGCACCAGTTCGATCTGCACCTGGCCGATGGCGTCGAGCGGTCCCTGGGCACCGCCGGTATTGGCGTTCAGCCCGCCCTGACCGGCAAAGGCAAAGGCGCTGTCGATGCCCTGGGTGCCAAGAATGACGTCTTCGACCTCTTTGACCAGCCGGTCCTTTTCGGCCAGCGAGAGATTTCCGCGCGCCCGCACATAAACGATGGCCTGTTCCGGTTCCTGCTCGACAAAAAACTCCACCCCGAGGTTGTTCTGGGCGAAATTCATAAACGTAATCGCCACGAATCCGATGACCGCCACGATGGTGACGACCGGCATGACCGGGTTTGCGGTGATGAATTTGATGAGCAGCCCGAAAGGCGTGCGGCGATATCCGGCTTCGATCGGTTTTTCGCGCCGCTCGATCCGCGCCGCTCCCATGGTGATCGAGGTCAGCACCGCCCCGCCCAGAAACAAAACCACGCCCGGGATCAGCCCCATCGGGCCCGACAGCGGGCTGCTGCCGCCGAACAGGTAACCGGGATTGAGCAACTGCATCGCGCCCAGAAACACCAGATAGGCCGAAATCGGCACCAGCGCCGCCCGAAGCGCCCACCAGGGGACCAGGCGCTTTAATGCCGCCGAACTGCGTTCGAATTTGCGGCTCATCCGGCCGGCGACGCCGCCCATTACCGGCAGATAAATCAGCGCCACCACCAGCGAGGCGCTGAGCACGAAGATCAGCGTCACCGGCAGCATGCCCATGAATTCGCCCGGCACCCCGGGCCAGAACAGCATCGGCAGGAACGCGCAGAGCGTGGTCGCGGTCGATGAAACAACCGGCCAGAACATGCGCTTGGCCGCCTCGATATAGGCGTGCATCGGGCCGATGCCTTCTTTGATGCGTTTGTCGGCGTATTCGACCACCACGATGGCCCCGTCGACCAACATGCCCACGGCCAGGATCAGCCCGAACATGACGATATTACTGACCGCAATTCCCATCACCGCCAGAAACGCGAAACACAACAGAAACGAGGTTGGAATTGCAAAACCCACCAGCAACGCCGCCCGCGTACCCAGCGCGCCCAGCACCACGATCATCACCAGCGCAATCGCGGTCAGCACCGAACCTTCAAGCTGACTGACCATCGAGGCCACGGTGATCGACTGGTCGTTGGACGTGCCCACCTGGATCGCCTGGCGCAGTTCGGGCCTCCAGCCTTGCCGCTCTGCCTCGACTTCGTCGCGGATCAGCTTTGCGGTGTCGATGACGTTGAAGCCCTTGCGCTTGACTACTTGCAGCGCCACCGTATTGACGCCGTTGAACCGCGCCGTCCCCGCCCGGTCCTCGAATGTCAGGCGAATATCGGCCAGTTCCCCCAACAGCACTTGCCGGTCTCCATTGGTCTTGATCGGCAGGTTGTAGACGTCCCGACGGTCGTCGAAACTGGACGGGATCTTGACGCTGAACGCCCCCTGATCGGTCTCGATTTCGCCCGCTGCGATCAGCTGGTTGTTATTGACGACCACATTGATCAGCTCGCCCGCGGTGACGTTGTATGCTTCCAGTCGCAGCGGATCGATCACCACCTCTAGCATCTCGTCACGGTGGCCCGCCAATGCGGCCTCCAGCACCGGTTCCAGCGCCTCAAGACGGTCCTGTAAGTTTTTGGCAACGCGGAGTAATGTGCGCTCCGGTACCGCGCCAGTCAGGTTAACGATGACGATCGGGAATTCGCTGAAATTGACCTCGTTGATGGAATATTGTTCGGCCCCGGACGGAAAATCCGATTCTGCGTTGTTCATCCGGTCGCGAATGTCGGCCAGGATTTTGGTCTTGTTCCAGCCGAATTCGAACTCAAGCGCCACGCCGGCATAATTCTCAGCCGCGGTCGCCGACATGGATTTCAGCCCGTCAAGGTCGGAAAGCTCGGTTTCCATAGGTTTGACCAACAGTTTCTCGCTGTCTTCGGCCGAAATGCCCGGGAACGGAACCGATATGAATATTGCCGGAATTTCGATGTCCGGCTCGCCCTCTTTCGGCAGGACCGAATAGGCAAATCCGCCCGCCAGCAGCGACAGCGCGATAAAGGCCAGAACCATGCGGGCGCGGCCACCTGCCCAATCAACGATGCCGGTCATTCCGCGGCTTCCTGATAGGCGGGTGCAAGCGGCACGCCGTCGGTCACATATTCCTGTCCCACGACGATGATATCGGCGCTGTCCGCCAACCCGGTCACGTAAACGCCCGCGGTCGAATCGCGCAGCACATCGACCGCGACAAACCCGGCACGTTGACCGGCGTCGACGATGCGTACACCCAGCGTGCCATCGTCATCCAGCGTCAATGCCGATGCCGGGATCAGGTGGGCCAGTTGGCCCGCGGCGGCGACGACGATCTCGGCCGTCTGGCCGTCGCGGATCGAAAGATCGGTGTTCGGCACTTGTACCTCGATCCGGAAGGTGCGTGTGTTGGGATCGGCCGACCGGCTTAGAAACGTGACTTTGCCCTGCACCTCGCGGCCGGTCGCCAGACGTGCGCCGGCGGTGGCCCCGACGGCGACTTTGTCGACCTCGGTTTCCGGCACAAATCCGACCAGTTTGATCGGATCAAGCTGAATCACTGTGGCGCACAGCCCCCCGGGCTGCAGTAACGCGCCCAGCTCTGCTGTATCGCTTTCCAGCAACCCGCTGAACGGGGCGAGGATCTCTAACCGTTCGATATCCTTTGACGCGGACGCGACGGCTGCCTCGGCAGAGCGTATGCCGGCGCGCGCGCCCTCGACACTGGATTTGGCGGATTGCACCGCAGCCTTGGCCCCTTCAAGCGCGGACAGCGCCGAAATGACACCCGCCGACGCGCCTTCAACACCGGAATTTGCCGTCTGGACCGTGGCCTTAGCGCTTTCGATCTGGCTTTTTGCAGTCTCGACCGCCGCTTTGGCGGCTTCGACCCCGCCGCGCGCCGATAGCATGGCGGCGTTGGCGCTTTCGACCTGGCCTTTGGCCGATTGCACCGCAGCTTTCGCCCCCTCGACCTGGCCCCGGGCCGATTGCACAGCCGCCTTTGCCGCCTCGACCCCGCCCTTGGCGGCCTGGATGCTGGCGCGCGAGCCCTCAAGCTGGGACATGGCGGTCTGAATGCCTGCCTTGGCACCCTCAAGCTGAGACATCGCCGATTGCACACCGGCGCGCGCGCTTTCGGCGGCAGCTTCGGCTGCGGCAACCCGGGTTTCGGCGGCAAACCCATCTTTCGATAGTTTCGTCGCGACATCGAGATTGAGCTCTGCCTCGGCCAGTCGCGCGTTTGCTTCCGCCACACGCGCTTTGGCTTCTGGCAGTTTTGCCCTGGCTTCCGCCAACCGCGCCTCGGCGGCCGGGACCGCCGCGACCGCCTCGGCCAGTCGCGCCTTTGCCGTCGGAATGGATGCCAGAGCCTCGGCCAACCGCGCCTCTGCGGTCGGGATGCTTGCCACCGCCTCGGCCAGGCGCGCCTTGGCGGTCGGAATACCTGCCACGGCTTCGGCAAGCCGTGCTTCTGCGGTGGGAATACTGGCGACCGCCTCGGCCAGCCGCGCTTGGGCGGCGGGAATTCCGGCGCGGGCCTCCGCCAGCCGTGCCTCGGTCTCGGGCACGCGTGCGCGTGCTTCCTGAATGTTCGCCTCTGCCGCCGGAACGGATGCCCGAGCCTCGGCCAGCCGCGCCTCGGCTTCGGGAAGTCGCGACTTTGCCTCGGCCAGCCGCGCATTGGTTTCTGCCAGCGTCACGTCGCGCGTGCCGGGATCGATCCGGCACAGCATATCGCCCGCTTCGACATGTCTGCCCTTGCGCAACGGTTCTGAAATCACCGTTCCGCTGGTTTCTGCCTGAACGTTTACCTGGCGCGCGGCCTCGGTCCGGCCGCGTACCAAAACCAATTGCTGAATCGATTCCGCGGTCGACGACATGGCAACCACCGCCACTCGGTCAGCGGGATCGACTTCAGCCTCCAGCGCTTCCGCGCCATCCCCGCCAGCGCCACCCGCGGCAAAGGCCAGCACCGCCTCACGCTCAAAAACCAGCAGATACAATGTGGCCGATACCAGCAGAGCCGTCAAAATCGAAAAGATACGCATGGCAGACCTTTGGCTTTACTAACCCAACGAGATATCGTGCGGATCATCCGCATATCAAGAGGCTCTGACATCCCAAGAGCCCGCCGGATGCACAAGGCTAAACTGTTCGGTTTAGATTAGTCCGGTCACGTCCGTCAAGGTGGTGTAATTTGTCGGGTGGCCTGAGGTCATGATCAGG
>CAZRLO010000159.1:0-5410 GCA_964600965.1 uncultured Rhodobacter sp.
GCAAACGCCCTCCAGGTCGGGCGCTGCCCTGCCGGGGTTTGCGGCACCCCTCCCTTGTCATCCCCGGCTTGACCGGGGACCTCGCAAGCCACGCGCCACGCCGCCATAGGTCCCCGCTTTCGCGGGGATGACAAACGCCGCGTAAAGCGCCACCCCGTGCAAAATTGTCACTAACCCCGAAACAACCCCGCCACCGGCATCGTTTTGCCGCATTCCCGTGCACAATCAGCCGTTCGAGCAGCAAGCAAAGGAGGCGGGTATGAAACCGCTCTTGATCCTCGCTGCCTCGCTTCTGAGCACGCCGATCGCCGCTCAGACCCCCAATTGCGCCCCGCGCGAGGCAGTGACCCATAAACTAAACAGCGTCGGAGAAACCCAATCCGGCATCGGACTGGCGCGTCAGGGCAGCGTCGTCGAAATCTGGACCAGCGCCGCCACCGGCACCTGGACGGTGGTGATGACCTTCACCAACGGCGTGTCGTGCATCATGTCCTACGGCGAAAGCTGGACCGGCCCGACCGAGGCCGCGTACAACTCTGGCGAGACCCCGGCCTGACACGAAAAAGGGGCCCCGAAAGGCCCCTTTAACCGATATATTAAAGCGTCTCAGACGGCTTTGAGATCGGTCGCGTTTTCCTTGCCATTGCGGCCGGTTTCCAGCTCGTACGCAACCTTCTGGTTGTCGGCAAGGCCAGTCATGCCCGCGCGCTCAACCGAGGAAATGTGTACGAACACGTCCTTGCCGCCATCATCGGGCTGAATGAATCCATAGCCTTTGGTTGCGTTAAACCATTTTACGGTGCCAGTGGCCATCCGTCTTCTCCTTGGTGTTACCGCCCGCGACGTGCGGCGGCTTTTGGTGCAGTGCGGTCTTGACGTTGAACCGCATGTCTGCCCCGGGGCATCAGGAGGTCGCAGGTGAAAGACTTGACTCACGCCCGCGCATATGCGGCAGATGCCACGCGATTGCAAGCATTATCGGGCAACCGGCCCTTGCACGGCGTCCGGTGTGCCCTTACCTGTCGCGCTAGTTTATCGGAGGCAACCATGCGCAATGCGGCCCTGGTTCTGGGGATCATCGGCGGGATCGTCGGGATGATCGTTGGCAGCGCGGTATTCGGGTATACCGAGTTGATCGCCCGCTGGGGCGAATGGCAGGGTGTTGCCGAACAGGTCGATCACGTGACCCGCAGCCGGGGGATTGGCCTGTTGGCACCGATTCTTGCGATTGGCGGCGGCGCCATGGCCCGCGCCCGCCCGAACATCGCGGGCGCGATGCTGGTGGTTTCTTCGATTGGGATGTACTGGGGATTTGGCTTCAACTTCGCCACGATGTTTCCGATCGCCATGGCCGGGCTCGCCGGATTGCTGGCGCTCGGGGCCCGCCAACCCGACGCGCACTGACGCTCAGCGTTCCCGAAATACTCGCCGGGGGTCCGGGGGCGGCAGCGCCCCGGCACTTAGCCCACGAACGCCTTTTCCAGCACATATTCACCCGGCGCCTGGTTCGACCCTTCAGCGAAGCCCGCGCCTTCCAGAATGGCCTTCATGTCCGTGTTCAGCCCCATCGAGCCGCAGATCATCACCCGGTCGGTCGCAGCATTCAGGCGCGGCACTTCCAGATCGCCGAATAATTCGCCGGACGCGATCAAATCGGTGATCCGCCCCATTTTCGGCGTCTCTTCGCGGGTGGTGGTCGGATAATACCACAACTTGCCACCGGCGATTTCGCCCAGCACCTCGTCGCGCAGAATGTTCCTGACCAGCGCCTTGCTGTAATCCAGCGCCGAGGCGCTGCGCGTGGTATGGGTCAGGATCACCTGATCGAACGCCTCATAGACGTCTGGGTCGCGCACGAGCGAGGCAAACGGCGCGATCCCGGTCCCGGTGCCGATCAGGTAAAGCCGCTTGCCGGGTTTCAGTGCGTCCAGAACCAACGAGCCGACCGGTTTGGGGCGGACGATAACCTCGTCCCCCGGCCGGACATGCTGCAATCGCGACGTCAGCGGCCCGTCGGGCACCTTGATCGAAAAGAACTCCAGTGCGTCATCCCAATTGGGCGAGGCGATGGAATAGGCCCGCAGCAAGGGCTTGCCGCGCGCGTCCGGCAGCCCGATCATCAGAAACTCGCCCGAACGAAAGCGCAGGGATTGCGGGCGTCTCACGCGGAATGAAAACAGCCTTTCGTTCCAATGGGTGACCGAAAGCACGGTCTGGGCGTCGGGCAGGAGGGTGACGCGGGCGGCATTATCGGGCGTCGGGGGGGTCTGGATATTCATGGCGGTCTCGTTTTTCCTGGCGGCGGGCGCATGGGCCCGCCCCCGGTGTCGTTGCAGTAATGTCGGGGGTTCAGGCGGTTTTCCGCAACCGCCCCTGATAGAAATTTTCGCGCCAGTCGGCACGCGCAAGCCATTGTTCCTCGGGCTGGCGGGCGGCAAGATCGTCGGGGATTTCCACCTCGTCAAAGCCGCTGCGCCGGGCCATCGCATATTGGTCGGCGATCACGGGCCCGGCGGCGCGCAGCCGGCCCTGAAAGCCCAGAATCCGCAACTGCCGGGCCTGTGAAAACCCGCGCCCGTCGGCCGCCGAGGGAAAAGCGACGCGGATCAGGTCGATCCGGTCGATCTCGTCAGACAGGCGCGTGACATCGAAATCGTTGGGCACGTCGGCTGCAAGCGCGGAAACGCCGTCGGCGTCACGGTCCGGCAGCGCCGCGCAATCGTGAAAATCCGCGGTCCAGTCGTCGGCGGCGAAACCGGCATCGGTCACGATCACGGTCATGCCGATCTGCTTTCGCGCGGCTGGGTGCCACCGCTGGCAAGATGGATACCGCATTCGATTTTTTCTGTGTTCCGCCAACGGCCTGCGCGAATGTCTTCACCTGAATTTACCTCGGTCGTGCAGGGCGCGCAGCCGATCGAGGGATAGCCGCGGTCGACCAGCGGATGCCGTGGCAGATTATTGTTGGCAACGTATTCCAGCAAATCCGCGCGCGACCAATGCGCCAGCGGATTGACCTTGATGCGCCGGTCCGCCTCGTTCTCGAAAAACTCGATCCGTCGGCGGACGCCCCCCTGATAACGCTTGCGCCCGGTGATCCACGCGTCAAAACCGGCAAGGCCCGCTTCCAGCGGTTCGATCTTGCGCAGCGTGCAGCACGCGTCGGGGTCGAAACGGCGCAGGATATTGTCGGGATCGCGGTCAAACAGCACCGATCGGCGCGCCTTCAGTATGCGGACATCCGTAAGGCCGAACCGATCGGCCAGCATCGTCTGGTATTCCAGCGTTTCCTCAAACAGCACTTCCGTATCGATGAACAGAACCGGCGTGGTGCGGTCCATGATCGAGATCATGTGCAGCAACACCACCGATTCCGCGCCAAACGACGAAACCAGCGCGATTTGCCCGATCAGTGGGTCGCTCAGGGCGTGTTGCAGCACCGAAATCGCGCCGTGGTGGCGGTAGCGGGCGTTGAGATCGCCAACGCGCTCTGCAATCGGGGCAAGCGGGGTTTCAAGCGGCATGGCGGCGCTCCTCTTCTCCGTAAAGCGCTGCCTTGAAGGGCGCGATGCCGACGCGGCGATAGGCGGTCAGGAAGGTTTCTTCCTCGTCCAGTCGCAGGCCCAGATAGGTCTCGATCAGGGTTTCAATCGCGGGCAGGATCGCATCGGCCGAAAATCCGGGGCCGACGCGCGTCCCGATGGCCGCGTTCTCGCTGCCGTCGCCGCCAAGGGTGATCTGATAGCTTTCCACACCCGCTTTTTCCAGCCCCAGTATGCCGATATGGCCGACATGATGGTGCCCGCAGGCGTTGATGCAGCCCGAGATCTTGATCTTCAGATGCCCGATTTCGTGTTCCAGCTTCAACGCGTCGAACCGCAGTGCAATCGCCTGCGCCACCGGAATCGACCGTGCGGTCGCCAGATCGCAGTAATCCATGCCGGGGCAGGCGATGATGTCGCTGATCAGCCCGATATTGGCGGTGGCCAGATCCGCCGCCTTCAGGGCCGCGTGGACGGCGGGTACATGGGCCAGCGGCACATGTGGCAGGATGATGTTCTGCTCGTGACTGACACGCAGTTCATCATGGCCGTAGGTCCGGGCGATATCCGCCAGCGCGCGCATCTGATCCGAGGTCGCATCCCCCGGCGTGCCCCCGTGTTTCTTGAGCGACACCGAAACGATGCCATAGCCCGCCACCTTGTGCGGCGTGACGTTGGTATCGGTGAACGAACGGAAAACCGGGTCATGGTCGCGCGCAGCGTCATAGGCGTCCTGCGGCAGGTTCATGAATTCGGGCGGTGCGAAATCGCGCTCGATCCTGGCCAGGATTGCCTGATCGGCCCCGTCAAAGCGCGTGCGTTGCAGCCGGAAACGGCTTTCGACCTGATCGCGGAACCATTCGATGGTTTTCTCGTGCACCGCGATCTTGATCCGGGCCTTGTACTTGTTGTCGCGCCGCCCGATCTGGTTATAGACCTGCAGGATCGCCTCGACATACGGCAGAAGGTCGGATTTCGGCAGGAAATCGCGGATCACCTTGCCGATCATCGGCGTACGCCCAAGGCCGCCACCGACGAGGATTTTATACCCCGGCGCGCCCTCGGGACCGGTGACAAGCTGCACGCCGATATCATGCGCCTTGATCACCGCGCGGTCGTGTTCGCTGCCGGTCACCGCGAATTTGAACTTGCGCGGCAGAAAGGCGAATTCGTTGTGGTCCGAGGACCACTGCCGCAACAACTCGGCGGTCGGACGCGGATCGGCCAGCTCGTCGGCGGCGGCACCGGCGAAATGATCCGCCGTGACCGCGCGCACGCACGGCCCCGACGTCTGGACCGCGTGCATGTCGACATTGGCCAGGGCGGCCAGAATGTCGGGCACTTCGCGCAGTTTCGGCCAGTGATACTGGATGTTCTGGCGGGTCGAAAAGTGGCCATAGCCCTTGTCGAACCTGTCGGCGATGAAGGCAAGCCGGTTCATCTGGCGGCTGTCGAGCGTGCCATAGGGGATCGCGACGCGCAGCATATAGGCGTGCAGCAGCAGATAAAGCCCGTTCATCAGGCGCAAGGGGCGAAACTCGTCCTCGGTCAATGAGCCGTCGATGCGGCGATCGACCTGATCGCGGAACCGGGCGACGCGGTCGGCCAGAAAGTTGCGGTCGAATTCGGTATATTTATACATCGGCTGATCCTTGCACGAGATCGGCCTGCTTGCCGTGAAACAGGTTGCTGGGGCCGGTGGTGCGGAATTCCTCGCGGAAATGGGTGGGCTGCGGGCGGCCATCGGGGCCGGGTGCCGCGTCGACCAGATAGGCACCGAACACGTGGCCGGGATCGGATTGCGCGGCGGCAAGCAGGCCCTCGGCCTCCTGCGCGTCGAGCAATAACCGCGCGTCGGCAAACAACCG
>CAZRLO010000160.1:0-5332 GCA_964600965.1 uncultured Rhodobacter sp.
TTAGAACGTCGTGAGACAGTTCGGTCCCTATCTGCCGTGGGTGTAGGAGACTTGATGGGAGTTGCCCCTAGTACGAGAGGACCGGGGTGAACGATCCACTGGTGGATCTGTTGTGGCGCCAGCCGCAGTGCAGAGTAGCTATGATCGGACAGGATAACCGCTGAAAGCATCTAAGCGGGAAGCCCCCCCAGAAACCAGGTCTCCCTTGAGGGCCGTGGTAGACCACCACGTCGATAGGTCGGAGATGTAAGCGGTGTAAGCCGTTCAGTTGACCGATACTAATTGCCCGATAGGCTTGATTTGATCCAGTGAAAGCAAGACTGGATGAAGTCATTTGAAACACCAACACATAGTGTTGATATTGGCGAGACAAGTCTCGTGTATCCCGCCTCTGACCCCTTGGGTCGGCAGGCACCTGTTCCTTTCTCGGTTTGGTGGTCATAGCACGAGTGAAACACCCGATCCCATCCCGAACTCGGCCGTTAAGCACCGTCGCGCTGATGGTACTGCGTCTTAAGACGTGGGAGAGTAAGTCACCGCCAAACCTAGTGAGGGACAGAATGAGGATGTTCTTTGAGACGATGTCGTCGAAATCGCCGCCTTTTGGGGCGGCATTTTTGTTTGATGCTTAGCCAAAACGTCAAAGGCCCCTATAGCACGGAATCAAGGCGCGTAGCGCCGCCGGGCAGCGCCCGACCGCCCCAATGGGCGGGCGCTTCCGCGCCGTTGGCTCAATAAACAGGCGCCGGAGTTGGCGGAACCATAAAGCGGCAAACACGACGGAGTACACGCCCGCCCGCGGTCGGGCGCTGCCCTCTGTTTCATTTGAGTAACGGCCTCACTCCGCACACTCGGCCGTTAAGCACCACCCGACGGATGGTACTGCGTCTCAAGACGTGGGAGAGGTGGTCACCCCCCGCAACACCAGATCCCCCACCAGGTCCGCGTATTCCTCGCGGCTGATCCCCTTGCCGGGGCGGTGCCACATGTAGAACCAGTTGATCATGCCGAACAGCGACATGGTGACCGGGCGCAGACTTTCCGGGCGGGCCGCGTAAACGTCGGGCGTTACCGCGACAAGCGCGTCGGAAACGATGCCGATCATTTGCCGCTGCAACCCGGCCAGAACCTCGCGCTGTGCAGCCGGAAGCGACTTCATCGCCTCGGTCTGCACCTGATGTTCGGCATCCGCATCGCGATAGGCCAGCAGGATGGCGCGGATGGTGGCACGCAGGTTGGACTCGGAGTCCGGGCCGGTCTGGTCGACCGCACACAAGGTTTCCAACAGGCTGCTCAGGTGGGTCTGGACGATATCGAACAGCAGCGCATCCTTGCTGTCGTAGTAATGATAAATCAACGCCTTGGACACGCCGCAAGCGCCCGCCAACTGGCTCATCGACGACCGGTCGTAGCCGTTGTCGGCAAAGAATTTCGCGGCCTTGCCCAGAATGGCCCGGCGCTTGTCGGCGTGGTCCTTTGCAATGGTGCGGGCCATCAGGTTTTGGGCCGGTTGTCAATCACGCGCACCGCCTTGCCTTCCGACCGGGCAACCTTGCCGGGGGCATCCGCGCGAACCTCGGCGGTAACGCCGACCGTGGATTTGATCCGCGACACAAGCTGTCGGGCCGACGCCGCGCGGGCCGATTCCGTGGCCGCACCCAGCGTGGCCTCGACATGGACGATCATGTGATCCATGCGCCCCTTGCGCACCAGTTCGATCTGAAAATGCGGCGCCAGCGTGGCGACCGTCATCAATTGTTCCTCGATCTGCGTCGGAAAGACGTTGACGCCGCGCAGGATGATCATGTCGTCGCTGCGCCCGGTCACCTTTTCCATCCGCCGCATGGAACGCGCCGTGCCCGGCAGCAGGCGGGTCAGATCGCGGGTGCGGTAGCGGATGATCGGAAACGCCTCTTTGGTCAACGAGGTAAAGACCAGTTCGCCCAGTTCACCATCGGGCAGGGGTTCGCCGGTTTCCGGATCGACGATTTCGGGATAGAAATGATCCTCCCAGACATGCAGGCCGTCCTTTGTTTCCACGCATTCGTTGGCCACACCGGGGCCGATCACCTCGGACAGGCCGTAGATGTCGACGGCGTGCATGTCGAACGCCTGTTCGATGTCGTGGCGCATGGCGTTGGTCCAGGGTTCGGCACCGAATATGCCAACCTTCAGCGGGCTGTTGCGCGGATCAAAGCCCTGACGGCGGTATTCATCGAGGATCGACAGCATATAGGACGGCGTGACGGTGATGCCGTCGGCACGAAAATCCTCGATCAGGCGGACCTGGCGCGGGGTCATGCCACCCGAAACCGGCACCTGCATCAGGCCCAGTTTCTCGGCCCCCGCATGCACACCCAGCCCGCCGGTAAACAGCCCGTAGCCATAGGCGTTGTGCAGCACGTCGCCCGGTTTCAGCCCCGAGGCGCGCAAACAACGGGCAACCACGCCGGCCCACATATCCAGATCGTTCGCGGTGTATCCGACCACCGTTGGCTGGCCGGTCGTGCCCGACGAGGCATGGACCCGCGCGATCTGCTCCCGCGGCACCGCGAACATGCCGAACGGGTAATGGTCGCGCAGATCCTGTTTTACCGTGAACGGGAATTTTGAAAGTTCCGCCAACGATGTCAGATCGTCAGGGTGAACGCCCGCCGCATCGAACGCCGCGGTGTAGTGGGGCACGTTGTCGTAGGCCCGTTTCAACGAGGCTTTCATGCGCGAAAGCTGCAACGCCCCGATTTCATCGCGCGAGGCGGTTTCGATCGGATCGAGGGATTTTCTGTCGGGGGTAAGGTCCAGCATTCCAATGATCCTCAGGTGTTTTCCAGCATCAGGGCGATGCCCTGCCCGACACCGATACACATGGTGCAAAGGGCGCGTTTCGCCGCCCTGTCGTTCATTTCAATCGCTGCCGTCAGCGCGAGCCGCGCGCCCGACATGCCAAGCGGGTGACCCAACGCAATCGCGCCGCCGTTGGGGTTTACGTGGTCCGCATCATCGGGCAGGCCCAGTTCACGCAGGACCGCAAGGCCCTGCGCGGCGAACGCCTCGTTCAGTTCGATGATGTCCACATCCGCGACCGTCAGGCCAAGGCGGTCCAGCAGACGTTTCGTGGTCGGTGCAGGGCCGATCCCCATGATCCGGGGCGGCACGCCCGCGCTGTTCATCCCGGTTATCCGCGCCCGCGCTTGCAGGCCGTATTTTTCCACCGCCCGCCCGCTTGCGATGATGATCGCCGCCGCGCCGTCATTGATGCCCGAGGCGTTGCCCGCCGTTACCGTTCCACCATCGCGAAACGGGGTTTTCAGCGCGGCCAGTTTTTCAAGGCTGGTCCTGCGCGGGTGTTCGTCGGTATCCACGACGACCGGTTCGCCCTTGCGCTGCGGGATCGTCACCGGCGCGATTTCCCGCGTCAGCCGACCGCTGGCAATGGCGGCGGCGGCGCGTTCCTGCGAACGCATCGCGAAAGCATCCTGATCCGCACGGGAAATGCCGAATTCGGCGGCCACGTTCTCGGCGGTTTCGGGCATGGAATCGATGCCGAATTCCGCCTGCATCCGTCGATTGACGAACCGCCAGCCGATGGTGGAGTCAAAAACCCCGGCGTTTCGGGAAAACGCGGTATCCGCTTTGCCCATCACAAAGGGTGCGCGGCTCATGCTTTCCACGCCGCCTGCCAGAACGACCTCGGCCTCGCCCGATCTGATCGCCTGTGCGGCCAGACCAACCGCGTTCAGCCCCGAACCGCACAGCCGGTTGATGGTCACACCGGGAACGGTATCGGGCAGCCCCGCCAAAAGCGATGCCATCCGCGCGACGTTGCGGTTGTCTTCGCCGGCGCCATTGGCGCATCCCATGATCACGTCGTCGATCGCCGCTGCCTCAAGGCTTGGTGCCAGTGCAACGACCTTGGCGATCACCCCGGCAAGCAAATCGTCCGGGCGGACCGCGCTCAGCGCACCACCATAGCGACCGATGGGGGTTCGCAGGCCCTCGCACAAAAAGGCTTCGGTCATTGGGTTCCCTCGTTCTCGTCGAAATGCTGGCCATTGATCACGCGGGAAACGCCCCGGAATTCGGCAATGATCCGATCGCTTTCGCCGGTGACGGTCACGTCATAGACCCCGCTGCGGCCGGATTTGCTGGTTTCGGTTGCCGTGGCGACCAGACGTTCGTCTTTGCGACCCGGCGCGATGAAGCTGATCGTGTTGTGTTGGGCGACCGCGGATTGGTTATGGCTGTTGCAGGCAAAGGCAAACGCGCTGTCGGCCAGCGTGAAAATGAACCCGCCGTGGCAAATGCCGTGGCCGTTCAGGTGGTGATCGTCAACGATCATCGACATGGTTGCCGATCCCGGCGCAACGGCGTCCAGCGACAGGCCCAGCCATTGCGACGCGCGGTCACCGCGCATCATGCTGGCGGCGGCGCGTTCTGCGATTTCCTGCGCGGTGAGTTGTGGCATCGGCACTTTCCGGTTCAGAAACAGATTGCATAAACCGACCGGTTGGTCAATAGTGCGAGCGCCGCGAGCCCCCCGGGACCCGATCCGGGGTCGCTTGACAGCAAGGACCACCGGCAGTTCGCATTCGGAGTTGTTCCAATGGCAATCATGCACCTGAACAGCCTTGCCTGCGGCAGATGGGTCGCGCCTACAGGTGCCGTTCGCCAGATCAGAAGCGCGGTCACCGGCGCGGTGATTGGCGAGGCGGGGTCGGACGCGTTGGATTTCCAGGCGATGATCGACTTCGCGGTTGCGACCGGCGGCCCCGCCTTGCGCGAAATGACGTTTCACGACCGGGCCCGCAAGCTGAAGACGCTGGCGCTATACCTTCAGGAGCGCAAGGACCAGCTTTACCCACTGTCCCACATGACCGGCGCAACCCTTGCCGACAGCCGGATCGACATCGACGGCGGGATCGGCACGATGTTGGTTTTCGCGTCCAAGGGTCGGCGCGAAATGCCCGACGGTCATGTCTATCTGGATGGCGGGATCGAACAGCTTTCGCGAAAGGGCTCGTTCCTGGGTCAGCATATCTGTACGCCGCGACGTGGCGTTGCGGTACACATAAACGCCTTCAACTTTCCGGTCTGGGGGATGCTCGAAAAACTCGCGCCCTGCCTTCTGGCCGGGGTTCCCGCGATCGTGAAACCGGCGACCGACACCAGCTATCTGGCCGAGGCCTGTATGCGCATGATGGACGCATCAGCCATTTTTCCGCCGGGTTCGTTCCAGTTGATCATGGGCGGTACCGGCGATCTGCTGCACCGGCTTGGCGCGCAGGACATTGTCAGTTTCACGGGGTCGGCCAACACCGCGTTGACGCTGCGC
>CAZRLO010000161.1:0-5241 GCA_964600965.1 uncultured Rhodobacter sp.
GTCCGACATCGGCGACCGCGCCAAGGCCGCCGGACTGAAGGGTCCGGCGATGATCCTGATCGGCTCGGTGGTGACGCTGCGGGAAAAGCTCAACTGGGGCGGCCCGGTGGCCGAACTGCACGAGCTGAGCCTGACATCCTCGAAATCCAGCGGGTTGTGACCGGTTTCAGGACCGGCAAAGCCGCTTGGAAGCGGCTTGAGCACGCGAATTCGCGTGCTGCAAGGCCTTTCGAAAGGCCTTGCCTCTGCCGCAGCATGATTTCTCGGTAATCCGCAAAAAAGGCTTGGCTTGGGCCGGGCTTCTGGCAAACAGAGGCCATGAGCCGTCCGAGAAACACATCAACCCTCGCCGCCGTGGTGATCGGGCGCAACGAGGGCGGGCGGCTGATCGCCTGTCTCGACGCGCTGCAAAATGTCATCACCCGCGTGATCTATGTCGATTCCGGCTCAACCGACGGCAGCGTCGCGGCGGCCGACGCGCGCGGTGCCACCGTGGTGGCGCTGGACATGTCGCTGCCTTTCACCGCCGCTCGTGCGCGAAACGCGGGGCTGAATGCGCTGTCCGACGACCCGCCGGAATTCGTGCAGTTCATCGACGGCGATTGCGAATTGCGCGCCGGCTGGACCGACACGGCGCTGACCCATCTGCGCGACAACCCGACAACCAGCGTGGTCTGCGGCAGGCGGCGCGAGCGTCACCCGGAACAGTCGGTCTATAACCGGCTGTGCGATCACGAATGGGCCACACCCGCCGGCAAGGCAAAATCCTGCGGCGGCGACGCGATGATGCGCTACGCGGTTGTTGCCGGGGTCGGCGGCTTTCGCGACGACCTGATCGCAGGCGAAGAGCCGGAGCTTTGCATCCGGTTGCGTGCCATGGGCGGCGAAGTTCACCGGCTCGATGCCGAGATGACCTTGCACGATGCCGCCATGACTAAGGTGTCGCAATGGTTCTCGCGTGCCCGCCGGGCCGGGCACGCCTTTGCCGAAGGCGCCGCGCTGCACGGGGACCCGCCCGAACGCCATTGGGTCGCCGAGACCCGACGCGCGGTCTTCTGGGGGCTGGTCCTGCCTCTGACGACAATCGGAGCGTCGCTGATTTACCCGACCGCGTTTTGGCTGTTTCTGGCTTACCCGGCGCAGGTGCTGCGCCTTGCCATGCGCCATGGCATCAACCGCCGGTTTTCCTGGACGCTGGCGTTCTTTCAGGTGCTGGCCAAATTTCCCGAGGCATTGGGCGTGCTGGACTACCGGACCGCACGGCTTTCCGGCCGCAAACGCGGATTGATCGAGTACAAATAGAACCTGGCGATGCTCAGGGCGCGGATTGCGTCCGGCTTAGCAGCGCATCGCGCGTCAGACGCGGCAGAACCGCGAAACAGCGCACATATCTGGGTGCCATCCGCCGCGGCTCGCGCGCTATGCGCCAAAGCCATTCCAGCGCCAGCAAACGCACCCAGCGCGGCGCACGTATTTGCGCCCCGGCAATAAAATCCAGCCCCGCGCCGATCGATACGAACCCGGCTTCGGGCAACGCCGCGCGCCCGGCCACCGCAAAGACTTCCTGCTTGGGCGCACCCAAAGCCAGAAAGCACAATTTTGCACCGGATTTCTGTAATTCGACCAGGGTACCGCGCGCCTCTGGCCCGTGTGGATCGAACCTGCGCGACGGTGCGATACGAACGCAAATTTTCAGCCCCGGAATTTCGGTTTCAAGCTGCTGCGCCGCCTTTTGCAAAACGTCCCGTGTACTGCCGACGAAACCTACCGGCAGGCCCATGTCGCGCGCCATGCGGCACAACGGCCGGATCATCTCGGATCCCGGTGACAGCGCCACCGGACGCCGCGCCAGCCGCAACAGCCAGACGATGGGCCGTCCGTCGGCCACAACCATTTCATGGCACGAATACGCCCGCGCGAATTCTCCGTCCGTCGCCAGTTTGACCGCGTGATCGAGATTCAGCGTCGCAATCGCAAAACCCTGGTGATCCATGAAACGCAAGCGCGCCTCGACCAGCAAACTTGCAGGTCCATCCACATTGATCCGAACCGGCCGGTCGGTTGCTCCGAAATTCACGCCATCACCCCTTCGGCGGCCCCGAACCGCCACGATCCAAGGCAAAAAAACACTCGCTTTTGATTAATGCTGTCAACAGCAATGCAAATGTCGTAGGGTCTTTGCCCCTGTTTGGAGCCTTTTGACGGTTGGACTGATCACGAATGCCGAACATTGTCGCATATCTGGCGTTATTGTCCTGGCCCGTGGTCTGCGTGCTGCTGTTTCGCAAGGTCAGTATCGAGCGCGCGATCATCTGGTCCCTGCTGGCGGGATATCTGCTGTTACCGCCGGTCGCGAACCTGAACCTGCCATTGCTGCCGTCGCTGGACAAAATGACCATCCCCAGTCTCAGCGCCTTTATCATTTGCCTTTACCTGATGCCGGACCGGCGCACGCTGGTGCCTCAGTCCTTTGCTGCCAAAGCGCTAATCTTAATGTTCGTGGCCGGGGCAATCCCGACGGTGCTGGCCAATTCAGAGCCGTTCATTTTCACCGTGCTGCCCAACAGCGACCCCATCGTCTACAAGATCTGGGAATTGCCAGGTCTGCGGTTCCGCGACATTTTCTCGGCGCTCGGCAATCAGGCCATCGCGCTGTTTCCGTTCTTGCTGGCCCGCCGGTTTCTGGCCACCGAAACCGGGCTTCGGGAATTGCTGGTCGCACTCGTGGTCGCCGGGTTGATCTACTCGATCCCATCCCTGCTGGAGATCCGTATCAGCCCGCAACTGAACATCTGGATCTACGGGTTTTTCCAGCACGATTTTTCCCAGACTTACCGCGGCGGCGGCTTTCGTCCGTTCGTGTTTCTTCCGCACGGGCTGTGGCTTGCGTTTTTCATCCTGTCGACGCTATTGGCGGCGGCGGCCCTGGCACGCGGGCGCGATCACGGGCTGCAGACCCGATACGTTCTGGCGATGCTTTATCTCGCGGGCCTGTTGTACCTGTGCAAAAGCCTGGGCAGTCTGCTTTACGGCATCGCGCTTTTGCCTGTGGCGTTCCTTACCGGTCCGCGATTGCAGATACGCCTCGCGCTGATTTTTGCACTGATCGCAATCATTTACCCGCTGTTGCGCGGCAATGGTCTGGTGCCGACCGACGAACTTGTCGCATTAGCAAATTCCATCGACACCGAGCGCGCCGCCTCGCTGGCCTATCGGTTCAACAACGAAGACCTGCTGCTGGCGCAGGCGTCCGAAAAACCATGGCTTGGCTGGGGCGGCTGGGGCCGCAACCTGATTCACGATCCCGACAATGGCGATATCCTGACCATTCCCGATGGTCGCTGGATCATCACCTTCGGCACCTATGGCTGGCTTGGCTACATTGCCGAGTTTGGCCTGATCGCTCTGCCGATACTGCTGCTCGGGCGGGGCAGTTTTGGCCACAACGCCCCGGGGATTTCACGCAACGCCGCCGTGGTCGTTCTGATCCTGGCGATCAACATGATCGACATGCTGGTCAACGCCACGCTGACCCCGCTGACCTGGGTCACGGCCGGTGCGGCGCTTGGGTATTACGAACGATCGCGGGCAATTCGAAAAACCGCAAATAAGCCGCCGGGGCTTTCCGACGCCCCGGTAATGAACGGCGCAGTACCATCGGGCGGATCGCGCACCGTGATGTGACGCGATCAATTTCGACTACTTTCTATCCCTGGTAGAAATCTATTAACTGTCTGGCAAGTCACAACAATTCGTTTCATGCTGCGATTTCGCCGGCAATGGAAAATTCCGACTCGCAGCGCGTCGCGCCGACATTTTCGAATTTTGTGGTTATAGGATGATTTTGCTTCTTCTGTTTTCAGTCAAGAAACAAGTGCCTTAAAACCGCCCACCTTTTAACATATTCTAAAATAACAACTTTCCAAGAAACAGGTCTGGTTTTTACTGCCTGCGAATATCCCGACTGCCCCGCGCTGAGTATCGTTGCCGGTGAGTGAACGTGCCGTCGGTCTGCATCTGCCGCCACGAATTGGCGACGCGCGATCGGCTATCGAGGGGAAAATGGGGAACACCGAAGATATCGCCATTGTGGGCATGTCCGTTCATGTGCCCGGTTCCAATACGCTGGACGCGTACTGGGCCAATCTGCGCGACGGTGTCGAATCCATCGTTCCGCTGGATGACGAGGCATTGCTGGCCGCCGGGGAATCGCCCGAGGCGCTGCGCCGCCCGAACTACGTGCGCGCCGCCGCGATGCTGGAAGATTTCGACATGTTCGACGCCGAGTTCTTCGGCTTCAGTCCGAAAGAGGCCGCGATCCTCGACCCCCAGCACCGGCAGTTTCTGGAAACATCCTGGGAGGCGCTGGAAAACGCCGGTCACCCGCCGGAAAACTTTCCCGGCAGGGTCGGCGTTTACGCCGGCTGCGGCATGGGCAGCTATTTCTATTTCAACATCTGTTCCAACCGCGATCTGGTCGATGACACCGGCATGTTCCTGCTGCGCCATACCGGCAACGACAAGGATTTCATGTCGACCCGGGTCAGCCATGTGTTCGACCTGAAAGGCCCCAGCATCAACATGCAGACCGCCTGCTCGACCTCGCTGGTGGCGGTGCATTACGCCTGTCAGGCGTTGCGGTCCGGTGAATGCGACATGGCGCTGGCGGGGGGCTCGACCATCGAATTGCCGCACGGTCGCGGGTATCTTTTTCAGGAAAACGAAATCCTGTCGCCCGACGGGCATTGCCACGCCTTCGACCACCGCGCCGAGGGCACGGTGTTCGGCAGCGGGGCGGGCACGGTGGTCCTGCGCCGCCTGTCCGACGCCATGGCCGACGGAGATCATATCTGGGCGGTGATCCGGGGCAGCGCGATTAATAATGACGGGGCCGCCAAGGCGGGCTATCTGGCCCCCAGCGTCGCCGGTCAGTCAGAGGCCATTACTGATGCGCTGAACGATGCCGGTGTGGACGCCGCCACCGTCGGTTATGTCGAATGCCACGGTACCGGCACCTATCTGGGCGACCCGATCGAGGTGTCGGCGCTGACGGATGCCTTCCGGCAATCGACCGAGGCTGCGGATTTCTGCGCCATCGGCTCGGTGAAAACCAATATCGGCCATCTCGACACCGCCGCCGGTGTTGCCAGCCTGGTCAAGACCACATTGGCGCTGCACCACCGGACGATCCCGCCGAGCCTGGGATATGAAAAGCCCAATCCGGTCATCGACTTCGACGGC
>CAZRLO010000162.1:0-4603 GCA_964600965.1 uncultured Rhodobacter sp.
GGTCGCCGCGGAAATCCTGGCCCATCTTGTCGATCTCGTCCAGCAGGATCAGCGGATTTGTGGTCTTGGCCTTTTTCAGCGACTGGACGATCTTGCCCGGCATCGAGCCGATATAAGTGCGCCGGTGGCCGCGAATCTCGCTCTCGTCGCGCACGCCGCCCAGCGAGATGCGGATAAACTCGCGCCCCGTGGCCCGCGCCAGCGATTTGCCCAGGCTGGTCTTGCCCACGCCCGGCGGACCGACCAGGCACATGATCGGACCTTTGAGTTTCCGTGAGCGTTGCTGCACCGCCAGATACTCGACGATCCGCTCTTTGACCTTTTCAAGCCCGTAGTGGTCGTCATCCAATACCTTTTGCGCCCGGTGCAGGTCTTTCTTGATGCGGCTCTTCACGCCCCACGGGATCGACAGCATCCAATCGAGATAATTGCGCACCACGGTCGCCTCGGCCGACATCGGCGACATGTTCTTTAGCTTTTTGAGCTCGGCCAGCGCCTTTTCGCGGGCCTCTTTCGACAGCTTGGTCTCTTCGATCTTTTCTTCCAGCTCGGCGACCTCGTTCTGGCCTTCCTCGCCGTCGCCCAGCTCCTTCTGAATGGCCTTCATCTGCTCATTGAGGTAATATTCGCGCTGGGTGCGCTCCATCTGGCTTTTCACCCGCGTCTTGATCTTTTTCTCGACCTTCAGCACGCTCATTTCGCCCTGCATCAGGCCGAATATTTTCTCCAGCCGCTCGCTGACCGAAAGCGTTTCCAAAAGCTCCTGCTTCTGATCGACCTCGACGCCCAGATGCCCGGCCACCAGATCGGCCAGCTTTTCTGCCTCGCGGGTTTCAGCCACCGTTCCCAGGGCCTCCTCGGGGATGTTTTTCTTGATCTTGGCGTAACGCTCAAAATCTTCGCTAACCGATTTCACCAGCGCGTTGGCAGCGGTTTCGTCGCCCAGCTCCTCGGCCAGCAACTCTGCATGCGCCTCGAAAAAATGATCGTTTTCAAGGTAGTCGGTGATGCGTACCCGGCTGCGACCCTCGACCAGTACCTTGACCGTGCCGTCAGGCAGTTTCAACAGTTGCAGCACGTTGGCCAGCACGCCAACCTCGTAAATACCGTCCGTCGTCGGGTCATCGACGCCCGGGTCGATCTGGCTGGACAGCAATATCTGCTTGTCGTCGGCCATCACCTCTTCCAGTGCCTTGACCGATTTCTCGCGGCCAACGAACAGCGGCACGATCATATGCGGGAAAACCACGATGTCGCGCAGCGGCAGTACCGGGTAGGATTGGCTCAGATGCTCTTGCATGCTCGTTCCTTGTTTACGGGCAGATGCCCCCGGCCCCGACATTCGGCAGCCACGGGGTCCGTCTCCCTCCATCGCCTCTTCAAGTGGGGTTTCCACCCTTCTGCTTCAAGCACCAAAGCGCCCTTAGCCGCACTTTGCCCGTTCGCACCCCGCGGAGCAAGGCCGGACGGTGCTGATTTGCGTCTATTGCGTGGCATTTGCGGAACTGTGGCGGACGGGACAGGCCGCCCCGTCATGTCAGGACGGCTGGCATACCAGGCCCGTTGACCGGCGGCAGGATCAGTCGCTGTTAGAGGGAAGAGCGGCCGGCCGGGCGACCCAATATTGCAGGTCGGCACCGGCCACCGAGGCGCCCCAGGCGGATAGAAGGGCGGCGGGGCGCCTCCTCTTAATTGGAAATCAGTTCTGGCCGGAAACTTTCTGGCCGGCGGAATTGATATCGGCTTTCATGCCTTCGAATGTGGCGCAACCCGCCAATAGCGGCAGCGCAAGCGCCAGCGCGCACATGCCGGTAACCTTGGTCAATTTCTTCATCGGTGTCCCTCCATTCGGACTGCTTTGTTGTCTCATCCCATGCCCCGTCACACCGCTTTGTGGGCAGCGGGTCAAGCCGTGATGCACGTTCTGGGCGAGCCGTTGCCAGATCGGGGCTGCGCGCTGGGCGGAAAAACGCCTGCTATGTCAGGCTGGCGGGATATCGCCCAATGCACGCTGGGCGTGAAATTCCGTCTCCCACGCGGCGAAGCGCCGCTCTGCGATAGCGCTGCGCATCGACGCCATAAGCCGCTGATAATAATGCAGGTTATGCCAGGTCAGCAACATGCCGGAAATCATTTCTCCGGCCCGGAACACGTGGTGCAGATAGGCCCGGGAATAGCCCGCGCAGGCCGGACAGCCGCAATCGTGTTCCAGCGGCCGCAAATCATCGGCGTGGCGCGCGTTTTTGATATTCACGACGCCGCGCGGGGTAAACGCCTGCCCTGTCCGCCCGGACCGCGACGGCAGCACGCAATCCATCATGTCGACGCCCCGTTTCACTGCTCCGACAATGTCGTCGGGCTTTCCGACCCCCATCAGATAGCGCGGACGGTCAACGGGCAGCATATCCGGGGCGTAGTCCAATACGTCGAACATCGCCGCCTGCCCTTCGCCCACCGCCAGGCCGCCGATCGCATAGCCGTCAAAGCCGATGGAAGTCAGCGCCTCGGCGCTTTCGGCGCGCAACTCGCCCGTCACCCCGCCCTGCTGAATGCCGAACAGCGCGTGCCCCGGCCTGTCGCCAAACGCCTCACGCGATCGCGCCGCCCATCGCATTGACAGGCGCATGCTTGCCTCCACCTGACCCTCCGTCGCGGGCAAGGCGGGGCATTCGTCGAACGCCATCACGATATCGCTGCCCAAAAGCCGCTGAATTTCCATCGACCGCTCCGGCGTGATCTCATGTTTCGAGCCGTCGACATGGCTGCGGAATGTCACGCCCTTCTCGGTCAGCTTGCGCAGTTCCGCCAGGCTCATCACCTGAAACCCGCCGCTGTCGGTCAGGATCGGGCGATCCCAGTTCATGAATTTGTGCAACCCGCCCAGTTTTGCCACCCGCTCTGCCCCCGGCCGCAGCATCAGGTGGTAGGTATTGCCCAGCAGGATATCCGCGCCGGTCGCCGCCACGCTTTCCGGCAGCATCGCCTTCACCGTGCCCGCCGTTCCCACAGGCATGAAGGCGGGTGTGCGGATATCGCCGCGCGGGGTGCCGATCACGCCGGCTCGTGCCTTGCCTTCGCTGGCATGAAGTACGAATTTGAAGCCTGCAGCCATTTCGTTATGGTCTTTCAGGGAAACGGGTTCAGCGGCCAACTTGTGCTGCATTTGCACAGGAAAGCCAACCAAAAGGGGAACGAGCATGTCCGAACCAGAGCAGGATTTTCGTCTGGGATGGGAAGAGTGGGTGAGTTTTCCCGATCTGGGCCTGCCGGCGTTGAAGGCCAAGATCGACACCGGTGCGCGAACCTCGGCCCTGCACGCGTCGGATATTGAGCCGTTCGGACCCGCAAACCGGCCCAAACTGCGTTTTACCGTCCACCCGATCCCCGGTCAGAACGAGCCGTCGATTCCCTGCTCGGCCCCGATCCTTGACCGGCGCGAGGTCACCAGTTCCAACGGCGAGACCGAACTGCGCTTTGTTATCGAGACGGATCTGAGAATCGGCGAACGGTCCTGGCCGGTCGAGGCCACCCTCACCGATCGCGGCAGCATGTCCTATCGGGCGCTGATCGGACGCCAGGCGCTCAGCGACCACATGGTAATCGCGCCGAACGAGAGCTTCTGCCAGCCGCAACTGGATTACGATGTCTATCATTCGCAGCGCATACGCACCATCGGCCCGGACCGGGCCCTGCGTATCGCGGTTCTCAGCCGAGAGTCGAAAAACTACACGACGACCCGCCTGGTGCAGGAAGCGGAAAAACGCGGGCATGTTGTCGAGGTAATAGATACCGCGCGGGTATATATGGAAATCAACGCCTTAAGTCCGCAGGTTCACTACGATGGAAAACGTCTGCCGCATTACGACGCGGTGATTCCCCGGATCGGTGCGTCGATAACGCCCTACGGCACAGCGGTGATCCGACAGTTTGAGACCACCGGCACCTATTGCGTTAACGGCTCCGAGGGGATCACCGCGAGCCGGGATAAGCTGCACGCGCACCAGATTCTGGCGCGGCACAAGATCGGGATGCCGGTCACGGCCTTCGCCTCTTCGCCCAAGGATACCGACAACCTGATCGGCCTTGTGGGCAAGGCCCCGCTGATCGTGAAACTGCTGGAATCGACGCAAGGCAAGGGCGTGGTGCTGGCCGAAACCTCAAAAGCCGCGCAATCGGTTATTTCCGCCTTTCGCGGGCTCAAGGCGAATTTTCTGGTGCAGCAGTTCGTCAAGGAGGCCGCGGGCGAAGACATCCGCTGTCTGGTGATCGGCAACAAGGTCGTCGCGGCAATGCGAAGGGTTGCGGCGGGGGATGATTTCCGCTCGAACCTGCATCAGGGCGGGACCGCCGAAGCCGCCAAAATAACCAAAACCGAGCGTGAAATGGCGGTGCGCGCCGCCCGCGCATTCCGGTTGAACATGGCCGGTGTGGATTTGTTACGCTCCGATCATGGGCCGAAAGTTCTGGAAGTAAATTCCTCACCCGGATTCGAGGGCATCGAAAAGGCCACAGGCAAGAACATCACCGGGCTGCTGTATGCCAATATCGAAAAAAACGTGCGCCCCCTGCCCGCCCGCCGCCGGCGGTCAAAATAGCCGGACGC
>CAZRLO010000162.1:4613-5208 GCA_964600965.1 uncultured Rhodobacter sp.
CCACGCGTGTCAAGGTGCCTCTGGACGTGGGGGCCTCTAATCCTTATATCTTCGCTCAGGAATAGCTGAGAGCCGCCATGACCGTTGAAACACCGGAAAAACTCGAAGGCACGCCGCTGATTTCACCGTCGACGACGGATCATCCGCTATACGACGATGTGGTCCGTTCCTGCCGGTCAGTCTATGACCCTGAAATCCCGGTCAATATTTATGATCTGGGCCTGATCTACACGATTGACATCAGCGCCGAGAACGAGGTCTGTATCACCATGACCCTGACTGCGCCCGGTTGCCCGGTTGCCGGAGATATGCCCGGCTGGATCGCCGACGCGATAGAGCCGCTGCCAGGGGTCAAGCAGGTCGATGTTGATCTGACCTGGGAACCACCCTGGGGCATGGAAATGATGTCCGACGAGGCGCGGCTGGAACTGGGGTTTATGTAGGTCATGTTCGGAATTCCCGGAAAACAAGCGGTCAGCATGACCCCGGCGGCGATTGCGCAGATCGCAAAGCTGATGGCGCGCGAGGGTCATCAGGGACTGCGCATCGGCGTCAAGAAGGGCGGCTGCGCGGGCATGGAATACACCATGAACTA
>CAZRLO010000163.1:0-5166 GCA_964600965.1 uncultured Rhodobacter sp.
AAGAATGTCGCCGCGCTGCAATACACGGCCCGTTACAGGATTATGCGCGCCATCTGTGTTGATGCCGGATTGGAACCAGACCCAGGTGTCGCGGTATTCCGCATCCGGATACCGGCGCGCGATTTCCGCCTCCATAGCGTCGCGTCCGGCCATCGCCACATCGATCTCACGCGTGCCTTCCCGCACAGCCTCTTTAACGGCGTATCCGCCCGCATCCGCGGTGGCCGCGCCCGCGCGGATCAGCGCGATTTCGGCGGGTGACTTGCGCATACGCTGGCGCATGGTTGCCGGCGCGATGTCGATGATTTCCCGGGGCGTCAGAAAACCGTGCAGGTTGTCGGATTGCACGAGCGTCAGATGATCGCCCTCATATCCGATTGCCTGCCCGGTCCCGGCCACATGGCTGACCGCGCGCCAGAAATTGTCGCCGGTCCAGTCCGTGTAGGTGATGTTGTCACCGTGACAGCGGCGCCAGGGTTGTCCCGCATCGATACCGGCCGAGATAGTTGTCGCCTCGCCCGCGGTGACCACCAGCGCATAAGGCCGCCCGAACGCACAATATAAAAAGCCCGAGTAGTACCCGATATTGTGCATCGAGGTCAGCACCGCCGCCGTGACCCCGGCCTCGGCCATGATTGCGCGCAACCCGGCAAGCCGCGCCTCGTATTCCGCGGCCGCAAATGGCAGGGCCGCTTTTTCCCCGTTGTGCAGCCTGAAAAACTCGGGCCGCGCGCGCATATCGAAGGATTGATTTTCTAGTGTCATTTCGACCTCCAAGCATCGGCCCGGAAATCGCAACGTCCGGACCGCCAAAAGGTCCCGGCGTTCAGGACGTGGATGAGCATGTGTCCCGGCGACGCCATCGCCGGGGCTCGCAGCGCCTATACGCCCACCTCTTGCGCCGTGGCAAGAGAATTTTTGCCGCCCTTTTCAGCCCGTATGAATCCGATTGCGCAATGACTGGCAACAAGTCTTGCGCGCCGGTCTGGCCCGCCGCATGCTGGTGGAGAAAAAGCAGGAGCGCCAAAATGCGATTGCAGGACAAAACCGCCGTGGTGACCGGCGCAGGCTCGGGCTTTGGCGCGGGAATCGCCGCAAAATTCGCCGCCGAAGGCGCCCGCGTGATGGTCGCGGACATCAACGCGCAATCGGCGGCGGACGTGGCTGCGGCTGTCGGCGGAGTGGCAAGCACCGTGGACGTGGCTGACAACGCCAGCGTGGCGGCGATGGCTGACGCGGCTCTGGTGGCGTTTGGATATGTTGATATTCTGGTCAACAATGCCGGCATCACCCATTTGCCGATGCCCCTGGAAGACGTGCCGGAAGACGATTTTGATCGGGTTCTGGCGGTGAATGCCAAATCCGTCTACTTGACCGCCAAACATTTGGTTCCACACATGAAATCCCGGGGGACCGGTGCCATTCTCAACGTCGCGTCCACCGCAGGTATCAGTCCGCGCCCGAACCTCAACTGGTACAACGCCTCCAAAGGCTGGATGATCACCGCGACCAAGACCATGGCGGTAGAATTGGCCCCGTCGGGCGTGCGCGTGAATGCAATTTGCCCGGTGGCGGGCGTGACCCCGTTATTGGCCAGTTTCATGGGCGAGGACACGCCTGAGCGCCGGGCTCAGTTTCTCTCGACCATCCCGCTCGGCCGGTTTTCCACACCAGAGGATATGGGCAATGCGGCGGCCTATCTGTGCTCCGGCGAGGCCGGCATGATCACCGGGGTCGCGATGGAAGTCGACGGAGGCCGGTGCATATGAAGCCGGGTGCGCGCAACCTGATCACCGATGTTACTGGCGTCCTGGTCGGAAACGCCGAAAATCACAGGGTCAAGACCGGCGTAACCGTCCTGACCGCGACACGGCCGTTTACCGCCGCGGTTCACGTCATGGGCGGCGCGCCGGGGACAAGAGAGACCGACGCACTGGCACCTGATCGCCTGGTGCAGCAGGCCGATGCGCTGGTGCTGGCAGGCGGGTCTGCGCTGGGGCTATCGGCAGCTTCCGGCGTGGCCGATACGCTGCGCGCGAATGGACGTGGTTTTGACGCGGGCGGGCAAAAAGTGCCGATTGTACCGGCAGCGATCCTGTTCGATCTGACCAACGGGGGCGACAAGGACTGGGCCGAAAACCCGTATTCCGCGCTCGGGATTGAGGCCCTGGAGAGTGCGGGACCGGATTTTCACCTCGGCACCGCCGGCGCCGGCACCGGTGCGACCACCGCAAATCTCAAAGGCGGGCTTGGCTCGTCGTCACTTGTGCTTCCAGGCGGCCACACGGTCGGCGCACTGGCAGCGGTAAACGCCTTAGGAAGTGCCACGGTTGGCGATACCAAACATTTTTGGGCAACCCCGTTCGAAATCGGCGACGAATTCGGCGGGTTCGGTCCGGCCCCGGTTTATCCGCAGAGCACATTCGATAGCAAACGCACACATTCCCGAGAAGCCACCACAATCGCCATCGTCGCCACCGACGCGGATCTGACACAGGCACAGGCCACCCGTCTGGCAGTCGCCGCGCATGACGGGATTGCCCGTGCACTGGTGCCCAGCCACACCCCGTTTGACGGTGATCTGGTATTTGTCGCTGCGACCGGGGAAAAACCGTTGGACGACCCGGCGGCGGATACGCTGGCACTTGGCCATGGCGCGGCGCTGACACTGTCCCGCGCAATTGCGCGCGGCGTATATAGCTCCGCATCAGCCCTTCACGACAGGTTGCCAGGTTGGTCAGAACGCTTCGGATAGGCGCAAATCTTTTCGAAAAAGAATTTCCGAAAGTTTGGCGCGTATCCGTTTGGCATATGGACACATACCGCGACCGGAGGGCGACCTCGAAAAACTGAAACCCCGGGCCGGAAATTCCTCGGTCGCCCGTCAGGACGCGTGGCCCGCCGCGGCATTCATTAATTGGGCACAAAGCCGTGCAGCGCTGGCGCGCGCCGGGGCAATCCTACGGTTGCCATTGGCAATTTATCCCGGAGAATTCCGAAAAAGATCAAAGCAGTACGTTGTCCTCACCCAATCGCCGCCGCATCGGGGGTCGGCAGCGATGCGCGGCGGCCTTCGGCCTTGTCCCGCGCAGGACAATCCCCTTGGGTGGCGGACCGGACGCGCAGGTGCGCAATTTCGATCCGGGGTCCGGGGCGCTGTGATCAAGCGTTCAGCTGATGAGGCGATGGAATCTCTAGGCAATGCCCGCCAAGCTTTTGCGCCTCAATTTCCGACCATCGCCTGTGTCAGGGGACTGTCCGCCTGCTCCATCTCTTCGATCACGTCGAAGTGATGCCGTCCGGATGCTACCCGCAGCGACGCCCCCGGCCATGCATCCGCCAGCCACCGCGCCTGATCGAGGAACGCCGGGCGTTCCTCGGCACCGACCCAGACCACCGTTTCGGCATCGACACGTTCGGTGCACAGCAGCGGGCTCTCCGCCGTCGCTTCGCCCTCGTCAATCCGCAGTTCCGCATTCATCGCCGTCCGCATCAATGGGCGCAGGTCGGACAGCGGTGATATCGGCACCACCCGGCGCAACCGCGCCGTGACCGCCGCAGGCAGCCCAACATCGCCGCAACGCATCCGCGCCGCCAGATGTCCGCCCGCCGAATGTCCGGCAACCACGATCGATCCATCAACCGTTTCACTGGCCGCCGCCAACGCCCTGGCGATGTCGCCGGTGATTTTGGCAATCCGCACCGCAGGCGCCAACCGGTAACTCGGCATCGCCACCGCCCAACCCCGCGCCCGCGGTCCCGCCGCCAGGTGCGACCACGAGGATTTGTCAAATTTCAGCCAGTAACCGCCATGGATGAACATCAACAGCCCCGCCGGCGTGTCATCGGGCAAAAACAGATCGAACCGCTGGCGCGAATCCGGACCATAGGCCAGATCGAGCCGCGCCCGGTCGCCCAGCCGATCCCGGAATGCCGCCGCATGGGCCGCCCAGTGCGGTGGATAGCTGGCCGCATCGGGGATGTACTTGCCGTTCTCATAGTCGTCGGTCAGGTCCATGACCTTGCCTCACCCTTGCATCCGGGTTCGATATATCGTGAGTACACTAAAACGCCATGCCCAAATCCAGGAGGCCCCCGATGCTCGACACGACAACCGATCTTGCCACCCGTCTGAGCGACCCCTCGCTCTTGGCCACGCAAGGCTATCTGGCCGGCAACTGGGTGGATGGCGATGCGGGCAAGACCTTTGACGTCACCAACCCCGCACGCGGCGATGTGATCGCGCAAGTCGCCGATCTGGGCCGGGCCGAAACCGCCCGCGCCATCGCCGCCGCTGAAACAGCAATGAAGGACTGGGCGGCGCGCACCGCCAAGGAACGCGCCAACGTTCTGCGCGCCTGGTTCAATGAAATGGTCGCCAACGCCGACGATCTGGCAACCATCCTGACCGCCGAACAGGGCAAGCCGCTGGCCGAGGCGAGGGGTGAAATCCTTTATGGTGCCAGCTTTATCGAATGGTTCGCCGAAGAGGCAAAGCGCGTCTATGGCGAAACCATCCCCGGCCACCAGCCCGACAAACGCATAACCGTGCTGAAGCAACCCATCGGCGTCTGCGCGTCGATCACGCCGTGGAATTTCCCCAACGCGATGATCACCCGAAAGGTTGCGCCGGCGCTGGCCGCCGGTTGCACCATCGTGGCGCGCCCGGCCACCGAAACACCGCTTTCGGCATTGGCGATGGGCGTGCTGGCCGACCGCGCCGGTCTGCCCAAGGGCGTGCTGTCGATTATTCCAGGCAAAGACAGCCGCGGCATCGGGCAGGAATTTTGTGAAAATCCCGCGGTGCGCAAACTGACCTTCACCGGCTCTACCGAAGTCGGCCGCATCCTGCTGCGCCAGGCGGCGACCCAAGTGATGAAGTGTTCGATGGAACTGGGTGGAAACGCGCCTTTCATCGTATTCGACGACGCCGATCTCGATGCGGCGGTCGAAGGCGCGATGATGTCGAAATACCGCAATAACGGCCAGACTTGTGTCTGTGCCAACCGGATCTACGTGCAGTCGGGTGTTTACGATGCCTTTGCCAAAAAACTCGGCGCCGCCGTAGCTGCGATGACCGTCGGCGACGGGATGGAAGACGGCACTTCGGTGGGCCCGCTGATCAACGCCGATGCGGTATCCAAGATCGAAGAACACATCGCCGAC
>CAZRLO010000164.1:0-5143 GCA_964600965.1 uncultured Rhodobacter sp.
GGGTTCTGAGCCGTTTGCGTGATTTCAGAGCCATGGTATTGCCCGGTGCAAAGCGATCATCCGCTGCCTTGGGGAAGCCAACAACATCTTGAGTTATTGATATAAATTCATTCGGCCTCAAGGTCCTTCCCTGCGGGTTCGGTCAACGCTCTTTCCGTTGCAATCGTGCGCCACCGGGCATCGGATTTAGCCGGTGTCCTGAGGCACATCCGGGTTTGATGCAGATATTGCGCGCTGGGCGAACTGGATTATCCACGGCAGCCCGTGGGCGGTTGCGATCAAGTGACCCGTCTCGCCGGGCAACGGCGCGCAAAGCTGCAAGTTGGCTGGCACCCGGTTTGAACATCCAAGGTTTTTCGCCGCGCGGCTGGTCCCGTCCCCGACGCGGGCTTGCGAAAGATATTCAGAGTATAGGTCGAATGCTTCGCCAGACGGCAAAGCCGGCCCGCGCCGGACCTTCTCCAAGGGAGGGCGCTATTGAAACGTCCCGTACGATTGAAGTCGGAGATTTGCGTGGCGGTAGCCTGCAGCCCGCGCGGGCAATGAGCCGGCATAGGCCTGTGCGCTGGGCATGTGGCGATGAGTGTTGGGTCGCGGGTATGACGGTTGGTTTGTCCCAATCCGGGAATGGCGTTCCGATTCCATTCGCGCGACAAAGCACGGTCAGACCGAAGCACATGCGTCAGATTGGGAGGGAGGTGTTTTTACCTTTACGTTGCAAACTGTTTTATTTCAACATCTTGAGCTAATATATATCCGGAAAACCGGATTACCGGATTACCGGAATACCGGTAATCCGGTAGACTGGTGTATCGAAAGACTGGCACACCGGTAGACCGGTAAACCAGACGACCGATAGACCGATAGACCGAAAGATCGGTACACCGGTGGATCGGAAAACGGGTGAACCGGAAATCTGGCGAACCGGTACTCCGGTGGGCCAACAGACCGCCCCGCCGGCAGAACCAAATACCAACGCACAAGCCGACCGGCCGATAAAGCGCAGGGCCCGCCGACCGCCAACCGCCGCCCGGCGGATCGTTTTGATCACGAATCGGCGCAGCGCGTGATTGATGGTCTGCGCGCCTGACCGGCGAGGCGACAGTGCTCGTGCGCGCCGAAGTTCCGGCAGGACCGTTTGGCCGGCGTTGCCCGACGGCCCCCGATCAAATCGCCGGACAGCACCATTCCCCCGGATTGCAGGCCAGAGTTGCGAAAATTGATACGACTGCGAAAATCTCGTTGCCGACCACTTCACCAAGGTCTTTCCGGGCCGCGCCTTGCATTCAGCCCGTGCGGTTGTGCCATATCGCCCGCTGGTCATGCGCGGTCCGGGCTCTTGCCCTTGTGCAGCCGGGCGCATAAAAGAACCGCCAGAAAACCGGCAGTTCCGAGAAGAAACAAAATGCCCCGCCTGGTAATGAAATTCGGCGGCACCTCGGTGGCCGATCTTGCGCGCATCCGCAATGCCGCGGGCAAAGTGGCGCGCGAGGTGGAAAACGGCTTTGACGTGATCGTCATCGTCTCGGCCATGTCGGGCAAGACCAACGAACTGGTCGGGTTGGTCAACGAAACATCCACCATGTTTGACGCACGGGAATACGACAGCGTCGTTTCAGCGGGTGAAAATGTAACCGCCGGATTGATGGCCCTGATGTTGCAGGAAATCGACGTACCGGCGCGGTCATGGCAGGGCTGGCAGGTGCCGGTCAAAACCAGCTCGGCCCATGGCGCGGCGCGGATCCGGGAAATTCCCGCCGAAAATCTGGAAGCCAAATTCGCCGAAGGCATGCGCGTGGCGGTGGTTGCCGGTTTTCAGGGGATCGGCCCCGACGGCCGCGTCACCACCCTGGGGCGCGGCGGTTCCGACACGACTGCGGTGGCTTTTGCCGCCGCGATGGCAGCCGAGCGCTGCGACATCTATACCGATGTGGACGGCGTCTATACCACCGATCCGCGCATCCAGGCCAAGGCCCGCAAGCTTGACCGCATCAGCTATGAGGAAATGCTGGAACTGGCGTCGCTGGGGGCCCGGGTGCTGCAAACCCGCTCGGTCGAGCTGGCAATGCGCTACAAGGTTCGCCTGCGGGTCCTGTCGAGTTTTCAGGAGCAATCGAATACATCCGGCACGCTGGTGTGCGCCGAGGAGGAAATCATGGAAAGCAAAGTTGTATCCGGTATCGCCTATTCACGCGACGAGGCGAAAATGACCCTGGTCTCGGTCGCCGACCGGCCGGGAATCGCCGCCGCGATCTTCACGCCGCTTGCCGAAGCGGGCGTGAATGTCGACATGATCGTGCAGAACATCTCCGAAGAGGGCCGCACCGACATGACCTTTTCCTGCCCCACCGATCAGGTTGCGCTGGCCGACGCGGCGGTCGAAAAGGCCCGCGCCGACGGTGAAATCAACTATCACGGCCTGATCGCCGATACCGATGTCTGCAAGATCTCGGTGGTCGGCATCGGCATGCGCAGCCATGCCGGCGTCGCCGCGAAAATGTTTGAATCGCTGGCGCGCGAAGGGGTGAACATCAAGGTCATCACCACGTCCGAGATCAAAGTTTCCGTTCTGGTAGAGCGGAAATATATGGAATTGGCGGTGCAGGCGCTTCATGATGCGTTTGAATTGGAAACAGCAGCCTGAAATCGGGGGAAGATGGCTGAAACCACCGGATCACGATCGCGCAACCTGCTGAAACGGCTGCAGACCACGCTGGCGGTCGAAGGCGAAGGGCAGGCGCGTCTTGACAAGATCACGCACCTGATCGCCGACGCGATGGCGGCGCAGGTGTGTTCGATCTATCTGTTGCGCGATCCGGAAACGCTGGAACTTTGCTCGACCGAGGGGTTGAAGCCGGAATCCGTCCACCAGACGCGCTTGCGGATCGGCGAAGGCCTGGTCGGGCGTGTTGCCCGCGAAGCGAACGCGATCAACACGCCGAACGCGACCCATGAACGCGGCTTTCGCTACATGCCCGAGACCGGCGAAGAGATCTTTTCGTCCTTTCTGGGCGTGCCAATCCAGCGGCTCGGCGAAATGCTGGGCGTGCTGGTGGTCCAGAACCGCGAGGCCCGCACCTACAGCGATGACGAACGTTACGGGCTGGAAGTGGTGGCGATGGTCATCGCCGAGATGGCCGAACTTGGCGTATTCGTCGGCGAGGGCGCGGCCCTGTCCGCCCCGCACCAGCAGCCGGCCATGTTCCGTGGCGGCGTGGCCCAGGAGGGCAGTGCCGAGGGTCACGTTCTGCTGCACGATCCGCAGATCGTCATCGCCAATCCCGTCGCCGAGGATCCGGAGGCGGAAATGGCGCGGTTGGAAACGGCGATGGTGACGCTGAAGGGTGACGTCGATGATATGCTCGAGACGCATCTCGGTGCTGCGAACGAAGAACACCGCCAGGTTCTCGAAGCCTACCGCATGTTCGCCAATTCACGGGGCTGGATGCGCCGCATGGAGGCGGATATCCGCGCCGGCCTTGCCGCCGAGGTGGCCGTCGAAAAACAACAATCCGCGACCCGGGCGCGCATGGTGCGGGTGCCGGACCCCTATTTGCGCGAACGGCTGCACGATCTGGATGACCTTTCGAACAAGTTGTTGCGGCTGCTGACCGGGCAGGGTCAGGGGATCGGCGCGGACATGCCGGACGACGCCATTCTGGTCGCCCGCAACATCGGCCCCGGCGAATTGCTGGAATACGGCAAGAATATTCGTGGCATCGTTCTTGAGGAGGGCTCCGTCGGTTCGCATGCCACCATCGTCGCCCGCGCGCTGGCGATTCCGCTGGTGATCCATGCCGAAAAGATCACCCGCGAAGCGCTGAACGGGGATGCCATCCTGGTGGACGGTGATCACGGGATCGCCCATCTGCGACCCGAAGAAACCGTTGCCGCCGCCTTTCGCGACAAAATCGCGATGCAGGAGGTCGCCCAGGAAAAATACCACTCGATCCGTGACAAACCCGCGACGACCCGAGATGGCAAGACCATTGCGTTGTTCATGAATGCCGGCCTGATGGCGGATTTGCCAAGCTTGCGAAATTCCGGGGCCGAGGGCGTGGGCCTGTTCCGGACCGAATTGCAGTTTCTCGTGCGCAGCAGGGTGCCACGCCGGGCCGAGCTTGCCTCGTTATACGGCCGCATCACCGAGGCGGCGCAGGGCAAGCGCATCGTGTTTCGCACACTTGATATCGGTTCCGACAAGGTGCTGCCCTATATGAAACGCGAGGATGAACCAAACCCCGCGATGGGCTGGCGGGCAATCCGGCTGGCGCTGGACAAGTCCGGGGTCATGCGCATGCAGTTGCAGGCCCTGATCCGCGCTGCGAATGGCCGCCCGCTGAACGTGATGTTTCCGTTCGTCGCCCAATTCGATGAATTCAAGGCCGCGCGGCAAAGCGTTCTGGATGAACTGGATCGCGAACGCGCGCTGGGGCATGTCATCCCTGAAAAGGTGGAAATCGGCGCGATGCTGGAAACCCCGTCGCTGGCCTTTGCGCCCGATCAGTTTTTCCAGATGGCGGATTTCATTTCGATCGGTGGCAATGACCTGAAACAGTTTTTCTTTGCGGCAGACCGCGAGAACGAGCGGGTGCGACGGCGGTATGACACGCTGAATGTCTCGTTTCTGAGCTTCATCGAACAAATCGCCGCGCGCTGCGATGCGCTGGGCACACCGGTCAGTTTCTGTGGCGAAGACGCCGGGCGGCCGCTTGAGGCGCTGTGTTTCGCCGCCATGGGGTTGCGCGCATTTTCGATGCGACCGGCATCGATCGGACCGGTCAAGCATCTGTTGCGAAGGGTCGATCTCGACGCGGTCCGCTCGGTCATCGACGCGGCCCACGCGGCCGGCGCTCAATCCGTGCGCAGCGCCGTGGAACAATGGCTGGAAAACGAAAACTGCCGCTGATCGTACAGCATGTCTCTCTGAAAAAATCTGATTCCGTTGACGGTCCTGGCGCGGCGAACCCGCGCCGGTTTTCGCTGCCTCTATGATTTCGCGGCGGCAAGGCCGAAAAAGCACCGGGCTAGCCGTCCGGCCATCCAGACGTCCGGCCGGCCTGCCCTCCAATCGTCCGGCCGTCCAGCCCTCTAACCGTCCAGCCGGCCTGCCGGCTGGTCGTCCAGCCATCTGGCCGTCTAG
>CAZRLO010000165.1:0-5124 GCA_964600965.1 uncultured Rhodobacter sp.
AAAGCCATGTCGATCGCTCCATCGACGGACCCGCCGATTTCATATCCACCAACATTTCCGGCACTTTCACGCTGCTGGAGGCTGCGCGGACCTATTGGCAAACCATCGGCCATGCCGCGGCCTTCCGCTTTCACCACGTCTCGACCGACGAGGTTTACGGAACCCTTGGCAAGACCGGCCGGTTTACCGAGGCCACGCCCTATGCGCCGAATTCGCCCTATTCGGCTTCAAAGGCGGCGTCGGATCATCTGGTGCGCGCCTGGGGCGAGACCTATGGTCTTCCATATGTGATCACAAATTGTTCCAACAATTACGGGCCCTTCCACTTTCCGGAAAAGCTGGTCCCGGTGGTCATCCTGAACGCCATCGCCGGAAAACCGATCCCGGTTTACGGTGCGGGCGAAAACGTGCGCGACTGGCTTTTTGTCGAGGACCACGCCGATGCGCTGCTTTGCGTCATGCAGCGGGGGACCGTTGGGCGCACCTACAATATCGGCGGCGACGCCGAGGCGCGCAATATCGATCTGGTGCACAGGATCTGTGCCATTCTTGATGACCTGCGTCCGGCCCGCCATCCGCATGCCGATCTGATATGTTTCGTGCCGGATCGTCCGGGGCACGATCTGCGCTACGCGATGGACGCGTCGCGCCTGCGGGACGAGCTTGGCTGGAAACCGACGGTCACGCTTGACGAGGGGCTGCGCCGTACCGTGCGCTGGTATCTGGACAACCCGTCCTGGTGGCAGGCATTGCAGGGTCGCGACGGTGTCGGCGATCGTCTGGGAACGCTCTGATGCCGGTTCTGGTGTTCGGAAAAACCGGGCAGGTGGCGCGGGAAATCGCGCGAACCATGCCCGATGCGGTCTGCCTGGCGCGCGACGAGGCCGACCTGGGCGAACCGGAGGCCTGCGCCGCACTCATCGCCCGATCCGGCTGGGACGCGGTGATCAACGCCGCCGCCTATACCGCCGTCGACCGGGCCGAAACCGACGCCGCCGCCGCGCAGATGGTCAACGGCGCGGCCCCGGCGGCGATGGCCCGTGCCTGCGCCGCCAAAAACCTTCCATTCGTGCACATTTCGACCGATTACGTCTTTGACGGGGCCGGTCTGACGCCGTTCACCCCCGATACCCCCGCAGCACCGCTTGGGGTTTACGGGTGCTCGAAACTCGCGGGCGAAACCGGCATTCGCGCGGCACGGGGGCACTACGCCATCTTGCGCACGTCATGGGTTTTTTCGGCCCATGGCAGCAATTTCGTCCGGACCATGCTGCGGCTGGCGGCGGACCGCAAGACGCTGAACGTGGTGTCCGATCAGACCGGCGGCCCGACCGCAGCCGCCGACATCGCGCGCGCGGTCGCTGAAATCACGAAAACCATGGTGGCGGGCGGGGGTGTTCGCGGCATCTACCATTATGCCGGGGCGCCGGACGTGAGCTGGGCCGATTTCGCCCGCGAAATTTTCCGTCAGACCCGCCATGATACGATCGTGCACGACATTCCGACCGCCGAGTTTCCAACGCCCGCACGACGGCCGCTGAATTCGCGGCTGGACTGCACGGGCACGGAACGGGTATTTGGCCTTGAACGCCCGGACTGGAAGGCGGCACTTCGCCGGGTTCTGGATGAATTAGGAGCCATAAGATAATGGAACGCAAAGGTATTCTTCTGGCCGGAGGGTCGGGAAAGCGGCTTTATCCGATCACGCTCGGCGTCTCCAAACAGCTATTGCCGATCTACGACAAGCCGATGGTATACTATCCTCTGACGGTCCTGATGCTGTCGGGCATGCGTGACATTGCCGTCGTCACCACGCCCGGCGACCAGCCGCAATATCAACGGTTGCTGGGCGATGGTTCGCAATGGGGCGTGAAGCTCAGCTATATCGCGCAACCCAACCCCGATGGTCTGGCCCAGGCGTTCATACTGGCCGAGCGCTTTCTGGACGGCGCGCCAAGCGCCATGGTTCTGGGCGACAACATTTTCTTTGGCCACGGCCTGCGCGACCTGTTGCACGAAGCCGGCGGTCACGCGGCGGGGGCTACGGTTTTCGGCTATCGCGTGTCCGATCCCGAACGCTATGGGGTCGTGGATTTCGATTCGCGCGGCCAGGCGCGGGCGCTGGTGGAAAAGCCGAAATCGCCACCTTCGAATTTTGCCGTGACCGGGCTGTACTTTGTCGATGCCACCGCACCGGAACGCGCGCGTCAGGTAACGCCAAGCGCGCGCGGCGAGCTGGAAATCACCACCTTGTTGCAATCCTATCTGGACGAGGGAACCCTGCGGGTCGAACGCATGGGGCGCGGATATGCGTGGCTGGATACCGGCACCCATGGCAGTCTGCTGGATGCCGGAAATTTCGTGCGCACGCTGGAAACACGGCAGGGCATGCAGACCGGCTGCCCCGAGGAGGTCGCGTTCGAACAGGGCTGGATCGACCGCACCACACTTGCGGCGGCGGCCGAAAGATTTGCCAGAAACGATTACGGCAAATACCTGCGCCAATTGCTGCGCTGAACCCGCACGGCCCTGCCTACTGGGTCCAGTCGGGGTCGCGTTTTTCCAGGAATGCGGCGATGCCCTCTTCGGTTTCACGCCACAGCATGTTTTCGGCCATGACCGCCGCGGTGTGGGCATAAGCCTGATCCAGCGGCAGCGCGAGCTGTTCGTAAAACGCCGATTTCCCGATCTTGACCGCGGCCCCCAACTTGGCGGCGATGGATTCGGCCAGATCCGTGGTGGCATCGCCCAGAGCATCGGGCGGCACGGCGCGGTTGATCAGGCCCAGTCTTTCCGCGTCAGGTGCCGATATGAATTTGCCGGTCGTCAGCATCTCCATCGCCGCCTTGCGCGGTATGTTGCGCGACAGCGCAACCATCGGGGTCGAGCAGAACAGGCCGATATTGACCCCGTTCACCCCGAAACGTGCGTCATCCGCAGCAATCGCCAGATCGCAGGTGGCCACCAACTGGCACCCCGCCGCCGTTGCGATGCCATGGGCCTGCGCGATCACCGGCTGGGGCAGGTGAACGATCTTCTGCATCATTTCGGCGCATTGCGCGAACAGCGCGTTGAAATAGGCGCGACCGCCATCGGCGGCCTGACGTCCGTTGGTCATTTCCTTGAGATCATGGCCCGCGCAGAATGCCTTGCCAGCGCCTTTCAGAATCACCGCGCGAATGCGCCGATCCCGGGCCAGTTGGTCAAGTTCGGCACTCAGCGCCGCGATCATCGCCTCGGACAACGCGTTCAGCCCGTTGGGGCGGTTCAGCGTCAGTGTGGCGATGGCGCCGTGATCGTTGCGCAGCAGAACCGGTTCGCTCATCCTGAAAATCCTCTTGTCGCGGGCGTCGTTTGCCGCGAGTCTACCCCTCGTTCAACAGGCTGAAAAGGCGGATTATGACCCCGATCATGAACATCGATGCGCTGCACGCGCTGATCGAGACCGAATTTCCGCAGATGCACGGCCGGTTTCTGGTGACGGCACTGCATGACGATGGCGCAAGTTTGCGCATGATCATCGACGAAAGCCACCTGCGCCCCGGCGGCACGATCTCGGGCCCCGCCATGTTCACGCTGGCCGATTGCGCCTATTATCTGGCGACACTGGCGATGATCGGGCCGAAATCGCTGACCGTCACCACGTCCTGCGCCATCGATTTCATGCGCAAACCGGCGCTGGCCGACCTGACGGCACGGGCGCGCATTCTGAAACTGGGCAAAACCCTTTCGGTCGGCGATGTGCTGATCCATTCGGTTGCGGATGCGTGGCCCGTGGCGCGGGCCAGCGTGACCTATGCGATTCCGCCGAAAGGGTGAAATGATTGGGGTAAAATAATACCGCAATTGCAACGCTTTGAAAAACAGCGCTTTTCGCAGCATTATTACCCTTGACCGTGCCGCCAATTGGCTTAGAAACCCGGCATCACATCAGATATGCGCCAATTCTACCGCGCATCCGAACAAACGAACCGGGTCGAACATGAAAACCTTCTCAGCAACACCGGCTGACATCGACAAGAAATGGATCCTGATCGACGCGACCGGCGTTGTTCTGGGCCGTCTTGCCTCGATCGTGGCCATGCGCCTGCGCGGCAAGCACAAGGCCAGTTTCACGCCGCACATGGATATGGGTGACAACGTCATCATCATCAATGCGGAAAAAATCCAGATGACCGGCAATAAACGGTCGGACAAGATCTATTACTGGCACACGGGCCATCCGGGCGGGATCAAACAGCGGACCGCGGGCCAGATCCTGGAAGGCAAATTCCCCGAACGGGTCGTCGAAAAAGCCATCAAGCGGATGTTGCCGGGCGGGCCGCTCAGCCGTCAGCAGATGTCGAACCTGCGGGTCTATGCCGGGGCTGCCCATCCGCACGAGGCCCAGAATCCCGAGGTTCTGGACGTTGCCGCCATGAACGCCAAAAACACGCGGAGTGCCGCATCATGACCGACCAGATCAATTCACTGGAAGACCTGCAAGCCGCCGTGACCGGCGAAGAACCCGAAGCGATCGTCGAAAACGCGGTCGTTCGCGAACCTTTGCGCGACGATCTTGGCCGGTCCTATGCCACTGGCAAACGCAAGGACGCGGTGGCGCGGGTCTGGATCAAACCGGGTTCCGGCAAGGTGGTCGTCAACGGCAAGGATCTTGACACCTATTTCGCACGACCCGTTCTGCAGATGGTGCTGCGCCAGCCGTTCGAGGTTGCCGGTGTCACCGGCGAATTCGACGTGATGGCCACCGTCAAGGGCGGCGGGCTTTCCGGGCAGGCCGGTGCGGTCAAGCACGGGATTTCCAAGGCGCTGCAACTTTACGAGCCCAGCCTGCGCCCGGCGCTCAAGGCGGCCGGTTTCCTGACGCGGGACTCTCGCGTGGTGGAACGCAAGAAATACGGCAAGCGCAAGGCGCGGCGGAGCTTCCAATTCTCCAAACGCTGATTTCGCTCTGGATACGACGACAGGGGGCTGCCTTCGGGTGGCCCTTTTTGTTGGTGGCTGCAGGAAAAAATTTTTTCCCGAAAAATGTTCCCGTCCGAAGAAAATTCGTGAATATTCGTCTTGGTGGTCAATGCTGGTATTTGGAAAACACGATGAAAGCGATTTCTTATCGAAATCAGG
>CAZRLO010000166.1:0-5116 GCA_964600965.1 uncultured Rhodobacter sp.
TCGGCAGGTGATCGCGGCGGTAGAGATCGGAATAGATCGCGTCCAGATAGCTTTGCGAACGCAGGCGCGCGATCTTTCGCGGCACCGAAAACACCGAATGCGCGACCTGGCAGGTGACCATGTTCACCTCGTCCGAAAACGTCGCGGCGATGATCATGTCGGCGTCGCGCGCGCCGGCGCGTTCCAGAATGTCGGGGTAGGACGCAAATCCGGTGATACCGCCCACATCCAGCGAATCGGTCGCGCGACGCACGAGTTCCGGGTTCTTGTCCACCACCGTCACGTCGTTTTTTTCCGAGGAAAGATGCCGCGCGATCTGCCAACCGACCTGGCCCGCGCCGCAGATAATGACCTTCATGGGGCCTCCCCGAGGGTTTGGAACGTCCGACGTTCCCGGCTCTTTTACTGGCAAATGCGCAGGGCGTCGTCAATTGCCGATCAGACGGGGGCTTCTTCCTCGTTGATTTCGGCGATTCGCGAGCCGGATTTCGAGGACGTGACCACGTTCAGCGATTTCAGTTTCCGATGCAGCGCCGAACGTTCCATGCCGACAAAATTGGCGGTACGGGAAATGTTGCCGCCGAAACGGTTGATCTGCGTCATCAGGTATTCGCGTTCGAACATTTCGCGTGCCTCGCGCAGCGGCAGCGTTGCCAGATTGCTGGACAGGCCAAACGGGCCGTCCTCGGCGCTACCGTTTTCGTTGTCGGGCAATTCGCCGGCGTCGACCTGCCCGCTGTCGGGGCCAAGGATCAGCACCCGCTCGATCACGTTCTTGAGCTGGCGCACATTGCCGGGCCAGCGCATGGTTTGCAGCAATGCTTCGGCCTCTTCGCTGAGATTTCTGAGCGGAAGACCCTGCGACTGATTGAAATCATTGATGAAATGCCGTGTCAATTCCGGGATGTCCTCGCGCCGGGTTTCCAGCGAAGGCACCGTGATCGGCACGACGTTCAGGCGGTGGTACAGTTCCTCGCGAAACCGTCCCTCGGTGATTTCGTTCTGCAAATCCTTGTTGGTCGACGAAATGACCCGCAGGTCGACCCGCACCTTGTCGGCGCCGCCAACACGCTGGAATTGCTGATCGACCAGCACGCGCAGGATTTTGGACTGCGTGCCGATGGGCATGTCCGACACTTCGTCGAAAAACAGGATGCCGCCGTGTGCCTGTTCCAGCAGACCGGGTTCATGGCCGCGCTCGACCGTTTCCCGGCCAAACAGCACTTCTTCCATGCGCTCGGGCTCGATCGAGGCCGAATTGACCGACACGAACGGGTTCTTGGCGCGATCGGAATTGGCGTGGATGTACCGCGCGGCCACTTCCTTGCCGGTGCCGGCCGGGCCGGTCAACATGATGCGCCCGTTTGTTCTGGTGACCTTATCCAGTTGTGATTTCAATACCTTGAAGGCGGAACTTGAACCAACCATGACCGATGAGGTGGCGTCCGAGACCTTCAGATTGGCGTTCTCGCGCCGCAGACGCGAGGCCTCCATCGCGCGGCTGATGACCACCATCAACTGATCGATGTTGAACGGTTTTTCGATGAAATCATAGGCGCCCTGCTTGACCGCCGCGACCGCAATTTCAATGTTGCCGTGCCCGGATATGATCACGACCGGGATGTCGGGATTGTCGCGCCGGGTGGATTTCAGGATGTCGATGCCGTCCATGCGGCTGTCTTTCAGCCAGATGTCCAGGATCATCAGATCCGGCGGATCGGCGTTGATCTCGCGCATGCAGCTATCGCTGTCGCCGACCCTGCGGGTGGTATAGCCCTCGTCCACCAGAATATCCGAGATCAGCTCGCGGATATCGCGCTCGTCATCCACGATCAGAATATCGCCCATAATGTTGTCCTATCCGGCCCTCAGGCCACTTTCTTTCTATTCGATTTCGGTTTGATCAGCGCGGTCCCGGGCAGCACGATGCGCGCCAGTGCGCCGGCGTGGGTGCCGCCGTCAAATACCGGTGCGTCGTTCAGCTCCAACTGGCCGCCATGCTCTTCGATGATTTTCTTGACGATCGACAGCCCCAGCCCGGTGCCCTTGTCGCGGTTGGTCACATAGGGTTCAAACAGGCGGGCGCGGTTGTCCGGCAGACCGATCCCATTGTCGGTGATGCGAATTTCGGTTTCCGACCCGGCGAAGTTCACATTGATTCTGATTTCCGGTTCATATCCATCCGGAGCGCCTTTTTCTATCTTGCTTTCAATGGCTTCCCCGGCGTTCTTGATCAGGTTGATCAGCGCCTGAGATATCATCGTGCGGTCGATGAACCCCCAGATGTTTTTGTGATCACAAAATAGCGATATCTTGACCAGCGCCAGCGCGTTGTCTTGCAGCACCACCGCATCGCGGACCAGTTTGACCAGATCGTTCTGACGCCGCTCGGGTTCCGGCATCCGGGCAAATTTCGAAAACTCGTCGACGATCCGGCGCAGATCCTCGGTCTGGCGGACGATCACGCCGGTATACTGTTCCAGCGCCTCGACGTCGATGCCGTCAACGCCGGCGAATTTTCGCTTGATCCGTTCGGCCGAAAGCTGGATGGGCGTCAGCGGGTTCTTGATCTCGTGCGCGATCCGGCGGGCGACATCGCCCCAGGCGGCCATGCGCTGCGCCGAGACCAGATCGGTCACATCGTCAAAGGTCACGACAAAACCTTCCAGCCGCTTGTTTTCGGTTCGCCGCGCAGCGATGCGGACCAGCAGGTTTTCGCCGGTGCCGGCGCGGGTCAGTTGCACCTCTTCCTGGGCGACCTGCCCTTCGCCCTTGGCCATCTCTTTGAAAAGGTACGAAAATTCAGGCACCGCCTGAATCAGCGTGCGCCCGATATCCCGGTCCGCATCCAGCCCCAGCAACCGCACGGCGGCCATGTTCATGATGTCGATTTCGCCCTTGGGGCTCAGGCCGATGACGCCGGTGGTCACGCCGGTCAGGACTGAATCGAACAGGCGCCGCCGCGCCTCGGTCGCGCGGTTGGCTTCCACCAGCGTTTCGCGCTGCGCCTGAAGCTGTTTGGTCATCTGGTTGAAGACCCGGCTCAGCATGGCGATTTCGTCGTCGCCCTCCTCTTCGGGGACGCGTGCCTCGAAATCCCCCGACCCGACCCGCTGCACCGCGCCCGCCAGCCGCCCGACGGGGCGTGACAGACGTTCCGCGAACCACAATCCCAGCCAGATCGCCGCAAGAATGACGATCACGGCGAATCCGAGGTAGATCAGGCCGAATTCGAACAACAGCCGCCCGCGGTCGCTTTCCAGTTGCTGATAGAGCGCGACCGTTTCCTTGGTGTCATCCAGCAGGTTCAGAATGGCGCCGTCGACATTGCGTGAGATATATAGATACCGGTCCACAAATCCGTCCAGCGCTAAAAGCACCCGGAATTCGTTGTTGTCCCAGTCGCGGATGATGACGACCTCGCCGCCCGCGGCCTGATCGATCTGCGCTTGATCCGGCGTTTCGAAATCAAAGAGATACGAGCGGTCGCCGCGCGCGATCAGCTCGGCTTTGCCGTTGATCACAAAGGCTTCGCGCAGGCCACGCTGGATTTGCTGCTGGCCCTGCGTCAGCAATTGGCGCAGATCTCCGGCCGACAGCAGCGGCGACTGGCGTTTGTTTCGGGTCAGGAATTCGGCCAGAACCGTGGCGTCCTGCGTGAGGTCGGTCTGATGTTCGGACTGATAGGCCTGCGCGGCTTCGAGCGAGTTGCCGACCACCTGACGGACCCGGTCCGAAAACCAGCCTTCCAGCCCGAAGTTCAGCGTGATCGTCGCGAAAACCGCAACCAGAATCGTCGGGATCAGCGCGATGATCGCGAAAACCCCGGTCAGGCGCAAATGCAGCCGCGAACCGGCGGATTGCGCGCGCCGCGCCGCGATCATCCGGGCCACGCGCTGCATCACCAGCGCGGCCACCATCAGGACGTAGACCAGATCGCTCAGCAGGATGAAGCGCAGGCTTTGCGAGGCGGCGCCGTTCTCGAAAAACTCCAGCGCGCCGAAGGTGAACAACGCCAGAACCGGCCCCAGCAGAACCAGGCCCAGCGTGCCCAGATTGCGTACGCGCCGCTGCTTGCGAAACCGGTTAAGCGATTCCCACGTCGTTATGATCGCCGGATTCTTCACCGGCGCGTCCGTGGCCCGGGTGCATCGGTGATGCGGGAAATCCGCAAGCCGCCAAAAATGGCGGGGAAAATGTCACATTTCGGCAAGCGCGACACGCAGATACTCTCTAAAAACCACAAAACTGTGGTTTTCTTACATCATTTTGCGCCCGCGAGTCACGCGAATATCCAGCCCCGTGATCTTTTTTCTGAGGGTATTTCGGTTAATTCCCAACAAATCCGCGCATTTCGCCTGATTGCCGCCGGTCGCGGCCAGGGCGATTTCGATCAGGGGGGCCTCCATTTCGCGCAGGATTCGCCCGTACAGCCCCTCGGGCGGCAGGCTGTCGCCATGCAGGGCAAAATACCGGTTCAGGTGGGTTGCGATACTGTCGGACAGCCGCGCGTTTCCCGCCCGCGTGCCGATGGTGCGGGCGGGACCGGGCAGCGGACCCAGCGCCTCGGTCACCTCGGCGGCCCCGATCAGATGCTGCGGACAGGTGGTCGCCAGCCGGCGAACCGTGTTTTCAAGCTGACGCACGTTGCCGGGCCAGCCGTAGCGGCGCAACTGGTCCAGCGCTTCGGGCGCAAAGGCCTTTGTGTCGCCGCCCTGCGCCGAAATCCGGCTCAGAAAATGCCGGCAAAGCGGGTCGATATCATCGGGGCGGGATTCAAGCGGCGGCAGGTCGATGACCACGGCGCTGATGCGGTAATAGAGGTCGGCGCGGAATTGCCCCGCCGCCACCGCCGACTCCAGGTTTTTCTGCGAGGTCGCCACCACCCGCGGGGCGGCATCGCCCGCGGCATCCAGACCGCGCACCAATTGTGATTGCGCGGCGTCCGAAAGATCTCCGATTTCGTCGAAAAAGATCGACCCGCCCCCGGCCTTGGCCAGCAGCGCCATCGCCGAGGCCCCGTCCACAAGATTGGTCGCCGTCGCGGTGATCGCGGGCAGATCGGCGCGATTGCTGTAATCGTGCAGAATTTTCGCGACCAGCGATTTTCCAGTCC
>CAZRLO010000167.1:0-5078 GCA_964600965.1 uncultured Rhodobacter sp.
TGCAGGAACACGCAGACCAGTGTGATTTTCAGATCAAGGGGCAGATGTTGCACGATTTCTTCTCCTTGGGGTTCTTGCCGGTCCGACGCGCCAGCGGGCAGTGGCCCGCGGGCGATACGGCTAACCTGCCCGGTAGTTCGGGCTCTCGCGGGTGATCTGAACGTCGTGGGCGTGACTTTCGCTGAGCCCCGCGCCGGTAATCCGCACGAATTGGCAATTTCGCCGCATCTGCGCGATCGTGGCGCTGCCAGTATAGCCCATCGCCGCGCGCAACCCCCCGACCAACTGATGAATGACCGCGCCGGCCGCGCCCTTGTAGGGCACCTGCCCTTCGATCCCCTCGGGCACCAGCTTGTCGCTGGAAGCTTCTTTCTGAAAATAGCGGTCCGCCGACCCGCGCGCCATGGCACCGACGCTGCCCATACCGCGAAACGCCTTGTACGAGCGTCCCTGATACAGGATCACCTCGCCCGGCGCTTCGTCCGTACCGGCCAGCATCGACCCCAGCATCGCGCAGCTTGCGCCTGCCGCGATGGCCTTGGCGAAATCGCCCGAATATTTGATGCCGCCATCGGCAATCACCGGAATGCCCGCCTTTTCGGCGGCACTGGCGCAATCCATGATCGCGGTAAGCTGCGGCACGCCGACCCCCGCGACGATGCGCGTGGTGCAGATCGAACCGGGCCCGATGCCGACCTTCACCGCGTCGGCCCCCGCATCGATCAGCGCCCTGGTCGCCTCGCCCGTCGCAACGTTTCCGGCCACGACCTGAACCGCGTTGCTGGATTTCTTGACCCGCTCGACCGCCGCGGCGACGCTGGCGGAATGGCCGTGCGCGGTATCGACCACGATCAGGTCGACGCCCGCCTCGATCAGGGCCGCGCTGCGCTCGAACCCATGGTCCCCGACCGTGGTGGCGGCGGCAACGCGCAGCCGCCCGATTTCGTCTTTGGTGGCGTGCGGGTTCAGAACCGCGGCTTCGATATCCTTGATTGTCAGCAGCCCGGTCAGGTGCCGCGCCCGGTCGACGACCAGCAGCTTTTCGATCCGCCGTGCCTCCATCAGGCTTTTGGCCTGCGCCAGATCGGCGGGCTCTTCCAGCATGGCCAGATTATCCGACGTCATCATCACCGAAACCGGCGTCTTGTCGTCCGAGGCAAAGCGCATGTCGCGGTTGGTGACGATGCCCAGCACCACGCCGTCAGGCGACACGACGGGAAACCCCGTGATGCGATACCGCGCCTGCAGGGCCTTGGCGTCGGCCAGGGTCTGATCGGGCGTCAGGGTAATCGGGGCATAGACGACCCCGCTTTCAAACCGCTTGACCCGGCGGACCTGTCGCGCCTGTTCTTCGATATCCAGATTGCGGTGCAAGACGCCGATGCCACCCGCCTGCGCCATCGCAATCGCCATGTCGCTTTCGCTGACGGTGTCCATGGCCGAGCTCAGCAACGGAATATTCAGCGCGATGGATTTGGTCACGTGCGTCGCCGTGTCGGCATCTCCTGGCAGCACGCGCGACGCGCCGGGCACCAGCAACACGTCGTCAAAGGTAAGGGCCTCACGAATTTCCATTGGGGGCTCCCAAAAATGCTTCGCTGTTGGCGCGTCTCTATTTCACGGGTACCGCGAAATGGAAAGCGAATTCCGAGCGGCCCGGCCCCGGACGGGGGACCGCTGCGAACCCCGCGGACATTCGCGCCGTTTTGAAAGTTGCCGGTCCGGATCGATGGCCGTAAGCTGGGCGCGGCGTTACTGGCGGTGGTGGAAAATGAGCGAGCATGGGTACCAATCGGGGCGGCTGAACCTGCCCTTCGTCGGCATTCCGACATTTGCCAAGAAACCCTATGTGCCGGACTGGGAGACGATCGACGCCGATGTCGCCATTCTGGGTGCGCCGTTTGACAGTGGCACGCAGTACCGCGCCGGCGCGCGTTTCGGCCCGCGCGGGGTGCGCGAAGCTTCGACGCTGTTCTCGTTCGGCCATGCCGGTGCCTATGATCACGAGGACGACGCGACCTATCTGGGCGGCGACGTGCGCATCGTCGACATGGGCGACGCCGATATCGTTCACACGGATACCGGGCAGAGCCACGCCAATATCGAACGGGGCGTGCGGCAGGCGCTGAGCGGTGGCGCGCTGCCGGTGGTGATCGGCGGCGATCATTCGGTGAACATTCCGTGCGTGAATTCTTTTGATGATCAAAAACCCATACATATCCTACAGATAGACGCACATCTTGATTTTGTAGATGAACGTCATGGCGTGCGTTTTGGTCACGGAAATCCGATGCGCCGGGCGGCGGAAAAGCCCTATGTGACCGGCCTGACACAGCTTGGCATCCGCAATGTTTCGTCCACCGCGCGCGAGGGATACAGCGATGCCCGCCGCATGGGTGCCGACATTCTGAGCGTACGGCAGGTTCGCAAACTGGGCACCACCGCCACGCTGGATCGCCTGCCCCGGGGCGCGCGGCTTTACGTCACCATCGATATCGATGCGTTCTGCCCGTCGATTGCGCCGGGAACCGGCACGCCAAGCCACGGCGGGTTTCTTTATTACGAGGTGCTGGAACTGTTGCAGGGGGTCGCACAAAATCATGAAATCGCGGGGATCGATCTGGTCGAGGTCGCGCCGGATTACGACCCCACCGGGGGGACCTCCATTCTGGCCGCGCAGCTATTGCTGAACTTTCTGGGGTTCATCTTTCACGCAAGGGCAACCGGAGCCTTGCCGCCATCGGCCCAATGAACAAAGGCGCGGACACGGCGGGGCACGTGGCGTTCCTGAAATCGCTGGATCCGCAGACCCGGCAGCGCATCAAGCAGAAATCCGACTTGCGCGGCCTGATACATCTTGGCGTGCATTGGGGGCTGGTGGTGGCGGTCGGCACCTTGATTGCGCTGCGCGTTCCATGGTGGCCGGGGCTGGTGCCGGTGCAGGGAATCCTGATCATCTTCAGTTTTTCGATCCTGCATGAATGCACCCACCAGACCCCGTTTCGCAGCGCATGGCTGAGCGAATGCGCCGGCCGCATCGCCGGATTTCTGGTGGGTCTGCCGTTTCTCTGGTTCCGGTATTTCCATCTTGCGCATCACCGCCATACCAACGACCCGGCGCTGGACCCGGAATTGCAAGCCGCCTCAAAACCGGATTCCACGGCGCAATATCTTTGGGCGATGTCCGGAATTCCGGTCTGGGCCGGGCAGATCAGAACCCTGATCCTGATCGCGGCGGGGCGGGTTCAGCCCGATTTCACGCCGGGCCCCGCGCAGAACAAAATGCGAACCGAAGCGACAATTTTCGTTTCTTTATATGCTCTTATCGGTCTTTATTCGCTTTTCGTGTCAACAATATTGCTAAGTACTTGGATATTGCCGGTTATTCTGGGCCAGCCCTTTCTGCGGCTTTTTCTTCTGGCCGAGCACGGACGATGCCCCATGGTTGCAGACATGTTTGAAAACTCGCGCACGACCTATGCCAGCCGCCTGGTGCGTTTCCTTTCATGGAACATGTCGTATCACGCCGAACATCACGCAAATCCGAACGTTCCGTTTTACCGTTTGCCGGAATTCAATCGGTTGGCGGCGGGCGCGCTCAAGACGACATCCGCCGGATATCCGGCGTTTCACCGATCCTATCTGAACGCGATCCGCCACCGATGGGGCACTGGTTAACCAATCGTTAACCTTTGCACATATCGAACATATCGCCACAATTTTGCCGCAATTTCGACGGGTTTCAGGCGCTTTTTCCGATATCGGCCCGGATTAATCCCCAGCGTCCCTTGGCGCGCGAAACCCGGTCGCCACCACGAATTTCTCGCTTGAATCGGCCCGGCTGGCCGGGGGTTTCATATGCGCGACGCGGCGGAAATTCTGTTTCAGGATTTTTTGAAGTGCGCCCTCGGCCCCGCCTGCCAGCACCTTGGCAACAAAGGTGCCGCCGGGGCTGAGAACGTCGAACGAGAACCACGCCGCCGCTTCGCAAAGCGCCATGATCCGCAAGTGGTCGGTGGCCTTGTGGCCGGAGGAGGCCGCCGCCATGTCCGACAGGACCACATCGGCGGCGCTTCCCAGCCACGCCTTGACCGCCCGATCCGCCCCCTCGTCAAGAAAATCGAGTTGATGCAGTTCGGCCCCCGGCACCGGATCGATCGCCTGCAGATCCACCCCAAGAACGCGCCCGACCGCTTTGCCCTCAAGGGCACCATCGGCGTTTACGCGCTGTGTCGCGACCTGGCACCAGCCGCCCGGTGCCGCTCCCAGATCAACCACCCGTGCGCCGGGCACCAGAAAACGGAACTTGTCGTCGATCTCGGCGATCTTGTAGGCGGCCCGCCCGCGATAGCCCTCGGCGTTGGCGCGCTGGACATAGGGATCGTTAAGCTGGCGTTGCAGCCAGAGCGTCGAGCTTAACCGCCGGCCCTTGGCGCTTTTGACCCGCACCCTGAGATCGCGCTGCCCGCGCCCCGAAGTGTTTCCCGGTTTCCTGGCCATGGGTTCAGCGTCCGTCTTCCAGAACGCCGTTGGCGCTCATCTGGGCATAGAGCAACCCCTCGCGCAGGCCCCGGTCGGCCACGCTAAGGCGGTCGGTGGGCCAGATGCGCATCAACGCCTGCAGGATCGCGACTCCGGACAGGATCAGCCCCTGCCGGTCGACGCCGATCCTGGGGTCCCGGCGGCGACCCTCGGGGCCAAGGTCGAGGTAATGCCGGATCACCGTGTCGATCTGTTCGGTCGTCATCATCAGCCCATCGATCCGGTTGCGGTCATAGCGTCGCAATCCCAGATGCGAGGCCGCGACAGTGGTGACGGTACCCGACGTGCCGATGATCTGAAAATCCTTGCGCGCATCCTTTTGAAATCCGGCCTTGTAGGGCGCGAAATCCGCGAGCAATTCCTCGAACCGGCAGGACATCAGGGCAAAGCGCGCGCTGTCTTCGGCCACGTCGGCGAACTGGTCCTTCAGGGTGGCGACCCCCAGCGGCACCGAAATCCAGTCGATGACCCGCACGGTCGGGAAAAGCGACCCGGCGCCGTTTCCCTCCAGCCCGCGCCCCAACCGCATGATCGCG
>CAZRLO010000168.1:0-5042 GCA_964600965.1 uncultured Rhodobacter sp.
CGGGAGAAACCGCGGCGCGGCCAGATCAGGAAACCTTGAGGTTTCCCGCAGATTTGCGTCCGTCCCGACCGTCGATCAGTTCGTATTCAATCGCCTGATTGTCCTCGAGTCCGGTCAGGCCCGCTTCCTGAACCGCCGTGATGTGGACAAACACATCACCGTCGCCCTCTTCGGGTTGGATGAATCCATAACCCTTTGCGGAATTGAACCATTTCACCATGCCTTTAGCCATTAGAGACTTCCCCCAGATGAGCAGGCGCGATTTTGCGCCCGCTTTCCACGTCGTCGCGCGCCACACGAGCAGGGGCTCTGAAAGCCTAGCGGAAGTGTCGGCCGTCGTAACTTCGTGGGCGCGATTGTAGCGCAAACCGGCAAAAACACAAACCCGGCGGCATGATTGGCCCGCCGCTACGAAGGACCACGCGGCTCAGACCAGTTGATCCGAATACGCGAAAAGCGCCGGCAGCCCGCCGGTATGCCAGAACAACACCCGCGGACCAGGCAGGGCGTCAGACCTTTGCAGTTCGATCAACCCGGCCATTGCGCGCCCGGTATAGACCGGGTCCAGCATCAGCCCCGCGTGCTGCGCGGACAGCTTTATGGCGTCGCGGACCGCCTGGTTCAACTGGCCGTATCCCGGTGCAAGGGTTGCATCAGAAAGACGGATGTCGCCGGGAACCGCCTTGCTGGGTGCGCCCATCAGTTCGCCAAGCGAAACCAATCGGGCCGCGACCCTTTCGCGTTGCAAATTCGCGCAGCGGCGCACGCATATCCCGATCACCGGGATCGAAACACCAAGCGCGCGCAGACCGTACAGCAATCCGACATGGGTCAGACCGCTGCCCGACGCCAGGATGATCGCATCCATGGACGGCAGCGCTCGCATTTGTTCACGCAGTTCCAGCGCCGCTTCGATATAACCAAGTGCGCCCAACGGCGGGTTTTCAGCCCCAAGCGGAATGACGTAGGGCGACCGCCCCGCGCGGCGCACCCCGTCGGCCTTTTCCCTGAGCGCGCGATCCGCCGCCGCCTCGTCTTCGCCAACGGGAAAGGTATCGATTTCCGCGCCCAGCAATTGATCCAGTACCACATTGCCGTTTTCGCGATAAAGCGGGCGCGGATCGGGAACCCGGTCTTCGAGCTGAACGTGACAGGCCAGCCCCAGCCGCGCCGCGTATGCCGCCGTCATCGCGGTGAAATTCGACTGAACCGCGCCGGTGATGAGCAACGTATCGGCACCCTCGCGGATCGCGGCACCAGCGTAGTAATCAAGCTGCCTGGCCTTGTTTCCACCGGCCCCGATGCCCGTCAGATCATCGCGCTTGACCCACAGGTCAAGGCCAAGTGCACGACCCAGATTTGCCAACGGCTCGATCCGGGTCGGGCGATGGGCAAGCCGCACCGGTGAAAACCGCCCCAGCCGCGCCTTCAATGCGCTCAAATCCAATTGCAGCCCCTGTTGCGACCCGGAATTCGGCAGATTAGATTACCCGAAACCCGCCCGACGGGGCATCTGCGCAAGGAAAAGATCATGGCCGATCTGCTGACAATCGAAAACATGGGCAATCTCCTGGTCCTGATCTTTTTGCAGGCGGTGCTGGGCTTTGACAACCTGCTTTATATTTCGATCGAAAGCCAGCGCGCGCCCAAAGAGAGCCAGCGCCGCGTACGTTTCTGGGGCATTCTCATCGCGGTTGCGCTGCGCATCATTCTGTTGTTCGCGATGGTCCACCTGATCGAAACGCTGAAGACCCCGTTTCACGTGTTCGACATGCCCGGTGTGATCGAGGGGGGCGTGAATTTTTCGACGCTGGTATTCCTGTTCGGTGGGATATTCATCATCTACACGGCGTTTCGCGAAATCACGCATATGTTGTCGGTCGAAGATCTTGCCCACGGCGTGAACCAGGGCGGGCGAAAATCCGCAACGCAGGTCGTGCTGCTGATCGTGTTCATGAACCTGATCTTCAGTTTTGATTCGATTCTTTCGGCCATCGCGATCACCAAAGTGTTCGCGATTCTGGCGATTGCCATCATTCTGTCGGGCGTCGCGATGCTGGCGCTTGCGGACAGCGTGACCGAGTTTCTGAAGCGAAACCGCATGTACGAGGTTCTGGGGCTGTTCATCCTGTTGATCGTCGGCGTCGTCCTGCTGGGCGAAGCCGGACCTGCGGCGGCGCACGCCATGCATGCCCCCGGATTGCAGATCAAGCTGTTCGGCCACGCCCTGATCCCGATGAGCAAGACCACGTTCTATTTCTCCGTCGTGGTGTTGGTGTTGGTCGAGATTGTTCAGACCGGGTATCAGCGAAAACTGGCCGCCGAACGCGAAACACGCGGCTGAGCGGCCCGGTTCGTCGGGCGGGGCCGCGAATTTCGGGATTTGGTGCTGGATGAAAGCCTCATTTTTGATGTAGGTTCGTGGGCATTGAATGCTCACGGATATGTCTGCCAAACCGAAGGTCGGCGAACGACAACGTAATTGGTACGGGCATTGCCAGGAAAACGAACGGACGGGCGTGCCAACATGCGGAAGAATAGCATCCTGCGCAATACGAGGGGCTGGAAATCCCTGTTGTTTCCGGCACTGCTGGTGCTTGCTGCCTGCACCGACATTCCCGAAGGCGGCGGACCCACCCCCGACAGCATCGCGCCGCAACGCTCTGCCGAAAGTCTGCGGTTGCAACAATATTATTCCGGCGTGCAAACCCGGCTTCAGGCGCAGGGCCTGCTCAGGACCGATGGCGGCGGCGCGGATGCACCGGTCACGGCGGCCTCGTTGGTTCAGGATTTCGAGCGGATCGCGCTTTACGATGAATATACGATCCGCAACGGCCGGTTCGTGGCTCAACAGACACCCTCGTACCTGCGGCGTTGGCAAAAACCCATCCGCATCGGACTGGTATTTGGCGATATGGTCCCGGCGGAGTCCCGCACGCGCGACCGCGCCAACGTGGTGGCCTATGCCAACCGCCTTGCGCGACTGACCGGGCTGGACATTCGCGTCAGCAACAACGAGCCGAATTTTCACGTGCTGTTTATGTATCGTGACGAGCAGCGCAAAATCGGCCCGGAACTGCGACGGCGGGTTCCGCGACTGGCCCCCGTTGTGATCGACGAAATCGCCAACAGCCCGCGCAATACGTTCTGCGTCGCCTATGCGTTTTCCGACCAGAACCGCACGAACGCCTATACGTCGGCGATCATTCTGGTGAAGGCCGAGCATTCCGACCTGATGCGCCTGTCCTGCATTCACGAGGAAATGGCCCAGGCGCTGGGTCTGGCCAATGACAGCCCATCTGCCCGCCCGTCGATCTTCAACGATGATGAAGAGTTCGCGCTCTTGACCCGCCACGACGAATTGCTGCTGAAAATGCTGTACGACCGTCGGCTGCAACTGGGCATGACCCCGAAAACCGCCCGCCCGCTGCTGCCGGCGATCGCCGAGGACGTGCTGAAGGGCAGCGGTTAGTGCATGGATGAATTGCTGAACCCGGCGAATTTCGACTTTTTTGCCAGGTAACTGCTTGCGGGCTATGTCATTATCATCGTTCGGTCTCGTTTTGTTGCGGCGCAAAGACCAAATACGTCGGAAATGATTGTCGAGGCGATTATTTTCAGCCTGATCAATCAGCTATTGTTTCAGGTGATTCTTTGGAGGTTGCCATCGGTTTGGATCGTCAGGACCGACGCTCAAGCGTTGCTGTTCTTGCAGGTTCTGGTCTTGCCGGCGGTGATCGGATTGATCCTTGGTCTCAATCTTTCGCGCGGTTGGAACAATGCGGTGTTGCGCCGATTGTCCATGCCGGTTTCCCAGCCGGTGCACCGCGCCCATGATTTTGCTTTCGCTCATGACCGTTCGGCGGGGCTGATTATTCTGACCCATTTCGACGGTACCGTCGTCTTTGGTTACTTCGGCGAGCAATCTCTTGCCGCCAATGACAACAATCGTAGCGATATTTATCTGGAACGCCTATATGATGTGGATAAGGAAGGCCAATGGGCGGATATGAAACCCCCGCGCAGTGCACTGCTTTCACTGGAAGGAGTCCGTTCAGTGGAATTTCTGGAGGAAGAAGGGGAACACGGATGAACAAGATCAGTCGCACGGTTCTGGTTGACGGCTATCAGCCGACAGCGCCGAAATCCGGCACGCGCGTTTCAAAAGACCCCAAAACCGGAAGAGCCATGTCCGCCGGCCCAAAGAAACTGCCAAAGGCGACCTCGGCAATCAAACCAGCGCAAAAACGGTAGTTTTATCATGGGCATTTTCGATTTCCTCACCGGCGAATTCATCGACGTCATCCACTGGACCGATGATACGCGCGACACCATGGTCTGGCGGTTCCAGCGCGAAGGCCATGAAATCAAATACGGCGCCAAGCTGACGGTGCGCGAGGGGCAGGCGGCGGTTTTCGTGCACGAGGGGCAGTTGGCCGACGTGTTCACGCCGGGCATGTACATGCTTGAAACCAACAACATGCCGATCATGACCACGCTTCAACACTGGGACCACGGCTTTGAAAGCCCGTTCAAATCCGAGATCTATTTCGTCAACACGACCCGGTTTCAGGACCTGAAATGGGGCACCAAGAATCCGATCATGTGCCGGGACCCGGAATTCGGCCCGGTCCGCCTGCGCGCGTTCGGCACCTACACGATCCGGGTTGCCGATCCGGCGAAATTCCTGCGCGAAATCGTCGGCACGGACGGCGAATTCACCATGGACGAGATCAGCTATCAGATCCGCAACATCATCGTGTCGCGCTTTTCGGCCTCGGTCGCGGCGTCGGGCATTCCGGTCTTGGACATGGCGGCGAATACACCGGACCTCGGCAGGATGCTGGCCACCAATATCGCGCCGGATCTGGCGGAATTCGGGCTGGAAATGCCGGCGCTGCTGATCGAGAACATTTCGTTGCCCCCGGCGGTCGAGGCGGTGCTTGACAAGCGCACCTCGATTGGTCTTGCGGGCGATCTGGGCAAGTACACGCAATTCTCCGCCGCCGAGGCGATGACGACCGCCGCCGCCGAGGCTCGCG
>CAZRLO010000169.1:0-5010 GCA_964600965.1 uncultured Rhodobacter sp.
CCAGCGATCCATCCCAGGTTTCGACCTCCTCGGGTATCCGCCGCGCCTGCGGCATGTCATAGCGATGCGCCTTCAGCCAGGCGATGGGAAAGCGTACCGTCTTGCCTTCGGGCGCAAAGGTGCATTCCAGCTGTCCGCCCTCGGCAGTCACCCGCGACAGGTGTGGTTCGGCCGGAAGATCGGCCATGGTGATCAGCCGCTGTCCGTTTCCGGGGTCACGGGTTGCGGCATCCAGCGCATTGTCGCGCAGCCAGATCGCGTGGAACCGCATCGCCTCGGACCCGTCGGCAATGCTCAGCACCGCGCCGTCGTCTTCGATTTTGATCTGCATGTTTAGAAGCCCTTTTAGTCGAAAATGATGACGTTGCGCCGCGCCGCGCCGGTTTTTGTGTCGGCAATGGCCTCGTTGATCTGGTCAAGCCGCCAACGGCCCGAGATCAGCTCGTCCAGTTTCAGCCGCCCCTGCCGGTACAGATCCACCATCCACGGAATGTCGCGTGCCAGCACCGTGTCGCCCATTTTCGAGCCGATCATCTGCTGACCGGCGCCAGCAATCACGACGGGTTTATACCCGACCTTGTCACCCGAATGTGTCATGCCGACCATCACCATCTTGCCATGTGCCGCCAGGTACCTTGGCGCGGTCTCGAATGCGCGCGGCGCGCCGACGGCGACAAATACATAATCGGCCCCGCCGCCAAGAATTTTCTTGACGTCCGACCATGGTTTTTCACGGGTTGCCAGAACGCCGTCAGTGGCGCCGAATACCAACGCGATATCAAGCTTTTCCTCGGTCATGTCGACCGCAACGATGCGCGAAGCGCCGGCGATGCGTGCACCCTGGATCGCGTTCAGCCCGACGCCGCCGGCACCGATGACCACGGCAGTCTGACCGGCCCGAAGACCAGCGGTGTTGACCACGGCACCCATGCCGGTGATGACACCGCAGCTCAGCAGGGATGCCGCGTCCATCGGCATTTCGGCGGGAATAATCATCACCTGGCTCTGGCCGACAACCACGGCCTCGGCAAAGGCACCGGTGCGCAGGCCCTGATCTATTGGCTCACCATCGGCGGTGATCGGGTGCGAGACAGTATCGAATTGTGTGGTGCAGGTGGCGGGATGGGCGGCGATGCAGGTGGGGCAGGTTCCGCAGGCGCGCAGCAGCGTCACCAGCACCGTGTCGCCAATCGCCAATTTGGTCACACCGTCGCCCAGCGCAGTGACGGTGCCAGACGCTTCGTGCCCGTAAACGGCCGGCAAGTGCCCGCCCCAGCCGCCATCGGCATATGTGATGTCTGAGTGGCAAATGGCGCAGGCGGCAAGATCGACCGCAACCTCGCCGGGGCCGGGATCGGCAAGCGTGATTTCCTCGATGCTCATCGGCGCACCGAATTCGCGGCAAACGGCTGCTTTTACGGTTTTCATGAAATTCCCTTTGCCGCTGGCGTCAGGAGAAACTTGACCATTGGCGCATTCGCTCTGCAAGCCGAAAACCGACAGCGGCCCCGTCGTTTACGCGGTGGCAGGTACCCGGCGGGACAAAAACACCAGGCCACCGGCGATGATCAGACCCATCGACAGCAAAAACGGCGCGCCCGGCAGGAAGAACGGCGCGGCCTCGCGGGTGAAAAATGCGAAGGTCTGGGTCATGATCAGCGGTGACAGGATCATCGACACCGCCGCGACCGAGGTCAGAACGCCCTGCAACTCTCCCTGCGCGTCGTCCGGCACGGTGCGCGACATCATGCCCTGCAACGCCGGGGTCACGATGGCACCGAGCGCGGAGAGCGGGGTCAGGATCAGGGCGAGCGTGCCGCTGGTGACGATGGAAAGCAGGAAGAACGACAAAAGGCTGAAGCCCAGGCCGTAGATTACGGTTTTCGCCTCGCCCAGCCGTTTCAGGATGATCCGGATCAGACCGCCCTGAACGACCACCATGGCGATACCAAAGGCGGCCAGCGACAGGCCGACCATGCCCGATTCCCACCCGAAGCGGGCGCGGGCGAAATAGGCCCAGACCGCCGGGTAGACGAAAAACGCGATCTGGTAGAGGAAGAAAAGCGTCATCAGCCGGCCGATGCCGGGCAGAGAGCCAATATATCGAAACGCGCCGAGCGGGTTGGCGCGGCGCCACTGAAACGGGCGGCGAATGCGGTCGGTCACCGTCTCTGGCAGGATGAAATAGCCAAACGCCATGTTGGCCGCGGCGAGGGCTGCGGCGGCATAAAATGGCGCGCGGGTACCGAACTGGCCCATAAAGCCGCCCAAAAGCGGACCGATGACAAAGCCGATGCCGAATGCCGCGCTGATAAGCCCGAAATTCGCGGCCTTCTTTTCGGGTGCGGAGATATCGGCCATATAGGCGCTGGCCGTGGAATGCGTTGCTGCGGTGATGCCGCCGACGATCCGGCCCAGCAGCAACAGCCACATCACGCCGGCCACAGCCATCACCAGATAATCCAGCACCATGACGCCAAGTGCCACCAACAGCACCGGACGCCGCCCGAACCGGTCGGATATGTTGCCGACGACCGGTCCGAACAGGAATTGCATGACCGCGAACGCGGTCGACAGGATGCCGCCCCAGATTGCTGCGTTGGCCAGATCGCCGCCCGAAACCTCGCGGATCAGGTCAGGCATCACCGGCATGATCAGACCGATGCCCATGCTGTCGATCACGACCGTTATCAGGATGAATATGATGGGCAGCGAACGGGTCATAGGCTTTGGCGTTTGTGTCCGTGAGTGGAGGCCGCGTGAGTGGTGCAAAGCCGGATAGAGAGATAGGCAACAATTGGAAAAATGAAACCGCGGCGGGGTATGGAATTCCGGACGTCCACGCGAACAGGACGTGACGTCACAACCTGTTTGCAAGCCTTGTCAGCATATCCAGACAGGCCTGCAACTGGTCCAGCTCCAGGAACTCGTCCGCCTTGTGCGCCTGATTGATCGAGCCGGGGCCGCAGACCACAACATCCATGCCCAGGGACTGAAACAACCCCGCCTCGGTTCCGAACGACACCACATCGGCGGTGTTTGCGCCGGTCAGTTCTGCCACCAGATCGCGCGCCGCGTTCGTTTCCATCGGCTCAAAACCGGCGACCTCGCCAAGCGTGCGGGTGGCGATTGCAGCGTCGGCATGAACCGCTTGCATATCGGGCAACAGAAAATCTGACACATAGCCTTTCAGATCCGATTTTACAAAATCGGCATCTCCGGCCACCACCGGCCTCATTTCCCAATCTACACTGGCGTTGTCGGGGATAACGTTGTGGGCCAGACCGCCGCGCAGGCCGCCGACATTGATCGTGGTCCAGGGCGGTCGAAACCGGCTACCGTTTGGTGAACGCGCCTTCAGTTGTTCTTTTAACGCCAGCAGTCGGGCCACGTATCGCGCCGCATATTCCACTGCGTTGACGCCCAATTCCGGTGCTGATCCGTGACCCGCCAGGCCGGTGAATTCGGTTGTGTATTCGTAGCACCCCTTGTGCCCCTCTATCAGCCGCATCTCGGTGGGTTCCCCGATGATCGCCAGTGCCGGTCGGGTGTCTCGTTCGCGCAAGATTTCGATCAAATGACCCGCGCCGATGCAGCCGGTTTCTTCGTCATGCGTAAAGGCGAAATGCACCGGGCGGTCGGTTATCCGTTTTGCCAGCGCCGGCGCAACCGTCAGGCAGGCGGCGATGAACCCTTTCATGTCGCAGGTGCCGCGGCCAAAGAGCCGGCCGTCGCGTTCGGTCATCTCGAACGGGTCGCAGGTCCAGGGTTGCCCGGTGACCGGCACCACGTCGGTATGGCCCGACAGCACGATGCCGCCATCGGTGTCGGGGCCGAGGGTGGCCCAGAGATTGGCCTTGGCACCGCTGTCGTCTTTCATGATCTCGACGCGCGCGCCTGCGGCCTCCAGCCGACCGGCCAGATAGTCGATTATCGCCAGATTGCTGTCGGTAGATATAGTGGGATAGGCGATCAGGTCGCCCATTGCTGCAACCGTGGCGTCAAGCATGCGATGACCTGGCACCGCTCGCGTCCCGGGCTTGTCCCGGGCCCTCCTGGCTAAGCTTGTGTTTGAGGCCCCGGGTCAAGCCCGGGACGCGATGGGGTGATCTACACGGCATCCGATTATTCCTTGACGATCAGCTTGCGCGGCAGGGTGCAAAAGCATTCCGCAGGGCCGTTCTTTTTGATCAAAATCGGTTCGGTAATCTCCAGCCCCCAATCGTCCATCCACAGCCCCGGCATGAAATGGAGCGTCATGCCGGGCTCCAGAACGGTGTCATCCTCGGGCCGCAGCGACATGGTGCGTTCGCCCCAGTCAGGCGGGTAGCTGAGGCCGATCGAATAGCCGCACCGTCCGGTGCGGTCGATGCCCTTCTGCCGCATGGCGTTGCCCAGCGCGTTGGCGATATCGCAGGTCCGGTTGCCCGCGCGGGCAGCGTCGATCCCGGCCTTCAGCCCCGCGATCATCGCCGCCTCGGCCCGGCGGATGTCGTCCGATGGCGTGCCCAGATAGACCGTGCGCGAACAGGGCGCGTGATAGCGGCGATAACAGCCGGAGAGTTCAAAGAATGTGGCCTCGCCTGCGCGCATCACGTCGCCGTTCCAGGTCAGGTGCGAGGCCGAGGCATCGGCACCGCTCGGCATCAGCGGCACGATTGCGGGATAATCGCCCCAGTCGTCGCCGACGCCTTCCAGCCCCGCGGCATAAATCGCGGCGGCAAGGTCGTTCTTGCGTAGGCCCGGTTCGGCGCGGTCCAGCGCCAGCGTCGAAATTCTGTCGGTGATGCGCGCGGCCTTGCGCATGAACGCGATCTCTTCGTCCGATTTTACCGCCCGCTGCCAGTTCACCAGCGCGGTCGCATCGACGATGTCTGCCTCGGGCAGATGTTCGAGCAGCGTGGTGTAGGCCTTTGCAGAGAAATAGTAATTTTCCATCTCCACGCCGATCCGGCCCTTGTGCAAACCGCGCTCTGCCAGTTGGGCGGCCAGATCCTGCATCGGATGGCG
>CAZRLO010000170.1:0-4975 GCA_964600965.1 uncultured Rhodobacter sp.
TCGACCACGGCTGCCCCAACGCCATCGCCACCGCCATCACCGCCAGCGCGGTGCCACCAACCTGCAGCCCGCCCAGACCCAGCAGCTTGGCCTTCATTGCCCACAGCATCTTTGGTTCCAGCTCCAGCCCGACCAGGAACAGCATCATCACCACGCCGAACTCGGCGAAATGCTGCAGGCTGACCACGTCGACGTGAAACGCCGCCAGAACCGGGCTGATGGCGATGCCGGCTATCAGGTAGCCCAGAACCGAGCCGAGGCCGAATTTTGACGCCAGCGGCACCGCGATCACTCCGGCAATCAAAAAGATAAAGGCAAGCGACAGGAAATCCATCGGCCTAGACCTCCGCAGCCAGTGGCAATGTGTCGTGGGTCAGGACATCGAGGTCCCCGGATCGATGATCCTCGAACAACCCGTCACACAGCCCTTGCAGCAACCGCCTGTAACCCTCGACATGCGGCGCGACCTGCCCCGCCTTGGGTGCATTTAGTGCGCCGTAAAGCACGTAAGGCGGCAAAAACCGCATTTTGCACAGGCCCGCCGTCTGTTCCAGTGGCCGCAGAAAGGTTCGAAGATGGTGGCGCTGGTAGCCGTCTTTTGTATAGGCGTCCTCAGGCCCCGCCGCGCTCAGCGCCAGCAGCATGCCCTTGCCGGCCAGCTTGGTGCCGCCTGTACCGTAGGCAAACCCCTGTTCCAGGACGATATCGAGCCATTCCTTGAGGATCGACGGCGTTGAGTACCAGAAGAACGGAAACTGGAACACGATCATATCGTGGTCCAGCAGGCGCTGCTGCTCTTTATCCGGGTCGATGTCAAACCGGGGATAGTCGTGGTAAAGATCGACAATCGTGATATCTTCGACCGACTGCGCTTCGGCAAACATCGCCGCATTGACGTGGCTGAAAATGTGCCCCGGATGAGCGTAGTACAAAATTACATTGGCCATATCATCCCTGCCTTTTTGCGCCCGCGATTGAGATATCTGAACAACGTTAGGGATCACCGGTAGGACTGTCCACCGCGCTATTCCTTGCCGGTATAGTCCGCCTGCGCCGGTCCGGTGTATTTGGCGATCAGTTCGGCATCCACGTCATTTTCGTCGTAAGCCCCCAGGATGATGCCGCGCCGCTCTGATTTGCCGCGCGATCGCGCCAGATCCTCGGCTGAACGGGTGACCTGTTGCGACTGCCGTCGGCTCCAGCGGTGCAACTGCCGGTACAAACCGGCAATGATTTCGTTGTGGTCAGGGCACTCGCCCAGATCGGTGAATTCCTGCGGATCCGTTTTCAGATCGAACAGCATCGGCCCAAATCCGCCCTCGAAATGGATCAACTTGTAGCGCCCGTCGAACACCATAAAAAACCGCGCGTCCTGGTCGCTGACACCCAGTGTCGCGGCGATCGGCAATGACGCATAATTCTGCTCGCTGATCACGAAATCGCGCCATCCCTGCGGAACCTCGCCTTGCAGCAGCGGCGTCAACGACCGTCCCTCCAGCCAGTGCATCTGCGGCACACCACCGGCGGCCTCGACAAATGTCGGGGCCAGATCAATGCTCTCGACCAGTGCGTCGCAGACCGTGCCGCGGGTGCCATCGGCCGCCGTCCGCGGGTCATAGATAATCATCGGCACCTTCACCGACGCCTGGTGCATGAACATCTTTTCGCCCATCCAGTGGTCGCCCAGATAGTCGCCGTGGTCACTGGTCAGCACGATCATCGTGTGCCCGATCGCCCCGGTCTCTTCCAGACGGTCCAGCACCCGGCCCAACTGGTCGTCGCATTGTTTGATCAGCCCCATATAGGCCGGAATAACTTTTTTGCGGGTTTCATCGCGATGAAAGCTTTTTCCGATGCTGTTTCGGGCATATTGAGCGTAGACCGGGTGGGGATCTTCCAGTTCTTTATTGTCGCGCTGCGGTGCCGGGACGTGGTTTGGCCCGTACATGTCATGATAGGGGGCGGGCGCTATATAGGGCCAATGCGGTTTGATGTAGCTTAGGTGAGCACACCACGGACCCGCCTGCGCCGCCAGAAATTCCAGCACGCGGTCGGTCAGCCAGGGCGTTTCACTGTCCCGCTCGCGAATATTGGCCGCCAGTCCGGCGTTTTTCATCAGCCATGCCGGTGCGATCTGACCGTCTTTGATACCCGCATTGGCATAATGTGCCCAGGGGTTTGGACCGGGATACCCCTGCTCTTTCAGCCATTCGTTGTAGGGAGAGATGCGTCCATCATAGCTGCCGTCGGGTCCTTGTGCCGCCAGACCGTCCTCGCGCACCCACGGATCAAAGCCGCATTCCGCCGTGCGCACACCGATGATGTCGTCCGGATCGACGCCCAGCCGCTTCATACCCTCGATATCGGCGCGCATATGGGTTTTGCCGATCAGCCAGCACGCCATGCCTGCGTCGCGCAGGTGGTCGCCCAATGTCCGTTCGCCGACCCGCAGCGGAAACCCGTTCCATTCGGCACCATGGCTTTGCACATATCGGCCGGTGTAAAAGCACATGCGGGACGACCCGCAGACCGGCGACTGCACATATGCATTGGAAAATCGCACGCCCATGGCGGCGACACGGTCGAAATTGGGCGTGTGCAGATGCGGATGACCGGCGCAGCTAAGATAATCCCAGCGCAGCTGATCGTACATAATGAAAAGGATGTTTCTGACAGTCATCTGCTTATCCGGATATCCCGCTTTGGTGCCGGCAAGTTCGTATTTGTGACTGCGATAACATAAAAAACACCAACCGCTCGCCCCTATCTTCCGGCCTGCATACCGTCATTCAAAATCGCAGTGCAGATTTCCCAACACGCCAAATTCCGCCTCGATCCGGCTGCCTGGAACAGCCTCGACCGGGCGGATGAAACTGCCCGACAATACGATCTGGCCCGGCTCTATCCGACCACCGAATTCCGCCAGACGATTTGCCAGCCAGACGATACCCAGTGCCGGGTCATTCAATACCGCGGCGCCGAGACCGGTTTCCTCGACTTCGCCGTTCCGCTTTACGATTGCCCCCGTCCAGCGCAGATCGGTGCTGTGCATGGCGTGGCGTGCTTTGCCCAATACGATCCCGGCACTGGCGGCGTTGTCGGCAATCGTGTCTGTGATCCGGCGAAATTTGCCAGTGTCCGGATCGCGCCGCACAATCCGGGTGTCGAGGATTTCCAGGGCGGGAGTGACATAGTCGGTGGCCGCCAGAATATCGTCGCGCACAACACCCGGACCCTGCAGCGGCGCTTTCATGACAAAGGCAATCTCGGCCTCGATCCGGGGCTGAATGAACCGCCGGCGCGGAACCGAGGCGCCGTTCTCAAAAACCATATCATCGAACAGAACCCCGCTGTCAGGGATGTCGATTTTCAACGCATCGCGCATTGCCTTGCTGGTCAGTCCGATTTTCCAGCCGACGATCCTGGCACCTGCCGCCTGTTTGTGCGCACAAAATGCCACCTGAACCGCGTAGGCATCCTGCATGTCCATTTCGGGGTGTTTCAGCGATAGCAATCCGATCTGGACACCGGCTTTCTCGGCATCGAACAGGGCCTTTCCGGCGGCTTCAATATCCTGCGAATTCAGGGGCATGCTTCGTCCAGGACCGTATTTCGCAACCGGCCGATGCCCTCTGCCTCGACCTCGACCACATCGCCGGGCACCAAATATTTCGGCGGATCAAACCGCGCGCCGGCACCCGTTGGCGTGCCGGTCACGATGATATCCCCCGGCACCAGCGTGGTGAATGTCGAGATATATTCGATCTGCCGCCGGATCGGGAAAATCATTCGGCTGGTCCTGTCATCCTGCCGCAACTCTCCGTTCACCCGCGTGGTCAGACGAATATCGTCCAACTGCGCGGGATGGGTAAACGGCACCAGCCAGGGCCCCATGGCCCCTGAACCGTCCCAGTTTTTGCCCTGCGTGACATTGAATTTCGCGTGCCTCACCCAGTCTCGGATGGTGCCCTCATTACACAGCGTGATCGCCGCGATGTGATCATAGGCGTCAGCCTGCGGGATACGCCGCCCGCCCTTTCCGATCACCACCGCGATCTCGCCCTCATAATCCAGTTTCTTGCTTTCCGGCGGCCGGGTCAGCGGCGCGTCATGGCCAATCAACGAGCGTGCGAACCGCGGAAACAGCGACATATTTGGGGCCGCGTCGACCCCGTCTTGGTATTCGGCATTCCGTTCAGGGAAATTCACCCCAACACAAATGATTTTTTCGGGATTTGGCACCGGAATATCATAGTTGAAGTCACGGTGCGTCACCGCGCGCGCCTCGGCCGCTTTGGCAAGCGCGTGCAAGCCTTGGGCACCAATCACGGCACGCAAATCAACCCAGTGCGGAAAAATTGGCGAAAGCGCGACAAACCCGTTCTGCGTCACCACGCCGTAATGCCTTTCCCCCCTGGCCCACACCGTGGCAAATTTCATCCCAATCCCCTGCTTCTCTGGTTCATAAATATCCCCGCCGGAGGCGTCCGCCATCAAGGCGCAATGATCGGTTGCGCCTTCAGCGCCGCATCGCGTGTCTCCGCCCTGTCAAAAACGCTGCCCTCTTCGAACCACGATCGCGGTGCGGGTGCACCCCAAAGCGTCTGCCGCTGCGGATCTTTCAGATCCCAGCGGATCGGTTCCAGGTCTGGATCCACGGTCTGATAGTCCGAACAATAGATTTCAATCCGGTGCCCGTCCGGGTCGCGAACGTAAAGGAAAAAGGCGTTCGAAATACCGTGCCGCCCGGGTCCGCGCTCTATGTTATCCAACCAGCCGCTGGTCGACATGATATCCAGAAGATCTATGATATTCAACGGACTGGCGGTCCAAAACGCGGTATGATGCAGGCGGGGACCGGCACCGTTGGTAAACGCGACATCATGCACCCCGCCCTTGCGATGCATCCAGACCGCCCAGCATTTTCCGGTTTCTGAATCCTCGGTATATTCGGTCGTGCGAAACCCGATGGAAT
>CAZRLO010000171.1:0-4961 GCA_964600965.1 uncultured Rhodobacter sp.
ACGGGTGGCCAAGGCGTTCCGTCTGGTGAAATCGGATGCCAATGTGCAGGCGATTCTGGTCAACATCTTCGCGGGCATCAACCGCTGCGACTGGGTGGCCGAGGGCGTGGTGCAGGTGCTGCGCGACGAGCCGTGCGACATTCCGGTCATCGTGCGCCTGTCCGGCACCAATGTCGAGGAAGGCCAGAAAATCCTGGCCGAAAGCGGCCTGCCGATCATCCGCGCCGCCACCCTGAAAGAAGCGGCCGACCGCAGCGTCGCCGCGTGGAAAAACGACGCCGAAGCATTGAAAGCAGTCACATGAGCATTCTTCTTCACACCGACACCAAAGTCATCGTTCAGGGCATCACCGGACGCATGGCCAGCTTTCACACCCGCGAGATGATCGACTATGGCACCAATGTCGTCGGCGGCGTGGTTCCCGGCAAGGGCGGGCAGGTCGTCGAAGGTGTGCCGGTTTTCGATACCGTCAAGGACGCCGTACTGGCCACCGGCGCCGAGGCCAGCCTTGTTTTCGTACCGCCGCCCTTTGCCGCGGATTCGATCATGGAGGCCGCCGACGGCGGCATCCGTTATTGCGTCTGCATCACCGACGGCATTCCCGCGCAGGACATGATGCGCGTCAAGCGCTACATGTACCGCTATCCACGCGACAAGCGCATGATCCTGACGGGGCCGAACTGCGCGGGCACCATCTCGCCGGGGCAGGCGCTGTTGGGGATCATGCCTGGGCATATCTATGACAAGGGGCCGGTCGGCATTGTCGGACGCTCGGGCACGCTGGGATACGAGGCGGCATCGCAGCTCAAGGATCTGGGCATCGGGGTTTCCACCTCGGTCGGAATTGGCGGCGACCCGATCAACGGATCGTCGTTCAAGGACATCCTTGCGCTCTTTGAACAGGACGAAGCGACCGAGGTGATCTGCCTGATCGGCGAAATCGGCGGGCCCCAGGAGGCTGAAGCCGCCGCCTATATCCGCGACCACGTCACCAAGCCGGTCGTGGCCTATATCGCCGGTCTGACCGCGCCCAAGGGCCGCACCATGGGCCATGCCGGTGCCATCATTTCGGCCTTTGGCGAAAGCGCCAGCGAGAAGGTTGAAATCCTTTCCTCGGCCGGTGTAACCGTGTCCGAACACCCGGCAACGATCGGCGAAACCGTCGCCCGCGTAATGGGTTGAAGCAACGCTAAGGGGCAAAAATCATGGCCAGACCAACCGTACTTGTAACCCGCCGCCTGCCGCCGGCGGTCGAGGCCAGAATGGCCGAAACCTTCGATACCACGCTGAACGAAACCGACACGCCGCTCACCGCACCGGAAATGCGCGCCGCGCTTGCGAATTACGACGCCGTGGTGCCGACCGTCACCGACAAGATCGGCGCGGATGTGCTGGCAGGCAGCGGCCACCGGGCGAAGATCCTGGCCAATTACGGTGTCGGCTTCAGCCATATCGACGTTGACGCCGCGAAATCGGCGGGCATCGCGGTCACCAATACGCCCGAAGTCCTCAGCGACTGCACCGCCGACATCGCCATGACCCTGATGCTGATGGCCGCACGCCGCGCGGGCGAGGGCGAACGCGAGGTGCGCGCCGACAAATGGACCGGCTGGCGCCCCACCCACATGATCGGCACCAAGGTGACGGGCAAGACGATGGGCATCATCGGTTTTGGCCGCATCGGCCAGAAAATGGCCCGCAAGGCGCATTTCGGTTTCGACATGAACATCATCGCGCAGGACTTTTTCCCCGTGAAACCCGAAGTACTGGCCGAAACCGGTGCCGTGCAGGTCGACACGATCGAACAGGTACTGGAACAAGCCGATTTCGTAACCCTGCACTGCCCGGGTGGGGACGAAAACTATCACCTGATCAATGCCGAACGCCTGAAACTGATGAAACCCGACGGCTATCTGATCAACACCGCCCGGGGCGAGGTCGTGGATGCCGACGCGCTGGTCGACGCGCTGCATGCCGGAACCATTCTCGGCGCGGGGCTGGACGTGTTCGAGGGCGAGCCCGCCATCAACCCCCGTCTGCGCACCTGCGAAAACGTGGTTCTCTTCCCGCATCTGGGCAGCGCCACTCAGGAAACCCGCGACGCGATGGGGATGCGGTCGTTTGACAATCTCGTGGCCTTCTTCGACGGAAAGACCCCGCCCGACCGGGTGGCATGACCGGGGGCGTCGCCTCTTTAGATCCGCGCGGTCCGGTGCCGGGTGGGGGTCCATCCGTCGCGGAATACGAGACCGAACTCCGCCACCTGCTCTTTGATCTGCTGATGGATGTCCTGGCGGTGCGTTCACCGTCGACCCGGCGCTATCTGCAACCCCGGAACGAGGCGGAATTGCCATCGGGCGACAAGGCCGTGCCGGTGCTTCAGGCCATCAGCATCTGGTTTCACCTGCTGCACATCGCCAAGGAAAACGCCACCATCCGCGACCGCCGCGCGCTTGAAACCGCGCAGGGGCCGGTCGCCGTCAGGGGCACCTATGCCCGCACGTTCGAACGCTTTGCCGAACTGGAAATCAGCGGTGCGGAAATCGAGCAGGCCGCCGCCCAGATCCGCGTCGGCCCCACCCTCACCGCGCACCCGACCGAGGCCAAGCGCGCCACCGTGATCGACTGCCATCGCCGCATCTACCTGCGCCTGATCACGCTCGAAGAAATGCGCTGGACCCCGCGCGAGCGCACCCGCCACATCGCCGAAATCCGGGGCGAGATCGACCTGCTGTGGATGACCGGCGAATTGCGCCTGGAACGTCCCGAACCGGCGGACGAAGTCGCCTGGGGCGCGCAGTTCTTCGCCAACTCGATATTCGACGCGCTGCCCGAGGTCCATCTCGCCTATGCCGATGCCGCGGGTACTGCCGAACTTGACCCGGCATCCGCAACGCCGCCCGCCATCCGTTTTCATTCCTGGATCGGGGGCGACCGCGACGGCCATCCGCGCGTGACCGTCGCGGTGACCGAAACCGCACTCACCGCCAATCGCAGGCTGGCGATTGCCCGTCACCAAAGCGACATCGCGCTGGCACGCCAGTTTCTCAGCATCAGCGAACGTATCGCGGCCATCCCGGCCACCGCGTCGGCGGCACTGGAAAAGATCATCGGCCGCTCCGGCGTGGCCGAAACCCTGCGCCACCGCAATCCCGGCGAAGTTTTCCGCCAAGCCCTCAGCGGCATCGAAATCCGCCTTCAGGCCACCGTCGACGGCACCGGGTCGGCCTACCCGGACGTGGACGCGTTCGTTGACGATTTCGACGCGCTCGAGAACGCGCTGATGGCCAGCCACGCCCCGGTTCTGGCCGAAACCTTCATTCGCCCGATCCGCTGGCGGGCCGAGGTTTTCGGCTTTCGCACCGTTACGCTGGATTTCCGGCAGAATTCCGGTGTCACCACGGCTGCGCTGCGGAATATCTGGCAGAAATGTTACGGGCTGGAACTGGAATACGGCACACCCGAATGGTCGGCCCGCCTGCGCGAGGATCTGATCGCCGCCGACCCGGTGGATATCAAGGTCACGGGGCTGTCGGCCGAAGTAATTGAAATAATGAATCTTTTGCGGCTGATCCGACAATATCAAAACAGCCCGGATCCCCAATCCGTTGGTCCGTTCATCCTGTCGATGACCCGCTCGACTGACGACATTCTGGGCCTGTGCCTGCTGGCGCGTTTCGCGGGCATCACCGAAGGCCCGGGCGGGCGTGATGCGATTCCGCTGGCGATCGTGCCCTTGTTTGAAACCATCGACGATCTGCGGGCGGCACCGAAAATCCTGACCGACCTGTTGTCGACCCCAATCATACGGCGTTCCGTCAAACGCCTTGGCGGTACGCAGGAAGTCATGCTCGGCTATTCCGACAGCAACAAGGATGGCGGTTTCCTGTGCTCGACCTGGGAGGTCAACAAGGCCCAGAAACGCATTGCCAAAGCGGTTCGTGCCAGCAATTTCGAGGTCAGTTTCTTTCATGGACGCGGCGGCTCCGTCAGCCGCGGCGGCGCCCCCACGGGTCGCGCGATTGCCGCCCAGCCCGCGGGCACGATCGTGGGCGCCATGCGCATCACCGAACAGGGCGAGGTCGTCAGCGCCAAATTCGCCAACAAGGGCACGGCGGTCACGCAACTGGAATTGCTCGCCTCGTCGGTGCTCTATCACAATCTCGCCTCTGCCAGCGAAGAGGCGCTGGCCCACAACCCCGAATTCAACGAGGCGATCGAAGCCCTGTCCGGCATGTCCCAGGCGCACTACACCGCGCTGCTGAACGCGCCCGGATTTCTGCAATATTTCCGCGAATCCAGCCCGGTCGAGGAACTGGCGCAGCTCAACATGGGTTCGCGGCCGCCAAAGCGTACCGGCAGCGCCTCGCTGGATGATCTGCGCGCCATTCCCTGGGTATTTGCATGGACCCAGAACCGCCACATGTTGCCCGGCTGGTACGGGTTCGGGACGGCAATTTCGGAATTCGTCACCTATCGCGGGCGCGAAGGTGAAAAAATGCTGGTGCGGCTGACCCGCGAAAGCCGGGTGTTCCGGCTGATCGTGGACGAGGTCGAAAAGTCGCTGTTTCACGCCGATCTGGGCATCGCGCGGTCCTATGCCGGGCTGGTCACCGACCGCGAGGTACGCGACGACATATTCATCCGCGTCGAACTGGAATTCCACCGCTCCGTCGCGGCGGTGCTGAAACTGACCGGATCGCGTCATCTGGCCGAACGTTTCCCCGCCGTCGTTGGTGCCGCCGAACGCGCGGCGGGCCTGCTGTCGGCGACCCATGATCTGCAAATCCGTCTGTTGAAGGATGCGCGAAAACCAAACAAGGCCCCGGAAAACCTGGTGCCGATGCTGCAAAGCATGAACGCCATCGCCACCGGCCTCGGCTGGACCGGCTAGACCTGAAAGGACCCCCCACCATGACCACGACATCTGTCCGCGACGCGGGATTTTTTGCGGAAGGGCT
>CAZRLO010000172.1:0-4943 GCA_964600965.1 uncultured Rhodobacter sp.
TGGATCGTCGCGAGGTGCGACCGGCGCCGGGCCGCGTCGGTGGGCTCGCCTTCGAGGTCGATCACCCGGCGTACCGCATTGTGGATCTGGCTGGCGTTCAGCCGGAAATGCGGCAGGGCGTTCGACAGGCCGTGCGTCGCGACGCCCGCGCGCAGGATGGCAATCCGGCGCTGGTCGCCCGCGTCGTCGGCGGCCTCGAGGGCCTGGGTCAGCCCGGCGACGAGGGCGCCGGCATGCGCTGGACCGCTGCGCGCAACGGCGCGCCGGGCGTGGCCGAGTTTGTCGAAAGGCTGGGCGCGTTTCTGGTGCTGGTGGGACTGGCCGGGCTGGCCGTGGGCGGGGTCGGCGTGGCGGCGGCGGTGCGGGCCTATCTGGATGAAAAGATTGCCGTGATCGCGACGTTGAAGACACTTGGTGCGGAAACCTCGACAGTTTTTCTGGCTTATGCTTTCCAGATCGCGGCGCTGACCATTTTCGGCGTCGCGGCGGGTCTTGTTCTGGGCGCTTTGTTGCCCATGGTATTCGCGTCGCTGATCGAGGCCCGGCTGCCACTGCCGGTGGTGATCGGTCTGCATCCGGCACCTTTGGCAGAGGCCGCACTCTACGGAGTGCTGGCGGCGGCGCTGTTCACGATCTGGCCGCTGGCGCGGACCGAGACGGTGCGCCCGGCGGCACTTTACCGCGACAGCGGCGGCAAATCGGCGGTGCGTCCGCGATGGCGGTTTGTGGCGGGCTCTGCGGTGCTTTTGGCCGTGCTGGTCGGTTTTGCCGCGCTGTTTTCCGGGCTGCTGCGGTTGACGCTCTGGTCAGCGGGCGGGTTGTTTGCGGCGTTTTTGATCCTGCTGATGGTGGCCTTTTTTCTGCGCCGGTTGTCCGCATGGGGCGCAAGGCGGCGTGCGTTGCGGGGGCGCAGCGCGCTGCGCATGGCGCTGGGTTCGGTCGGCGGGCCGGGCAGTGAGGCCGGCCCGGTGGTGTTGTCGCTGGGGCTGGGGCTGACGGTATTGGCCGCGGTCGGTCAGATCGACGCCAACCTGCGCGGCGCGATTGCCCGCGACCTGCCGGATGTGGCACCAAGCTATTTCGTGGTCGATATCCAGAACGACCAGTTGGAAGGATTTCTGGGCAAGGTCCGCGCCGACCCCGGTGTCGACAGAATCGAAACCGCCCCGATGCTGCGTGGCGTCATCACCGGGATCAACGGTCGCCCGGCACAAGCGGTGGCGGGCGATCACTGGGTGGTGCATGGCGACCGGGGGATCACCTATTCCGCGACCCCGCCCGAGGGCACCAAAGTGACGGCCGGTACTTGGTGGAGCGCCGACTACGCCGGTCCGCCCCAGGTCAGTTTCGCGGCGGAGGAAGCCGCTGAAATGGGGTTGGAGCTGGGCGACCGGATTATGGTCAATGTTCTGGGGCGCGATATCGAGGCCGAGATCACCAGTTTCCGTGACGTGGATTTTTCGACCGCCGGGATAGGGTTCGTGCTGTCGATGAATCCGGCTGCTCTGCGGGGCGCGCCGCATACGCTCATCGCCACGATCTATGCGAATGCGTCTGCGGACGCGCGGCTGTTGCGCGAGATCGGGAATGCCTATCCAAGCATTACGATGATCCGGGTGCGCGACGCCATCACAAGGGTCAGCGCGTTGCTGAATGGAATTGCAGCGGCGACAACCTATGCGGCGCTGGCGACACTGGTAACAGGCCTGGCAGTGCTGATCGGGGCAGCCGCGGCGGGCGAGCGGGCCCGGACCTATGAGGCGGCGGTCCTGAAGACACTGGGTGCATCGCGGCGCACCATCCTGACCAGTTTCGCGCTGCGCTCGGCGTTTTTTGGTCTGGCCGCCGGTGTTGTCGCCGTTGCCGCAGGCGGTCTGGCGGGGTGGGCGGTGATGCGGTTCGTGATGGAGACGGATTTTCGGTTTGAGCCGGTATCGGCGGTTGCAATTGTGGCGGGCGGGGCGGCAACGACGCTGATCGCGGGGCTGCTATACGCCTGGCGTCCGCTGGCGGCGCGTCCGGCGCAGGTGTTGCGAACCAGCGAGTAACCGCGAGCAGAGGCATCCAAGGCACCGTCCAAACACTCTGCAACAACAAAATTGATCTGACTTTGAAAAATGCCACCTCGCGCGGACTCGCTGGCCGCAGGCCACCGCGCATCGCTGCCGCGCCTCTATGCGGCGGCGATATGGTGAGGTGGTGTGCTACATTGAGTTCGTTCGGTTTTGTCCGGGATAAATCGCGTTACACAAGCTTGGTATCGCCGCCATGCGCGGCAACAATGCGCGGTTCAGCGTATTTCCGGCACAGCCCTGAAATCCGCGGGATCGTGGCCAATGTCGCAGATTTTCTGGACGATGCTTCAGGGCATCTGCCGGTAAGTCCAGATCAGATCGGCTGGCGCGCTTTGCCTGATAACGCGTTTGGCGTTGGGCATATCGTTCGACCGCGCCCGTTCCTCGGCGGCCTGCTTGCTGTGCCCGTGCGCGCGCCAGCGTTGAACTGAGCGGCGGCGGGGTCCGGCCATCGGCACGTCGATAAACACCGACAGGTCCCAGAGCGCGCGAAGGTCGCGCCAGGGCGGTTCGTCGAACAGCAGGTAGTTGCCTTCCACGATCACGATTTTGCAATCCGCACTGGCCGGACCGGCCGCCGCGACAGCCATGTCGCGGACACGGTCGAACAGCGGAAAGATTACCTCTTCATCATTGGCAATGCGCTTGACGATGTTGATGAATCCGTCTGCATCGAAGGTTTCCGGTGCGCCCTTGCGCGGCAGCAGATCACGGGCGGTCAGCAGGGAATTGTCGGGATGAAACCCGTCCATCGGCAATACGACGGACCCATCGCCCAATTGCTGCACCAACTTGCCCGCCAGGGTGGATTTTCCCGCGCCGGGCGGCCCGGCGATCGCTACCAGTATACGCCGGTTTTTTGCACGTAGCCCGGCGACAGAGGTGGCCAGATCCGTGAGGTCTTACACAGGTTAACTGTCCAGCCAGATCGGATTTGACCAGGCCCGGCGACCGGCGCTGTCGATAACCGTGACCCGCAGCCATGGCGATCCGGCGAGTTTTTTCACCGGCACCCGCCCGCAAGTCATCGAGTGGCCATGCAACGCTTTGGCCTTGTTGCCATGGCCCTGGACGATGACCGACACCACGGCAGAGCATTCGACGACGACATCGGTGCCGGTCATCTCGATACTGCGAATTTCCGGCCCCTGACTGGAATAGAATGTGCCCGCCTTCAGCGCCTCCAGCAGCGCGTCGGGGTCGTTTTCTTGTGCCTTGACCATGACCCAGCCACCGAAGTGATCCGGTTCGGTGAAATGCGCATCATCGGTGGCGATCAAGTCCAGCCGCTGACCCTCGGCCAGCAATTGTTCAAGCGTGTGAAATCCTTCCGCGCGGTCGCACCCCATAGCGCAGCCGTGGTTATAGGCCTCGACCGAATGGGCGGCGGTGATCGAACGGGCGTCGTTCAGCGTCAGTCCGGACCATTGCGGATGGGCGATCGACACGTAAGCCCCGGCGGCACGCGCCCGCGCGGCAATCTCGGGCCCGGTTTCCTGGCCTTCCTCGGCTATTGATGTCTGTGTCGTCGGACGCTCGAAATCGGTTGGCAGACCGACGCCCAGAATATGCCACAGCTCCCCGTTTTCCTGCGCGCCGGAATGCATTTCCGCGCCAAGAATCGTGGTAAACCCGTTGCCACGAAACGGCGTCGTGTCGGCAATCGGGAAACCGTACCTGCCCAGCAAGTGGTCGGTCAGCGAGATGAAGTCATAGCCCTCATCCTGATAGCGACGGCACACTTCCGCCGGTTCAAGCACGCCGTCCGACAGCGTGGAATGAGTGTGAATATTGCCGCGATAGAATTTTCCGGGGCTGCGAAAAAACTCTGTCATTATCGGGGGTCCTGTGGTGGGTCGGTGCCGTGTTTTGTGAACAGATTGTCAGCTTGCGGAATCGCCTGCTAGCCAAAACCGCCCCGCCGGTGTCGTTAATTGACGGAAATCTTCCCGGATAGTTTGCGCGTCAGCGGATGATTTGTTCAGACTTGCCCTGCGTCCACAACGCATGGTAGAAAAAAATCAGTACCACGTAGTAAAGGTAGAAAGCCCTCTGTGGCGTTGATTAGATGAGTTATGACAGGGTTTTGTAGCATTGCAGTGTCGCGCCGTTACAACCAGGCGCAGCTGTTCCACCCACATCTCGGCGGTCTGGCGGTATCTTGCGACCGAATTCGGCATTCGCGCTGAATTCAATCACTCACGGGGCAAGATCACCGGGCACCATATCTGGTGCCCGGTTTTTGTCCGGGTCAGTCTTCGTCCGGAATGACAAGATTCAGGACAATCGCCAGAATGGCCGCCGGCAGCAGCCCCGAGGTGACCAGAATCTTCATCGTGCTGCCAAGAAATGCCATGGCATCCGGCACCTGCTGCAGGCCAAGGCCGATCGACAGCGAGGTGGCGAAGATCACCATGTTGCGCCGGTTCCAGTTGACATCGCTCAGCATGTTGATGCCGGCGCTGGCGACCATGCCGAACATGACGATCACGCCGCCGCCCAGCACCTGGATCGGGATGGTGCTGACAACGGCACCAATCTTGGGCACCAGTCCGGCGATCACCAGCAGGATTGCGCCGTAGGTAACCACATGGCGGCTCATCACACCGGTCATCGCCACCAGCCCGACATTCTGGCTGAACGAGGTGTTCGGCAGCCCGCCGAAGACACCGGCAACCGCCGTGCCCAGACCATCGGCGAAAGTGGCACCCTGAATCTCTTCATCCGTGGCTTCGCGCCCGGCACCGCCCTTGGTGATGCCGCTGGTGTCACCGACGGTTTCAATCGCCGAGACAAAGGCCATCAGGCACATGCCGACGACGATGGCCCAGTTGATCTCGAACCCGAAAGCGAAGGGCACCGGGGCCT
>CAZRLO010000173.1:0-4844 GCA_964600965.1 uncultured Rhodobacter sp.
CACGCTGGGCGAGCTTTCGGCGCTGGCGGGGGTGTCCGCCTCGGTCGTGCACGGGCTGGTAGCCCAGGGCGTGGTCGCCAAAGAGGTCTCGCCGCGTGATGTGCCGTTCGCGCGTCTCGATGCAGGGCGCGAAGGCATGGTGCTGTCGGCCTCGCAGCAGGCGGCGGCGACGACGATTTGCACCGGCGTCAGGAATGGGGTGTATGGCACATGGCTGCTCAAGGGGGTGACGGGTTCCGGCAAGACCGAGGTTTATCTTGAAGCCGTGGCCGAATGCCTGAAATCCGGCCGCCAGGCGTTGGTCTTGCTGCCGGAAATTGCCCTGACGGGCGCCTTTTTGAACCGGGTGCAGGACCGTTTCGGGGCCCGGCCCGCCGAATGGCATTCAGGTGTCACCCTGACCGAACGGCGGCGGACATTCCGCATGATCGCCCAGGGCGGTGCCGAGCTTGTGGTCGGTGCCCGTTCGGCGCTTTACCTGCCGTTTCGCGATCTGGGGCTGATCGTGGTCGACGAGGAACACGACCAATCCTACAAACAGGAGGACGGCGTGCATTACCATGCCCGCGACATGGCGGTCTTGCGGGCGTCGATCGTGGGCGCGCAGGTGGTTCTGGCGTCGGCGACGCCCAGCCTTGAAAGCTGGGTCAATGCGCGGGCCGGGAAATATACGCGACTTGATCTCGACGAACGTTTCGGCGTTGCCGAGATGCCGGAAATCGGCGTGATCGATTTGCGCGAAGACGCGCTGGAACGCGGGCACTGGCTGTCGGCGCGGCTGGTTGCGGGCGTTCATGAGCGGCTTGAAAGGGGCGAACAATCGCTCCTGTTTCTCAACCGCCGCGGATTTGCGCCCCTGACGATCTGCCGCGCCTGCGGGCACCAGATCGGCTGCGAACATTGCGATGCGCGGATGGTCGAACATCGGTTTCAGGGACGCCTGATGTGCCATCAGTGTGGCGAGACGCGGCCGATGCCGACGGCTTGTGCGCAGTGCGGGAAAGAAGGCACGCTGGCCCCGGTCGGCCCCGGCGTCGAACGTCTGGCCGAGGAAGCACATGCGCGATTTCCCGAGGCGCGGATCGCGATCCTGTCGTCCGATCTTGCGCAATCGGCGCGCGCGATAAAAGCGCGGATCGACGAGATTGCGGCGGGGGGCGCGGATCTGATCATCGGGACGCAGATCGTGGCCAAGGGTCACAATTTTCCGCTGCTCACGCTGGTCGGCGTCGTTGACGCCGATCTGGGCCTTCAGGGTGGTGACCTGCGGGCGGCGGAACGGACCTTTCAACTTATCCGGCAGGTTGCCGGGCGGGCCGGGCGGGCCGATCGAAAGGGGGCGGCACTGTTGCAGACTCACCAGCCCGATCATGCCGTGATAAGGGCCATTGTTTCCGGCGACGACGAGGGGTTCTGGCAGAGCCAGGCCGCCCAGCGCGAGGCGGCCGGCGTGCCGCCGTTCGGTCGCTTGGCCGGGATCGTGCTGTCGTCACCGGACGCGACACAGGTCTTTGATATGGCACGGGCAATGGCGCAGCGGGCCGAACCGCTTCGGCAGATCGGTGCCGACATCTATGGCCCGGCGCCGGCCCCGGTCGCCCGAATTCGCGGGCGGCATCGGGTGCGCCTGCTGGTGAAGGCGGCAAAGGGGCTGCCGCTGCAGGCGGCGCTTGGCGCCTGGGCCGGGCAATTCAAGCTTCCGTCGAACATGCGTCTGACCATCGATATCGATCCGCAGAGTTTCTACTGAGCATCACGGCCGGGAATTGAGTATTTTCGGAACAATGAAGCCCGTGAAAGCAATCTCTGGCCAAGTCAATCCTGCATCATTAGAAGGTGGCGCAACCAACCGGAACGACGTGAAATCCATGCCCTGTGCCATCAGACCCAAACCCGGCATCCTGAAAATCGACCCCTATATCGGCGGCGACAGCGTGTTGGCGGGCGACGGGCCGGTTTACAAATTGTCCTCGAACGAAAACCCGCTGGGGCCCAGCCCGAAAGCCGTGGCGGCGTTTCAGGCGACGGCGGGTTCGCTGGAGCGGTATCCCCCGTCGGACCATGGCGCGCTGCGGGCGGCGATTGCCGGGGTGCACGGGGCAGACCCCGACCGGATCATCTGCGGGGATGGCTCCGACGAGGTGATCGCGTGGCTTTGCCATGCCTATGCAGGGCCGGGCGACGAGGTGCTTTATACCGAGCACGGGTTTCTGATGTACCGGATCTCGGCGCTGGCTTCGGGCGCTGCGCCGGTGATCGCGCCCGAGACCGGGCGGCGGGTCGACGTCGACAGGCTGCTTGCGGCCACGACGCCCCGCACAAGGCTGGTTTTTCTGACCAACCCCGGCAATCCGACGGCGACGATGATCGGTGACGACGAAATCCGGCGGCTGGCCGAAGGGTTGCCGCCCGAGGCGCTGTTGGTGCTGGACGGTGCATATGCGGAATTCGCCGACGATTATGATGGTGGTCAGGCTTTGGTTCAGGCACGCGACAACGTGATGATGACGCGGACGTTCTCCAAGATTTACGGCCTCGGAGGCCTGAGGGTCGGCTGGGGATACGGACCGCACGAGGTCGTCGGGATGCTCAACCGCATTCGCGGCCCGTTCAACGTGACCGCGCCTTCGCTGGCGGCGGCACAGGCGGCGGTCACGGATCGCGATTATCTGGCGCATTGCAGGGCCGAGAACGCCAGGTGGCGGGAATTTCTGATCCGAGAACTGGCGGGCGTGGGTATCATGGCCGATCCGTCCTCGACCAATTTCATTCTGGCGCGGTTCGGGGATATCACGCGCGCCGAGGCAGCGGACCGGGCGTTGCGAGCGCGACGCGTTCTGGTTCGGCGTGTCGCCGGATACGGGCTGCCCGATTGCTTGCGGATCACGGTGGGCGACGAAACGGCGTGCCGACTGGTGGTGGATGTTTTGCGCGACTTCATGCGGGGGCAGGATTGATGTCGGTAATTTTTGAGCGCGTGGCGCTGATCGGGCTGGGGTTGATTGCCGGCTCCATGGCACTTGAATTGCGCCGAAAGGGTCTGGCCACCACAATTGTCGGAACGGCCCGCACGCCGGACACCCGGCATGTTGCACAAGAGCTCGGCTTTTGCGATCTGGTTTGCGAAACCGCGACCCAGGCGGTGCAAGGGGCCGATCTGATCGTGTTTGCCACGCCCATCGGTGCGATGGCCGCCGTTGCCAAGGAAATTGCGCCGCATCTGAAACCGGGCGCCATCGTTACCGATGTCAGCTCGGTCAAGGGTGCGGTCATCGCGGCCATCGGCCCCCATGTGCCGCAAGGCGTGCATTTCATCCCCGGTCATCCGCTGGCGGGAACCGAGCATTCCGGGCCGCGCGCCGCTTTTGCGACCTTGTTTCACAATCGCTGGTGCCTGCTGACGCCGCCCGAAGGTTCGGACGCGGCCGCCGTCGAACGGTTGCGCGCCCTGTGGCAGGGGCTGGGCGCCAATGTCGATATCATGGACGCCGTTCACCACGATCTGGTTCTGGCGGTCACCAGTCACGCACCGCATCTGATCGCCTATACGATGGTGGGCGTGGCCGATGATCTGCAAAGGGTCACCAATTCGGAGGTCATCAATTATTCTGCCGCCGGGTTTCGCGATTTCACCCGGATCGCGGCATCGGACCCGACCATGTGGCGCGATGTGTTCCTGAACAACAAAGAGGCGACGCTGGAAATTCTCGGGCGTTTCACCGAGGAACTGTTCGATCTGCAACGTGCGATACGGCGTGGCGACGGTCAGCAATTATTTGACTATTTCACCCGGACACGCAGCGTTCGCCGTGGTATCATCAAAGCCGGGCAGGACACGGATGCGCCGAACTTCGGTCGGGCGCCGAACCAAGAATAGGCAGGCAATGCGGGCAGTCGGGGCGTATGTCTTGGTTTTGATACTGGCGGCACCGGCTGCTGTGTTTGCCAATGCGCCCGAACGGTCGCCGCGACCAAAACCGCGTATGGTCGCGATTGCGGTCGCAACCCGCCAGCCACCGGTGAACGTTTATTACCGGTCATCGATCCGGCCCAGACCCAGGGGCGTCGCAACCTATTCTGCGCCAATTGTCCGGTTGCCGGAACATCCGGCGTTGGCCAGCACGGTACCGGTATATTCCTCGCCCCGGCCCGGGCCGAGGCCGCGCGGGTTGGTCAGGGTCGCACGGCTGCCCAAACCGCAAGCCACGGGCTCCGCCGCGTGGACCAGTTCGGATCCGGTGGCCGTTGCGCGGATGGGCACGATTTGCAACGATCCCCGCATCAAGGGCGAAAAGCTTGCACGGATTTACGGCGGAAGAACCGGCTGCGGCATCGAAAAACCGGTGCGCGTTTGGGCGGTGGACGGGATCGAGCTTAGCCAGAAAGCCATCCTGAACTGCGATACCGCCCGAACCCTGGCCGGCTGGGTGCGCCAGTCGCTCAAACCGGCGATCCGTAATCGGGGGGGCGGTGTCCGTTCGCTTTCGGTGCCGTCGCACTATGCCTGCCGCACCCGCAACAGCCGCCCGGGCGCCAAGTTGTCCGAACATGCGCAGGGCCACGCCATCGACATATCTGCGATCAATCTGGCGGATGGCAGCCGCATCACCATTTTGGACGGCTGGAAGGATCGTCGCGACAAACGCGTGTTGCAGCGCCTTCACGCCGCCGCCTGCGGGCCTTTCGGCACAGTGCTGGGCCCGGATTCCGACAGCCATCATCGTGATCATTTCCATTTTGACACGGCGCGCTATCGCAGTGGTCCGTATTGCCGGTAAGCGCCGGGGAAGGCTATTCGTTCCGCAAGCGGAACGAATAGCCTTCCCCGGCGCTTACCGGCAATA
>CAZRLO010000174.1:0-4840 GCA_964600965.1 uncultured Rhodobacter sp.
GCAAGGCTTGGATCGGCGGTTTCCGGGTCTCGTGCAGCGTATAGAACGCGCCGGGCAACAGCACCGCGACCGAGCCCGAAGCGGCAAGCGCCTTTGCGTCCGCGTCGGTTGCGTATTCCAAATGATCCGCCGACAGCGCGCCGTAATCCGCGGCCAGTTGCGTTCCGCCGATGTTGGAAAGCTGCTCGGCATGCAGTTTGACCGGCAGGCCCAGGTCACGGGCGCGGTCGAACACGTGGGCGACCTGGCGGGTGTCAAAGGCGATGCCTTCGCAAAACCCGTCGACCGCGTCGGCCAAACCCTCGGCGTGGGCGGCATCGAGCGCGGGCAGACAGATGTCGTTGATATAGCCGCCAGGATCGGCGCTGTATTCGGCGGGAACCGCATGGGCACCCAAAAAGCTGGTGCGCACGTGCACGGGCCGCACTTGCGCGATCCGGCGGGCGACGCGCAACATGCGCAGCTCGGTTTCGATGTCGAGCCCGTAGCCGGATTTGATCTCAATGGTGCAGACACCCTCGGCGATCAGCGCATCGACGCGGGGCAGCGCGCTGGCCAGCAGCGCGTCCTCGGCGGCGGCACGGGTGGCCGTGACCGTCGAGACGATGCCACCACCGGCGCGCGCGACCTCTTCGTAGGTTGCCCCTTGCAGCCGCATCTCGAACTCGCCCGCACGGTTGCCGCCGTGAACAATATGCGTGTGGCAGTCGATCAATCCGGGTGTGACCAGCCGCCCGCCCAGATCGTGGGTCTCAAGGCTTTCATATTCGGCAGGAATTTCGGTTCCGGTCCAAACGATTTTTTCGCCGCGAATCGCCAGTGCGCCGAGTTCGGCGCGCCCGTAGGGTGTGCCCGGCGTCATTGTGGCCAGCGTGGCGTTGGTCAGCAGCATTGGTGCGACTCATCTCTTGTGCGGCGTGGATGTGTTGTTATTATGTCTGCACATAATAATCTGTCAATCGGAATGGTGATGCAGAAAATCTGGGCGAAACAGGCGTTGACGGGGCAGGGGTGGCGGCGCGATGTACTGGTGTCTAAAGGCGCGGACGGGCGCATTGAGACTGTGCAGGCCGGGGTAGATCCAGAAGGCATAAGGACAGCTATCCTGCTGCCCGCACCGGCCAACTCGCACAGCCATGCGTTCCAGCGGGCGATGGCGGGGCTGACCGAGGCGCGCGGCGATGATCCGCGCGACACGTTCTGGACCTGGCGGCGGCTAATGTACCGGTTTCTGGAGGCGCTGACGCCGGATCAGGTGCAGGCGATTGCGGCATTCGTACAGATGGAGATGCTGGAGGCCGGGTTCGGGGCCAATGTCGAGTTTCACTATCTGCACCACCGGCCCGATGGCCGTCCCTATGACCGTGTCGGCGAGATGTCGGTGCGGATTGCGGCGGCGGCGCGCGAAAGTGGAATCGGGCTGACGCTGTTGCCGGTGCTTTATAGCCATGGCGGCTGCGATGGCCGGGCGCTGGGGCCGGGGCAGGTACGGTTTGGCAATGACGTGGAACGCTTTGCCCGGCTGCTGGATGCGGCGGGCGAAGGTTTGAAGGGGCTGCCCAAGGACGTGCGGCTGGGCGTTGCGGCGCATTCGCTACGCGCGGTTCCGGTCGATGGGTTGCGCGCGGCGGTTGATCTGGCCAGCAACGGGCCGTTTCATCTGCATCTGGCCGAGCAGACGGCCGAAGTGGGGGAGGTGCAGGCCGCCTGGGGCCAACGCCCGGTGGAATGGCTGCTGGATAACGCGGATGTGGATGCGAACTGGTGCCTGATCCACTGCACCCAGATGCTGGGCCACGAGACCGACGGTTTGGCCGCGACGGGTGCTGTGGCGGGCTTGTGCCCGATCACCGAGAGCAATCTTGGCGACGGGATTTTCGACGGTGTGCGCTGGATGAATGCGGGCGGAAAAATCTCCATTGGCTCTGACAGCAATATCCTGATCTCGCTGCACGAGGAATTGCGGGTGCTGGACCATTCGCAGCGTCTGCGCGACCGGTCACGGGCGGCTTTGGCCAGCCCGGAGAAATCTGCCGGACGGCGCGTTTTCGAAGCGGCGGCCTCAGGCGGGGCGCAGGCGGCGGGACGCGGTGCGGGGACGATTGCGCCGGGTGCGTGGGCCGATCTGCTGGCGCTGGACGGGACCCATGTCGATCTGGAGGGAAAGGAGGGCGATGCGCTGCTGGATGCATTCGTATTTGCCGGACGCGATATAATGGTGCGCGATGTCTGGTCGGCGGGGCGGCACTTGGTCCGGGACGGTACGCATGTGCGGCGCGCGGCGATCGCCGGGGCGTACCGCCGCGCCGTGGCGGACCTGAAGGACGCGCTGTGAACCGGATGCTGTCCACATGGCAGGAGATCCGCGAGGAGGTGCGCCGCAGGGTGCATGCGCGGGTCTGGAAGCCCGGTGATGCGATCCCGAACGAGGCCGATCTGGCCGCGGAATTCGGCTGTGCCCGGGCCACGGTGAACCGGGCGCTTCGCGATCTGGCCGAGGCGGGTTTGCTGGAGCGTCGCCGCAAGGCGGGCACGCGGGTAGCACTGCATCCGGTCGGGCGCGCGACGCTGCGCATTCCGGTTATCCGGGCCGAGGTGGAGGCGCGGGGGCAAAATTACGGGTACCGCCTGCTGGCGCGGAGCGTCGAGGAACCGCCTCGGGATATCCGGTCGCGGATGGCATTGAGCGAGAGCCATGCGCTGCATGTGATCTCGGTGCATTTGGCAGGGGGGGTGCCGCTCGTGGCAGAGGATCGCTGGATCGGGCTGGCAGTGGTGCCGGGTGCGCGGGATGAACCGTTCAAGCGGATTAGCGCCAATGAGTGGTTGCTGGCGAACGCACCATTCACCCATGGGGATATTGGTTTTTTCGCGGCCCCGGCGCAGGGTCGGGTCGTGCAGGATCTGGCGGTGACGGCGGGGGCGGCGCTGTTCGTGATACAAAGGACCACCTGGGACGGGGGTCAGGCGGTAACGACGGTCAGACAGCATTTCGCGCCGGGATATCGGCTGGAAACGTCAATCTGATCGAAAAAGCCCGGCTATTTTCTGAAACTGTCCAGACTGACGATATCGGCGTCCTTTTTGTCGGCAGATTCGGCACCGACCTCCATCGGGGCCTCGTCTGGGTCAGTCTCTTCGTCCTCGTCCTCCTGAGTCTCGAAACGCAAGCCGAATTCGACCGACGGATCGACGAACGTCTTGATTGCGTCGTATGGGATGTAAAGCGGCTCGGGGTTTTCGCCGAAATTGAGCGTTACCGAAAAACCTTCGTCGCCGACATCCAGCCCGTCATACCAGTGCTGCATAACCACCGTCATCTCGTCGGGATACCGGTCGCTCAGCCAGTCGGCAATTTCAACGTCAGGGTGCATGGTGTCGAAGGTAATAAAAAAATGGTGCTGCCCGGGCAGTCCGTTTTTCTGCACATCGCCCAACACTTCCTGAATCAGCCCGCGCATGGCGCTGTGCATCAGGTTGCCGTAGTCGATTGTGCCGGTCATGCGCATTCCCTTCAGCGCGTGCAGGTTCACAATAAGGGATTCGGTTTGGAAGGAAAGGCCACCCGAATACCAACACGGGCTTAGCCGAGATACGACAGCGCCAGTCCAAGTGCTGCGGACAACATCAGCACACGGATCATGCCCCATCGTCGCCCGATCAGCAGATAACCCGCTATTGTCGCCAAACCAAAGGCACGCAAGTCGAGCGTTGATATGTCCGGTGTCAGCAACATTGCCGGTCCGATCCGGGTGGTGTTGAGCGAGGCGAAAAACACATGCGCTGCGAACCACAGCGACAGGTTTAGGATGACGCCGACCACGGCGGCGGTGATGGCTTGTAGAGCGCCGGTAAGCCGCGGGCGGGTTGATATCCATTCGATGTAGGGCGCGCCGACGAATATCCACAGAAAACAAGGCACGAAAGTGACCCAGACCGTCAACAGGGCGGCGGCCACGGCAAGACCCGGACCGCTGGCGCCGTAACCGGCCAGGAAACCGACGAATTCTGTCACCAGGATCAGCGGTCCCGGAGTGGTTTCGGCCAGTCCCAGCCCGTCCATCATCTGCGGCGTACTCAGCCAGCCGTGATTTTGTACGACCTCTTGCGTCATATAGGCCAGCACCGCATAGGCGCCGCCGAAGGTTACCACCGCAAGCTTGGAAAAGAACAGACCGATCTGGGTCAGCATTTGCTGGCCGTTCAGCCAGAGTGCGGCGACGGGTGCCCACCACAGCGAACCCCAGATCACGATTGTTTTCAATGTGTTGGCGTGGGCAGGTGTTATGGAGACAATCGTGGGTTCGCTGTCCGATTGGCTTAAAAACGCACCGTATGCGGCGGCCAGAGCAATGATCAGCGGGAACGGCACCGCGAATGCAAAGATCGCCAGAAACGACATTCCGGCGATGACCCAGCGGTCAGACCCATTCAATGCCTTGCGTGCAACTTTCAGCAGCGCCTGGAGCACGATGACCACGACCGTGGCCTTGATGCCCAAAAACAGCGCGTGCGCGAGCGGAACATCGCCGAGCCGGACGTAAAGCCCGGCCAGTGCCAGCATCACCGCCGCCCCCGGCAGCACGAACAACAGTCCCGCAACCAGCCCGCCGGGCACACCCCGCAGCCGCCAGCCGCAATAGGTCGAGAGCTGCATCGCCTCCGGTCCCGGCAACAACATGCAAAAGCTGAGCGCGTTAAGGAATTGCTGTTCGTTTAGCCAGGGGCGGTCTTCGACCAGTTCCTTGTGCATTACCGCAATCTGTGCGGCCGGACCGCCAAAGCTGAGCAGGCCGATGCGGGTAAAGGCGCGGAAAAAGTCGCGAGTGTCGGGGTTCAT
>CAZRLO010000175.1:0-4779 GCA_964600965.1 uncultured Rhodobacter sp.
CGCCGATGCCGACCTGCCCGGCGCGTTGCACATGAACGTCGTGACCAGCGGAGCGGTGGCAACATGCGGCGAGGCGCTGCCCCACCCTGAAAAAGCGATGATCGCTGGGCCCGCCGGCGTCCTTTCGCGCGAATTGCCGGGGCTTACCTGCGCCACGCTCGACATCGACCTGCCGGAACCGGCACCTGGCAGATCCTTTTTACTGCCGCGCCGCAGATCGGAAACCGCGCTTTCGGGCAGCGACCGGATCGTCAGCCGCGTGATCGAAGAGCTGTTTTCGCCTGCCGCCGGCACACAGGCCGCCCTGCGCGGCACGAGGCGGGTCGAACTGGAATATCAACCGGTCAAACTGGAGCCATCGGACCGGGCCGGGTCGCCGATCTTTTCGGATCGCGGCAGCTATCTGATTACCGGCGGGTTCGGCGGCATCGGCATGGCGATAGCGGCGCGGCTGATCGAGCAGCACGGTGCCAATATCGCGCTGATCGGCCGCGACGGCCTGCCGCCACGCGACCAGTGGGCCGACATACTTCGCCGCCAACCGGCCTCGGACCGGACCGCGCGCCGTATTCGCGCTATTGAGCGGCTGGAGGCGCGCGGCGGCGAGGTTCTGCCGTTGGCGGCAGATGTCTGCGACCCGGTCGAGATGCGGATCGCCGTCGATGCCGCCACCGCCCGGTTCGGAAAAATTCACGGCGTCATCCACGCCGCAGGCACCATCGACGACGCCCCGCTGCTGGCCAAATCCGCCGCCGGGATCGACGATGTTCTGGCCCCCAAGGTGCAGGGCACACGCGTCCTCGACCAGCTGTTTCCGCACGGTTCACTGGACCTCATGGTGCTGTGTTCATCGACCAGCACAATCACCCGACCCGCCGGGCAGGTGGATTACATCGCCGCCAATGCGTTCCTGAACGCCTATGCACAAAGCCGCGCCGGTGATGTGACCCGCGTAGTGGCGGTGGACTGGGGCGTCTGGGCCGATGTCGGCATGGCGGCAGAGGCAATTTCGGCGATCACGCCGGATCCGAAAACCGCACCGCAAAAACCGGCCGGTCAGCCGCTGCTCCAGCGCGTCGCCAGCGGCGCAAGCGGCGAACATGTGTTCTCGACGGCGCTGGCGACCGGCAGCTACTGGGTGCTCGATCAGCACCGCACAAAGACCGGTCAGGCGGTTATGCCCGGCACCGGATTTGTCGAGATTGCCGCTCAGACCATGCAGGCCGCCGGACATGTCGGTAGTTTCGAGCTCCGCGATCTGATGTTCCTCAGCCCGCTTGCCGTGGCGGACGATGAAACGCTCGACATGCAGGTCCGCCTGACGCCGGACGGTGACGAGTTCGAGTTCGAGGTGTTCAGCGCCTGCGTCTCCGACCGGCGCTCGGGCCGCCTGCTGAACGCGCGTGGCACGCTGCGACATTGCCCCACGGTGCCGGATGACAGCGTTCCGCTAGATCTGGCTGCGATCGAAAAGCGCACGGCGACCGTCAAAACCGCCGCTGCGGACAGCCTGATCTCGCCGCAAGAGGCGCATCTGCAATTCGGCCCGCGCTGGCGAGTTCTGCAATCGCTGCGATTCAGCGATGGCGAGGGCCTCGCCCGCCTGAACCTGCCCGAACCGGCGCACGCCGATCTGCGGGAGGGTTATCTGACCCACCCGGCGCTGCTTGACCTGGCGACCGGCTGGGCGATGGAACTGATCGAGGGCTACACCGGCGCGCATCTCTGGGTGCCGGTATCCTACCGCCGGATCGTGGTGAAAAAACCGCTTCCGGCCGAGATATTCAGCTGGGTCCGTTTGGGCGCTGGAACCGGGGATCACGCGGAATTCAACGTCACTATTTGCAATGAATCGGGCGAAACCTGCATCGAGATCGAAGGTTTCGCCATGCAGCGCATCGACAGCGCCGCGGGCTTTGCCCTGTCCGGTCCGCCCGACCCGCGCCTGGTCGAGTTTGACACGGCCAGCACACCGCCCAGCGCCGCCGAGGAACGGCTGGCATTTAACGTGTCGCAAGGCATCCGCGCCGCTGAGGGTGCCGCCGCGTTGGACGTGCGCTGCGGCTCGAATTGCCGCAGGTGGTGATCTCGTCGCTCGATCTCGACGCGCTGATCCGCCAGACAGCGGACAGCCAGACCGCCGATACCGGTCCGTCGCAGCAATTCGACCGCCCCGACATGGACACCGACTATGTGGCCCCGGCGGGCGCGACCGAGCAGGCGCTGGCCGGGTTCTGGCAGGACCTGCTGGGCGTGGCAGACCCCGGTGCGGATGACAGCTTTTTCGACTTTGGCGGCCATTCGCTGATCGCGGTGCGGCTGGTGTCGATGCTGCGCAAGAATTTTGGCGTCGAACTGCCCATTTCAGTGCTGTTCGAGGCACCCACGATTGCGAAACTGGCAACACTGATCGACGCCCGCACCGGTACTCCGACGACCGCCGAAAGTGCCCCGGTTACGAAAAAAACCGCGACGCCGCGTTTTACCCATCTTGTCGCCATGCACGACGGCGATGGCGGCCCCGGCGCGCCGTTTTTCATGGTATCGGGCATGTTCGGCAATGTGCTGAACCTGCGCCATCTGGCCCAGTCGCTGGGTGCCGACCGCCCGTTCTACGGGTTGCAGGCGCGCGGGTTGCTGGGCGGCGAAGACCCGCACCTGACCGTCGAGACCGCCGCCGCCGACATGATCGCCGAGATCAAATCGATTCAGCCCGACGGTCCGTATCATCTCGGCGGATTCTCGGGCGGGGGCATAACGGCTTACGAGATGGCGCAGCAGTTACGCCGCACCGGGGACGAGGTTGCCAGCCTGATCATGCTGGACACGCCGCTGCCGGTCCGACCGGCCCTGACCCGTCGAGACAAGGCGTTGATAAAACATCAGGAAATCCGTCGAAAGGGCATCGGGTATCTGGTCGAATGGGCACAAAACCGGCTGCGCTGGGAACGTGAAAAACGCGCCCATGCCGCCACCGCGACGGAATCAGAACATCAATTCCACGACCGCGATATCGAGGCCGCGTTCCGGCAGGCCGTTGCCGCCTACGAGCTGCAACCGTGGGACGGCCCGCTGACCCTGATACGGCCGCCGCTGGACCGGCACTGGCAGGTCTCCGGCGGGCGCTGGGTCAGCGCGGCGCGCGAGTATGTGTATGCCGACAACGACTGGACCGGCTGGGCACGTTGCATCGAGGTGATCGAAGTGCCGGGCGATCACGACAGTATGGTGCTGTCGCCCAACGTCCGGACGCTGGTGCGGCGAATGCGCGCCAGCATCGCCGCGGCAGAGGCACCGTCAACCCCAAACATCCCAGAGCTGCCCCAATGGGCCAGCGCAACCGCGGCGGAATAGATTTGACCCGTGAACCCGCCATCCCGGTGCCGACGCTGCTGACCATTGTGCTGAACTACCGCACCCCGGAACTGACGCTGCAGGCCAGCGACGCGGTTTTGCGCGCAATGCACGGGCTGCCCGGAAAGCTGATTATCGTCGACAATGACTCAGGCGACGGTTCGTTCGAACGTATCCTGGAGGCCGCGGAAAGCCAGGGCTGGACCTTGAACGGGCGCGTGGAAGTATTGCGAGCCGGCCAGAACGGCGGATTTGGCGCGGGTAATAATTTCGGCATCCGTGCCGGGCTGACCGACGGGTTGAACCCCGATTTCATCTATATCCTCAATTCCGACGCTTTCCCGGACGCAGGCGCAATCCAAGCGCTGCTGACCCATCTGCAGACCCATCCAGGCACCGGTCTGGCGGGCAGCTACATCCACGGGCCCGACGGCACGCCCCACACAACGGCGTTCCGGTTTCCAGGTATCGCCAGTGAATTCGAGGGTGCCGCCTGTACCGGTGTCATATCGCGTCTGCTGCGCCGCCACGTCGTCTCGTTGCCGATGCCGCAAACCACATGCCGGGTCGACTGGCTGGCCGGGGCCAGCCTGATGATCCGGGCCGAGGTGCTGGACAGGATTGGTCTCTTCGACGAAAAATTCTTTCTCTATTTCGAGGAAACCGACCTGTGCCGCCGCGCCCGCAGCGCGGGATGGTTCACCGATTATGTGCGCGAAAGCACCGTGGCGCATATCGGCTCGGTCTCGACCGGCATGAAGAACTGGACCCGGACACCGGGCTACTGGTTCGATTCGCGGCACCACTATTTCACCAAGACCCATGGCCGCGTTTACGCAGCGCTTGCCACCGCCGCCCACGTTGCCGGCGGGCTGCTTTACCGTGTGCGCAGTCTTGTTGGCCGAATACCGCGGCTCGACCCGCCCTATTTTCTGCGCGACCTGGCGCGACACGGCCTGCGCCAGTTTGGCATGCGCCTGCCACGCACAATGCGGGCCGAACCGGACGCCGCGCGGCCCAAGCCGCGCCAAGCAAGATCAGTGAGGATGTAAACCATGCTACAGCGACTGCAAAACGCCACGTTTTCTTCCGTTCTGGTCGGCGATGACACGCTGCTGATCGGCTGCGCCAACCAGCTGATCGACCGCGAATTGCCGATCGCGGCGGTTGTCACTGACAATCAGGACATTGCCGACTGGGCCGGTGACGCCAATCTACCGCTGCTGAGCCACGACGAGGCGCGCGCCGGGTCGCTGTCCGGCATCCGGTATGACTGGCTGTTCAGCATCGCCAATCTGCGCATCATCCCGCAGGACATCCTGAAACTCGCCAAACAGGGCAATGTCAATTTCCACGACGGCCCCCTGCCCCGCTATGCCGGGGTTAATGCACCGGTCTGGGCGATCATGAACCGCGAGGCGCAAC
>CAZRLO010000176.1:0-4703 GCA_964600965.1 uncultured Rhodobacter sp.
GCTCGCAATGCTGGAAATACGGCTGCAATACCGTCACCGTCGCGTACCGGACCGCCCCCATGGGTTTTGACTGGCCCGACAACTGGGAGGAAGTTCCGGCGCTGGTCAGGGTCGACGGCAACACCGCGACCTTCAAGGATGGTTCCACGCGAGACGTGCACGCCATCATCCTTTGCACCGGGTACCAGCATTCGTTCCCGTTCCTGCCGGACGATCTGCGTCTGAAGACGGCCAATGTTCTGGCGTCAAGCGACCTTTACAAAGGGGTCGCCTGGAACGCGAATCCGGCGATGTTCTATCTGGGCATGCAGGACCAGTGGTTCACGTTCAACATGTTCGATGCCCAGGCCTGGTGGGTGCGCGACGCGATCATGGGCCGTATCGAAATCCCCGATCTTGCCGCGCGTCAGGCCGATGTCGCCGAACGGATCGAACGTGAAAACGCGGGCGAGGACGATTATTACGCGATCCGGTATCAGGGCGATTACGTTGCCGAACTGATCGACGAAACCGACTATCCCAGCTTTGACGTGGATGGTGCCTGCGACGCGTTCTATCAGTGGAAAAAGCACAAGAAAGCGGATATCATGACCTTCCGCAACAACAGCTACAAGTCCGTCATCACCGGCACGATGGCCCCGGTGCATCACACGCCGTGGAAGGATGCGCTGGACGATTCACTGGAAGTCTATCTGGAGAATTGAGGTTCCCTAAACCCGCGCCATTGCCGGACCTGTCACCGGCAATGGCGGTTCTCAGCGGTTGCGATCGATCCAGCGCGACATCAGACCGGCATCGTGGAAACATTCCTGCGGCACCTCTGTCCGCCGCCGCCGCGCGATCTTTTCGGCATAGGCGACCTGTTTGGAGGTCGCGCCATAGGTCTTTTGTTTCAGATAGGTCGCCTTGCGAAATGCATCCTGATGCGTGCCGATCCAGTTCGAAAGTGCGCGCCGGTCCTGAATGTCATCCCACGGGATCACGGCGTTGAGCCGCTGGCTGATCTTGCGGGCATAATCAACTTGCGCGGGCGTCGGGGCGGGCAGTGGCGTGTGTTCGGCTTCCATGGTGGCCTCCAAAGCTGCGATATGGAACATATATAGAACAAATTGTGGCAAAGGTCCATATATGGTAGGATCACAATTTTGAGACACAAGGATTACCGCATCGGATTGGCGCGTACGAAGAGCATCAGACATACGACCTGGATTTTCCAACCCAAGACTGAAAGCAATATCAGCGTCTGGTTCTGCATTGTCGATAAAGCCACCTTCACCTCAAAGTGTTGTTCTGTGTCACATTGTCGCCCCAATATTATTGAAAAGTGTCGGCAATCCAAGCGGGCCCGAATGAAAAACTTTATCGGGGCCGAAGGCAAAAAAGGGGGCGGCGGGGATGCCGATTTTCAAACTGGTTCTGAAGATCACGGTCGCGATCGCCGTTGTCGAAAGCCTGATCATGGTGGCTATTCCGCATCTGCCACAGGCGTTTCTGGCCGCGGCTGAAGAAAGCCTTTGGATTCTGCCGCTCGTGGACACCGTAGTTCTGGTGGTTCTGACCAGCCCCATCCTCTATTTCTGGGCGATCCGTCCGTTTGTGCTGAAACGCAACGAGGCGCTTCAGACATTAAGCGAACGGAACGAGCGTTTGAAACGCGCCCAGGAAATCGGGCGGATCGGGTTCTGGGAATTCTATCCGTTGGGCGATCGGATGAATCTGTCGCCCGAACATTTGAACCTGCTTGGCTTGAAAGCAGAGGAATTCGACGGGACGCTTGACGCATTCCTACAAACGGTTCTTCCCGAATATCGCGAGCAGGTGGCATCGACCTATCGGAGGATCGCCCCACAAGCGCATGCCGAAAAGACCGTGCTGGCGTACCGGGTGTTTACTCGGGATGGAGGCACCTTGTGGGTCGAGGACACGCATTACCCGATCACCGAAGGCGGTTCGGTCCTGGGTATCAAGAATGGCATCCTGCAGGACATCAACGAACGAAAGATTGCAGATTCCGCGAAAAACGCGTTTCTGGCCATCGTCAGTCACGAACTGCGCTCGCCGCTGACCTCGATTCAGGGATCGATCAATATTCTAGGATCTGGAAAGCTGGGCAAGTTGAGCGAACAGGGCGTCAATCTTGTCAATATCGCCGGACGAAACTGCGAACGCCTGACCAAGCTGGTTTCCGAAATTCTGGATATCGAGAAACTGAAATCCGGTAAAATGAAATTCGAAATGGATGAACTGGATTTGCAGGCATTGTTGCGGGAAGCCTGCGAGGCAAGCGAGGGTTACGGCGACAAGTTCGGACACAAGTTTCGCCTCAACCCCGATTGCGAACCGGTGGTCGTCATGGGCGACCGCGACCGGCTGATGCAAGTGATGGCAAACTTGCTTTCGAATTCAGTCAAATTCTCGGGCGAAAGCAAGCAGACCGACATTTTCCTGCAGGTCGTCGGCGACCGAACCAGGGTTTGCGTACAAGATTATGGCGACGGGATATCCGATGCCGATCAGGGCCGGATATTCGAGCACTTCGTTCAGGCAGATTCTACCGACTCGCGCAAGGTGGCGGGAACCGGTCTGGGTCTGCCCATCGCCAAGGCGATCATCAAGGAACACGGGGGCACGATCGGAGTCACCAGCCAGGTCGGCGAGGGATCTTCGTTTCATTTTAGCCTGCCCCGGATCGAGTGCGGCGGGAAATTCGGTGCCTTGCATGACGATCCCGCCGAGGGGCTTCGAATAGCGTGAGTGGCGGCGGCGCAAGATCCAGTGGATCCCAAGCAGGGTGCGGAAAATGGGTAATCTTCGGCCGCTGACGATGGATTAATTGGTGTCGCTGATAGGGACCGAACCTACAACCGGTTCATTACGAATGATGTGGGGAAGCGGTCAATCACACTGCAAACCCGCGTTTTTCGCAATCCCGTGTTTGCGTTAAAAGGTTGCGACGGATTCTGCGTATGATGCTGGTGCCGCACGAGGGACTCGAACCCCCGACCCATTGCTTACGAAGCAATTGCTCTACCACCTGAGCTAGTGCGGCACGCGCCCGCCCGTTTAAATGGTCGGGGTGACTCGCGCAAGACCGGTTCTGATCCTGCCAGCGATACCATTTTGGTTCCGGCGATGCCCGATTACGGCTCGCCGGAACGGCGGTCCTTCGTCATGTCGCGGGTCGGCCGGAAGGATACCCTGCAATGCGCCGCCGCCCGGCTTTCTGCCGTGCGAGATCGGTCAGACCCGCATGGCCGCGCCTTTGGGATCGTATGGCGAAGGTGCGATCACCCGGGCATTGCGCAATTTGCCGACCACATGCACCGCAAGTTCGGTGCCCGGTACTGCGGCATGTGGCTGGACCAGCGCCATTGCCAGCGATTTTTTGACGAAATGCCCATAGCCGCCCGACGTGATGAAACCGACGCGTTGCTCGCCTTGCCAGACGGGCTCGTAACCCGATGCCTCGGCGTCCGAGGCGTCGATTTCCAGCGTCACCAGTTTCCGGGTCGCCTTATCGGCGTCGCGTTCCGTGGTCGCGGCTTTGCGACCGATGAACCCTTCTTTCTGCCAGTCGATCCAACGGTCCATGCCGGTTTCGCCGGGGGTATATTCCTGCCGGAATTCTGCCGACCAGATCCCGAATGATTTTTCCAGCCTGAGCGAATTCATTGCATAGAACCCGAATTCCCGGATGCCGGATTCCGCGCCGGCCTCCAGCAGGGTTTCGCGCAGCGTGATGTGTTCGGCGGCGTGGCAGTTGATTTCGTAACCCAGTTCGCCGCACACCGACATCCGCGCGACGCGGGCGCGGATCAGGCCGACATCGATGCTCTGGCAACCCAGAAACGGCAGCGCCTCGTTGGAAACATCCTGATGCGTCAGTCCGGCCAGAACATCGCGGGATTTCGGGCCGGTGATCGAAAAACCGACCACCCCATCTGAAATGTCGCGCACCGATACGCCGTCTTCCAGATGGTCGTGGAACCAGCGCATGTGCCATTCGCGCAGGTAATAGCTGCCCATGATCCACCAGGAACCGTCGCCCCAGTTCAGCAGCGTCAGATCGCCCTTGAGCCGCCCGGAAGGCGCCAGCGCCACTGCCAGCCTGGCGCGCCCCGGTTTGGGCAGTCTGGTTGCGAACATGCGGTCGAGCCATTGTTCCGCCCCGCGCCCCGAAACGCGGAAACGGGAGAAGCCGGAAATATCGAGCAGTCCGACGTCTTCGCGCACCGCCCGCACCTCTTTCGCCACTTCGTCAAAGGCGTTGGATCGTTTCAGCGTGGGGGTTTCAGCAAAACCTTTGGGGCCAAACATCAGGGGCACCTCCAACGCCCAGCTTTCGCCCCAGACGCATCCCGCCTGATCCATCGCCGTGTGGGCGGGGGCGCGTTTCAGTTTGCGGCCGGCAGGAAGCTGCTGGTTCGGATAGGTCATGACGAACCGACGCGAATAGAATTGCCCGGTCGTCTGGCGGATATATTCGCGGTTCGAGGTGAATCTGCCATATCGCGCGATGTCCATGGACCAGGCATCGGCCTCGGTCTCGCCATGGATCATCCATTCAGCCAACGTTTTGCCAACCCCGCCGCCTTGCAGAAACCCGGCCATCACGCCGCAGGCCAGCCAGTAATTGCGCACGCCGCGCACCGGGCCCACCAGCGGGTTGCCGTCGGGCGAAAAGGTGAAGGCGCCGTTGACCC
>CAZRLO010000177.1:0-4644 GCA_964600965.1 uncultured Rhodobacter sp.
GGGCCGGACTGTCGCCTGCGCGCATCGCCGCCAGCGCATGTTGGTGGCAATCTGCCAGATTCATCGTTCCCCAGCGACCGCACACCACCCGCAACGAAGGACCGACACGCAGCCATAGCGCAAGTGTCAGCGACAACAGAACCGGCGCGCCGGCGGCCTGATAGATTGCCATGTGAAAGTTGAAATTACGCCTCAGATAGCCGGCTACATCGCCCCGTGCAATAGCGGCATTCAGCGCATTGTCCTGATCCAAAATTCCATCCATATCATTTTTTGTCAGAGATTTACAGGACATTTCCGCCAGTTTCGGTTCTATCGCCAGCCGGGCAAAGGCGATCTCTTGCAAGGCGCCTGCGTCAAGTTCAGGAACGGTAACACGGCGATTGCCCAGCGCCTCCAGCGCGCCCTCGGCGGCCAGCCGGCGCAACGCCTCTCTGACCGGGGTCATACCCGCTTCCAACCGGTCGATCAGGCCCAGAATCGTAACCGGCTGTCCGGGGGCCAATTCACCAAAGAGAATCATCTCGCGCAGGCGCTGGTAGACCTGCTGATGGGCCGGGATTTTTTCGATCCTTTGATTCATTCGATCCTCTGTTGGCACCAAAATCGTCGAATTTTCGTAGATTAGATCAAATTTCTGCCAAATGCCATATTGCGCCACGGGCAAAATTTGGGTCAAATGCCGAAAAATCAAAACACCAAACACCAACAGACCCCGGGGGGAACGTCATGAAATACACTGCAACATCTCTTTTGGCGCTGGCTGTGGCCGCATCGGCAGCCTTGGCCGACGAAGTCCGTGTCTATAACTGGTCGGACTATATAGACGAGGCATTGCTGGAAAAGTTCGAAGCCGAAACCGGCCTTGACCTGGTCTATGACGTGTTTGACAGCAACGAAGTGCTGGAAACCAAGATGCTTGCCGGCGGGTCGGGCTATGACGTGGTGGTGCCGTCCGGCACTTTCCTGCAACGCCAGATTACCGCCGGTGCGTTCCAGCCGCTCGACTTTGCCAAGCTTTCCAACGCCGGCAACATGTGGGACGCGATCAAAGCGCGGACCGCGAAATACGACCCCGGCAACGCCTATTCGATCAACTACATGTGGGGCACCACCGGGCTGGGCGTCAACCTCGACAAAGTGAAAGAGGTTCTGGGCGAAGACGCGCCCATCGGCTCGCTTGCGCTGATATTCGATCCTGCCAACATGGAAAAACTCAGCGCTTGCGGGGTGCACCTGCTGGACGCCCCGACAGAGATGATCCCGGCGGCGTTGGCCTATCTGGGCGAAGATCCCGACAGCCACGATGCCGATGTCATCGCCAAGGCTGAACCTCTTCTGGCCGCCATACGTCCGTATGTTCTGAAGTACCACAGCAGCGAATACATCAACGCATTGGCAAACGGCGATATCTGCGTGGCGTTCGGCTGGTCCGGCGACGTGCTGCAGGCCCGCGACCGCGCCTGGGAGGCCGACAATGGCGTCGAGATTGCCTATAACGCGCCCAGCGAGGGCGCGCTGATGTGGTTCGACCAAATGGCGATCCCGATCGACGCGCCCAACCCCGACGGCGCGCATGTGTTCCTGAACTTCATCATGGACGCACAGAACATCGCGGATGCGTCAAACTACGTCTACTACGCAAATGGCAACATTGCGTCGCAGCCGCTGCTGGTTGAGGACGTGATCGGCGATCCGGCGGTCTATCCCAGTGAGGAGACGCTGAAAAACCTATACACCACAACGCCTTATGATGCGAAGATACAACGTATCGTCACCCGGATGTGGACCAAGATCAAATCAGGCACTTAAGGCTGCGCTGACAATGTACACGCCACCGCCCCGGCCCCCGCGCCGGGGCCTTCGGCCCGGTCCGGGGCGGAGGTTCCGGATCGGGTCGGGGGCCGCGTTGGCGACAAACCGGGGTCCTTGCCGATGACCGCACCCGAGAAATTCGCCCCCTGGGATGACCCTGCCGCCAAGCCGCTGATCCGGTTCCAGGGCGTCACCAAGAGGTTCGGCGCGTTCACCGCGATCGACAATATCGACCTGGACATCTACGAACAGGAGTTCTTTGCCCTGCTCGGACCCTCGGGCTGCGGCAAGACCACGCTGATGCGGATGCTGGCCGGGTTCGAGGCGGCGACCGAGGGCACCATTCTGCTCGACGAGCAGGACATCGCCGGGGTGCCGCCGAACAAGCGCGCCACCAACATGATGTTCCAGTCATACGCGCTGTTCCCGCACTTGACCGTGTTCGACAATATCGCCTTCGGGCTGAAGCGCGACCGTCTGCCCGCCGACCGGGTTCGTGCCCGCACCGAAGAGATGATCGCGCTGGTGCAGCTTGGCCAGTTCGCATCGCGCAAACCGCATCAGATATCCGGCGGCCAGCGTCAGCGCGTCGCGCTGGCCCGCGCCCTGGCCAAGGCGCCGAAACTGCTGCTGCTCGACGAACCGCTGGGCGCGCTGGACAAGAAACTGCGCCAGGAAACCCAGTTCGAACTGATGGACATTCAGGAAAAGACCGGCACCACATTCGTCATCGTCACCCACGATCAGGAAGAGGCGATGACGGTGGCCAGCCGGGTCGCGGTGATGGATCATGGACGACTGGAGCAGGTGGCCACGCCGGACGCAATCTATGAAACGCCGAACTCGACCTATGTGGCGGATTTCATCGGCGACGTGAACATCATCGAGGGCCGTGCGGAACCGGGCGACGGCACGGTCGGCGTCCACTGGGCCGAGGGCCAGCCGGTGCTCAGCGGCGCAACCGGTCTTGCGATATCCAAAGGTGCCACCGTTTTCATGGCGGTGCGCCCCGAAAAAGTGGCAATCTCGGCGGCAAAACCGCAGGGTCGCGGCAATGCGATGTCAGGCAAGGTTCTGGACATCGCCTATCTGGGCAACATCTCGACCTATCACGTCGAGTTGCAGGGCGGCAAAGTCATCAAGGCGCAGACCGCCAATACCGACCGCGGGGCCGCCCGCGAGTTCACCTGGGATGACGACGTCTGGCTCTCCTGGTCCGAGACCGCCGGCGTCGTGCTGGACCGCTAGCAAATGCGCCGCTTTACCCTGATCGCAGTGCCCTACTTATGGCTTCTGGCGCTGTTTCTGATCCCGTTCCTGATCGTGCTGAAGATCTCTCTCAGCGACACCGCCCTGGCGATCCCGCCGTATCTGCCCACGCTTGACTTCAGCCAGGGCTGGCAGGGGGTCCGCGCGTTCTGGGCAGAACTGGATTTCGAAAATTTTACGTTCCTGGCCACCGATGACCTTTACTGGAAGGCCTACCTGTCCAGCCTGAAGATCGCCGCCATCTCGACCGTGCTGACGCTGATCGTCGGCTACCCGATCGCCTATGCCATGGCGCGGGCGGACGAAAGCTGGCGTCCGACGCTGCTGATGCTGGTGATCCTGCCGTTCTGGACCAGTTTCCTGATCCGGGTCTATTCCTGGATCGGCATTCTTAGCCAGGAAGGCTATCTCAACCAGCTGTTGCTGGGTCTCGGGCTGATCGACGACCCGCTGATCATCCTGAACACCAACGTCGCGGTCTATATCGGCATTGTCTACACCTACCTGCCCTTCATGGTGCTGCCGATCTATGCCTCGCTGGAACGCATGGATCATTCGCTGCTGGAGGCCGCCGAGGATCTGGGTTGTTCGCGGCTGCAGGCGTTCTGGCTGACTACCGTCCCGCTGTCGCGTCCCGGCATCATCGCAGGCTCGTTTCTGGTGTTCATCCCGACGCTGGGCGAATTCGTCATCCCCTCGCTTTTGGGCGGTTCGAAAACCCTGATGATCGGCAAGGTGCTGTGGGAGGAGTTCTTCTCCAACCGCGACTGGCCGGTGGCCTCCGCCGTCGCCGTTATCCTGCTCTTGATCCTGATCATCCCGATCATCCTGTTCCAGCGCAACGAACAAAAACAGCGCGAGGCAGAGCAATGAGCAACCTTCAACTTCTCTGGTTCGAAAATATCCCGGGGTTTGGGGCAGAGCCCCAATCGCACGAAGTGCCAGAAAAGCGTGCCGCAGGCACTCCGTTTGGCGGGCGGTCACGATCATGAAACGCTTTTCCTGGTTCAACGCCACCTCGCTGACGCTTGGTTTTGCCTTTCTCTACCTGCCGATGGTGATCTTGATCATCTACAGCTTCAACGCCTCCAAGCTGGTCACCGTCTGGGCCGGGTTCTCGACAAAATGGTATGGCGAACTGATGCAGAACGAGGCCTTCCTCGACGCCGCCTGGGTGACGCTGAAGGTGGCGGTCTATTCCTCGACCATCGCCACGGTGCTGGGTACCATGGCAGCCTACGTTCTGGTGCGTGGCGGGCGGTTTTTGGGCCGCACGCTGTTTTCCGGCATGATCTACGCACCGCTGGTGATGCCCGAAGTGATCACCGGCCTGTCGCTGTTGCTGTTGTTCATCGGCATCGGGCTGGACCGCGGCATTCTGACCGTGGTTCTGGCGCATACCACCTTCAGCCTGTGCTATGTCTCGGTCGTGGTCTCGTCCCGGCTGGTCAGCTTTGACCGCAGCCTCGAAGAGGCCGCCCTCGACCTCGGCTGCTCACCTTTGGAGGCTTTCCGGCTGGTCACCCTGCCGATCATCGCCCCCGCCGTCATCTCTGGCTG
>CAZRLO010000178.1:0-4620 GCA_964600965.1 uncultured Rhodobacter sp.
CATCCGCGGGCAGGCAGCGGATTATGATCACTGGCGTCAGTTGGGCAATACCGGCTGGGCCTGGGACGATGTTCTGCCTTACTTCAGGAAATCCGAGGATTACGTCGACGGTGCCAGCGATCTGCACGGGTCAGGCGGCGAGTGGCGGGTCGAGAATCAGCGGCTGCACTGGCCGATTCTGGACGATTTTCTGGCCGCCGCGGTGCAGGCGGGTCTGCCGGAAACCGACGATTTCAACACTGGCGACAATGAGGGCGTGGGGTATTTCCGGGTCAATCAGCGGTCCGGGTTTCGCTGGAATACCGCCAAGGCGTTTCTGCGCCCCGCGCGGCGACGCGACACGTTGCGGATCGAGACGCGGGCCCAGACGGAAAGCATCATTCTGGAGGGTCGCAACGCGGTCGGCGTCCGCTATCGGAAGGGCGGTGATCTCCGGGAGTTGCGCGCCACCCGAGAGGTCATCCTGTGCGCCGGTGCCATCGGTTCGCCACAGATATTGCAACTGTCAGGCATCGGTCCGGGCGCGTTGCTGCGGCGGTACGGGATTGGCGTGGCACTTGATGTGCCGGAGATCGGCGAAAACCTGCAGGATCACCTGCAGATCCGCTGCGCCTATAAGGTGCACGGCGCGAAAACACTGAACACCACCTCGGCCAGCATTTGGGGCAAGGCGAAGATCGCGGCGGAATATGCGATGTTCCGGACCGGGCCGATGTCGATGGCACCGTCGCAACTGGGCGCATTTGCCAGATCCGGCCCGGACGCGGCAACCCCCGATCTGGAATACCATGTGCAACCCCTGTCGCTGGACGCGTTCGGCGCGCCGCTGCACCCGTTCGATGCAATCACCGCCAGCGTCTGCAACCTGCGACCTGAAAGCTGCGGGAATGTGCGCATCGCCAGCCCGGACCCGCGGGCCCATCCGCGGATCAGCCCGAATTATCTTTCTGCCGCCAAGGACCGCCGTATCGCCGCCGCCGCGATCCGCCTGACCCGCCGGATCGTCGGTCAGCCCGCGTTTGCGCACTATCATCCGCAGGAATTTCGCCCCGGTCCCGACGCCGAAACCGAAGAGCAACTGATCCGCGCCGCCGGGGACATCGGGACCACCATCTTTCACCCGGTGGGCACCGTCCGCATGGGCGCGGATGCAGAGGCGCCGTTGGACCCGGCACTGCGCCTGCGCGGCATTAATGGCCTGCGCGTGGTGGACGCCTCGGTCATGCCGACGATCACCAGCGGCAACACCAATGCACCGGTTATCATGATCGCCGAAAAGGCCGCCGACATGATCCGTGCGAACCGAAATATCGACAATTCGAAAGGTTAAACACGCGTTCATCTGCCTTTGATAGCCCTGAGTCTGGGTGAGAAATGAGGTGGTGGGATGAGCGCGAATGACATTGCGCCAATTATCATCAAGCGAAAGAAGGTAGCCGGCGGCGACGGCCATCATGGCGGTGCGTGGAAAGTAGCCTACGCCGACTTCGTGACCGCGATGATGGCGTTCTTTCTGCTGATGTGGCTGTTGAATGCAACGACAGAAAAGCAGCGCAAGGGGATCGCCGACTATTTCAGTCCGACGATCCCGGTCAACCGGATTTCGGGTGGCGGCGACGGTTCGTTCGGCGGCGAGGACATATTCTCGGAATCCACGCTTGCGCGCTCCGGCAATGGTGCCACTCAGCGCAATCCCTCGGAAAAGCACATGGCAAGTGGCGACAGCGGTGTCAGCGATGCGGAAAAGGAAACCACGCCCGAGGCTGAGGACAAACAGGCGCTGGAAAGCATCGAGGAAAAGCTGAGCGCGAAATCCGGCGAAAGTCTGGTCAGTCCCGAAATGGCGCGCCACATCCTGACCCGAGTGACCGACGAAGGGTTGATCGTGGAGCTTTACGATCTGCCGGGCGAGCCACTGTTCGCGCCGGGCACGGATGTACCGTCACCGATCATGACCGCCCTTACGGGAGTGATTGCAGAGGTGTTCGCGCTGGTAAGAAACGACGTTGCGATCAACGGATTCACCCGTGCGCGTCCGATCGTTCTGGCGGATAATCCGGTATGGGACCTCAGCCACGACCGCGCCGACCGCATCAGGCTGGCGCTTGCCCGGAACGGATTGCCCGAGGAACAGGTGCAGCGTGTCAGCGGATTCGCCGACCGAAAACCGGTGGCAAGCAATCCGATGGCCCCGCGCAACAACCGGATAGAGCTGATCCTGTTGCGACAGGAGAAGTAGCCAAAAAAGGAGCGCATTTTAACTGTTAGCCCGCTGTTAAGCCGCCGGTCCTAAGGATGACGGCAGCTATCGGGCTATGCAGCAGAAAGGCGCACCCAATGACAATATCCTCTTCGCTGGCCGCAGGCGTGGCCGGGCTTAACGCCAACGCCACCCGCCTGGCGACCATTTCCGACAACATCGCAAACTCATCGACATTCGGCTACAAGCGGTCAGAGGCGGATTTTCACTCGCTGGTGATCCGCGGCAATACCGGCTCGTATTCTGCGGGCGGCGTTCGAAGTACCACGCAACGCCTCATCGACGAACGCGGTCCACTGATTTCGACCAGCAACGCCACCGATCTGGCGATCAGCGGGCGTGGCATGCTGCCGGTCACCACCGCTGTCTCGCTGGGCAACACGACCAGCAATTACCCGCTGCAGCTGATGACGACCGGGTCGTTCCGCCCCGACGCCAACGGCATTCTGACCACCCAGACCGGCCTGGTGCTGATGGGCTGGCCCGCCAATGTCGACGGCACGATGCCGACCTACCCGCGCGACACCGTCGCCGGGTTGGAACCGGTGCAGGTCAACGTCAATCAGTTTGCCGGCGATCCGACCACGCAGATGACGCTGGGCGTCAACCTGCCCGCCACCGCGACTGTCGCCGGGGCCAGCGGCGACCCGCAGGACCTGTCGATCGAGTATTACGGCAATCTGGGCACGTCGGAGACGCTGGATATCAGCTTTACTCCGACGGTTCCGGCCTCGGGCAGTTCCAACGAATGGACAATGACCATTTCCGACAGCGCCTCCGGCGGCGCGGTGGTGGGCGAATACACGCTGACATTCGACGACAGCCGCACGGCAGGCGGTACGTTGCAGTCGGTCGCGGTGGTTTCCGGCGGCGCATATGATTCCGCGACAGGCGAAATTGCCTTGACGGTCGCGGGCGGTCCGCTGAACCTGAATATCGGAATGCTGGGCGACAGCGAGGGCATGACCCAGTTGTCGGACAGTTTTGCGCCGGTGCAGATTACCAAGAACGGTTCTCCGGTGGGCAATCTGACCGGGGTCGAGGTGGATTCGAACGGCTTCGTGCACGCGATCTATGACGCGGGCTTCACCCGCACGATTTATCAGATCCCGGTGGTCGACGTACCCAATCCCAACGGGCTGATCTCGTTATCGAACCAGACCTACCAGGTCTCACCCGACAGCGGTGCGTTTTTCATGTGGGATGCCGGTGACGGCCCGGCCGGCGAGGTTGCAGGCTATTCCCGCGAAGAATCGGCCACCGATGTGGCGGGCGAACTGACCGACCTGATTCAGACCCAGCGGGCCTATTCATCGAATGCCAAGGTGATCCAGACCGTCGACGAAATGCTGCAGGAAACCACCAATATCAAACGCTAACGGGCGGCGCGCGGTAATCTGAGATGAGCCTGACCGGCACTCTTGGCAACGCCCTTTCCGGGCTTACGGCGATCAGCCGGATGGCCCAGACGGTGTCGTCCAATATCGCCAATGCCACCACCGACGGCTACGGTCGGCGCGAGGTGGAACTGGCGCAGCGCATCGTCGGCGGACAGGGCACCGGTGTGCGCGTCGCCGGGATTAACCGGCAGGTGGATGCCGCCCTGATCGGAAACCGGCGGCTGGCGGATGCGGCACTGGGCCAGGCGATGGTGGGCGCGAAATTTTTACAAGGCATGGAAACGGCCATCGGTCTGCCGGACGATCCAGGCTCTCTGTCGGCCCGCATGTCGGCGCTGGAGGCGGCGCTGATCCAGGCCGGCAGCCGCCCCGACAGCGAGGCGCGCCTGTCCGCAGCGGTTGATGCGGCGCGGTCTGTCACCAATAAGCTGAATGCGATCTCTGGCATGGTTCAGAGCGAACGGATGCGCGCCGACCAGCAGATCGCGGGCAACGTCGATTTCATCAACACCGCGTTACAGCAGGTGGCCGATCTCAACGCGCAGATATTGCGCTCTGCCGGCACCGCGGGCGACGCCAACCCGCTGATCGATGAACGCCAGCGGGTGATCGACGGCATTGCCGAACTGATACCCTTGCGCGAGGTGCCGCGCGACAACGGCTCGGTGGCGCTGTTCACGCCGGGCGGGGCCATTCTGCTGGATGGCGGTCCTGCGGTACTGGATTTTACCTTCTCAGGTGTGATCACAGCTGACATGAGCATCGGGGCCGGTACCTTGTCCGGCCTGACCATCAACGGCAAGCCGGTCTCGACCGATGCGGCAAGCGGCGCGATTGCAGGCGGCAGTTTGGCGGGTCTGTTCGACCTGCGCGATGTCGCGGCACCGGGTATCCAGACGCGGCTCGACGCGGTGGCCCGCGATCTGGTCGAGCGGTTCGAGGATCCGGCGGTGGACCCGA
>CAZRLO010000179.1:0-4616 GCA_964600965.1 uncultured Rhodobacter sp.
CGCGCTGATTTCCGATCTGCGAAAGGCCGGCTGAAATCCGGACCGCCGGCGGGGTTACCCAGAAATGCGTCAGCTTTGCGTGACCGACGGCGCGTCGTCGAACCCGCTCTGGCCAATCCCGGCCAATGCTCAGTTGCGTCTGCCAAAGATCGACCGCAGCACGTCGTCGATCGCATTGCCGCGCCGGCCGCGTTCATTGAATCCCGGCGCTGGCTCGGGCACGTTGCGCGGCATTTCCGCCGGGTCGATCATCGGCAGCGGCCGCACCGGCAATCCCTCATGCATCCGCGCCATCACCTCGCGCCAGATCTCCGCCGGCAGACCGCCGCCGGTGACGCCGGTCAGCGGTGTGTTGTCGTCGTAGCCCATCCAGACCCCGGCGACGTAATCGGCGGTGAAGCCCAGAAACCACGCGTCACGGGTGGCCTGTGTGGTCCCGGTCTTGCCCGCCACCGGGCGGCCGTCGAGCCGCGCACGCTGACCGGTGCCGCGCTCGATCACCTGGTTCATCATGTAGATCAGCTGCCGCGCGGCCAATGGCGAAATCACGCGTTCGCCCATGCCGCCGACCTGGCCCATCAACGGTGCCTCGTCGCCCATCAGGCGCAATTCGACCAGCCCATAGGGCCGCACCGACGAGCCGCCGTTGAGGATGCCGGCATAGGCACCCGTCATCTCGATCAGGGTCGATTCGGAGGTGCCAAGCGCCAGCGCCGGACCCACCGCGAGGTCGCTCTCGATTCCAAAGCTCTCGGCCACCGTGCGCACCTTGTCGCGGCCCACCGCCTCGCTGATCCGCACTGCCGGAATGTTGAGCGAGCGCACAAGCGCCTCGGTCAGGGTAACTTCGCCCAGAAATTCCCGTGTGTAGTTCTTGGGGCTCCACGGGCCGGAACCGGGGATATTGATGGTCAGGGGCGCGTCCAGAACCGTGTCGTCAAAGCGATATCCCAGGTCCAGGGCGGTCGCGTAAACGAAGGGTTTGAAGGCGCTTCCGGTCTGCCGTTTCGCCATGACCGCACGGTTGAAGGCACCCGCGATGCCGGTGAACTGCCGACCGCCCACCATTGCGCGCACCGCACCGTCGGCGGACATGATGACGATCGCCGCCTGCGCCTTGCTGCCGGGTTTGAGCTTTTCATCCAAAACCGCCTGCAACGCTTCTTCGGCGGCGGTCTGGATGCGCTGGTCGAATGTGGTCCTGATGATCACGTCCTCGGTGGTGTCGCGGGTCAAAAATGAAGGGCCGCGTTCCATCACCCAATCGGCGAAATATCCACCCGCGCGCGCCTGTGCCGCTGTCGACAGCTCGGCAGGTGCTGCCTTGGCGGCGGCAGCATCGGCGTTGGTGAGATAGCCCTGGTCGGCCATCAAATTCAGCACCACCGAGGCGCGATCCTGCGATCGTGCCAAATTGTTGGTCGGCGCGTAGCGCGACGGCGCAGTCAATAGCCCCGCCAGCATCGCCGCTTCGGGGGCGTTCACTTCTGCCGCCGATTTGCCGAAATAGCGCTGGGCGGCAGCCTCGAATCCGTATGCACCTGCACCCAGATAGGCGCGGTTCAGATAGACCGTCAAAATCTCGTCCTTGGAATACTTCAATTCCATCGCCACCGCGAATGGCATCTCCTTAAGCTTGCGCCACATAGAGCCGCGTCGGCAGTCCGCCTCATAGTCGGCCTCGGATTCCCAGGTGTCCTTGTCGTAGGGCACGCCCAGACACATGAGTTTCGCCACCTGTTGCGTTATTGTGCTTCCGCCATGACCGGACAGCGGCCCGCGGCCCTCGCGAATATTGATCCGGATTGCGCTGGCGATGCCGCGTGGGCTTACACCGAAATGGCGGTAAAATCGTTTGTCCTCGGTCGCCACCACCGCGTTTTTTAGCTCTGGCGAAACGGTGTCGGCCGATATGTTCCCGCCAAACTGCTCTCCGCGCCAGGCGAAGATATCTCCGTTTCGGTCCAGCATCGTGACAGAACCGCGTGTGCGCGCGTCCAACAAATCGGCCACCGGTGGTAACTGGGCATAATAATACCAGACCGTCAGTCCGACGATCAGCATTACCACGGCAAAGCCGCGCCAGAACAGCCGCCAGAGCAAACGCCAAATCCATCCGAACGTGGCGCGAAAAATTCTTGTGACCAGATTTCCGCGAGGTTTGGTCCGCCGGGTACGCCGTTTCGGCGCGGCGCGGCGCGTGGCCGGCTTTTTCTTTCGTGTGTTCACAACACGCGGTTTGCGCTTGCCCGAAGTACTCATGAATTGCCCTGCCCGGCCTTTGTTTTGCGGCAGCTTACAGCGTTGCAATCAAAATGTGGACCCACAACATCGCCAGAATGTGCCGCGTATTACAAAAGGCATGCGCGCAATAAATTCCCATATTCGCCAGCCATGCCTTCAAACTATGCACAAAAATTAGTCGATTATGGCAATTTGTGCAAAAATCGTGCACATTCTAATTATTAGATACGTTTTCCGACCCGCCTGTATTGCCATTTCTGCGCTGCAGCGCCGAGTTTGCATCCCGTGGAATTCCAACAGGCCCGCCGGCCAGTCCGAACGGGGAAAGACGTGAAACAGATAATTGCCGCCATCAAACCGTTCAAGCTCGACGAGGTGCGCACCGCGCTGACCGAAATCGGCGTACGCGGGATGATGGTGACCGAAGTGAGAGGGTTCGGCGCGCGGTCGGGCGGTACAGAAATTTGCCGCGGTGCAGAATACGCGGTCAGCTTTGTACCGAAGGTACGGCTGGAGATCGTGGTGCCGGGGGAACCGGCCGATCAGGTGGTCGAGACCATCCAGTCGACGACCAAAACCGACCGGATCGGTGACGGCAAAATTTTCGTGATCGACGTGGAAAGTGCGGTGCGCGTGCGCACCGGCGAATTCAATGAGGATGCGCTCTGAGGTGTGAATGCCCAGAGAATGGAGAGGAATGACAAGATGCAACTGAGAACCCCGACAATGTCCATCGCGCTGGCGGTCCTACCGGTCGCGGGGCTGGCACAAGAGGCCGACACAACGCCGCTGAATGCTGAAATCGGCTATATATTCACCACCTTCATGTTCCTGGTGACGGGCTTTCTGGTGTTCTGGATGGCCGCTGGATTCACCATGCTCGAGGCCGGCCTGGTTCGTCAAAAGAACACGACCATGCAGCTGATGAAGAACATGGGCCTCTTCAGCTTTGCCGCGTTGATGTACTGGCTGGTCGGTTACAACCTGATGTATCCCGGCGACGGCTGGTCGATCGACGGTATTGTGGGCGCATTTTCTGCCGCCTCGATGGAGCCGGTGGGGCTAGAAGGCGCAGACCCTGACCTGACCTACGCATCGGTCGGTTCCGACTTTTTCTTTCAGTTGATGTTTTGCGCGGCCACCGCGTCGATCGTTTCGGGTGCGCTGGCAGAACGGATCAGGCTGTGGCCGTTCCTTATCTTCACGATCCTGCTGACCGGAATCATCTACCCGATCCAGGCGAGCTGGAAATGGGGCGGTGGTTTCCTTGATCAGGCCGGTTTCCTTGATTTTGCCGGTTCGACAGTCGTGCATTCGGTCGGCGGCTGGGCAGCACTTGTCGGCGCGCTGATCCTTGGGCCCCGCATCGGCAAGTACAAGGACGGCAAGGTGATCCCGATGCTGGGCTCCAACCTGCCGCTGGCGACACTGGGCACGTTCATCCTGTGGATGGGCTGGTTCGGTTTCAACGGCGGATCGCAGCTATACATGGATACCGCAGGCAACGTGACGGATATCAGCCGGATTTTTGCCAACACAAACACTGCGGCCGCGGGCGGAGCGGTGATTGCTTTGATCCTGACTCAGCTTCTTTACAAAAAACCCGACCTGACGATGGTGCTGAACGGTGCCTTGGCCGGGCTGGTGTCGATCACCGCCGAACCTCTTACTCCCAGTTTGGGGATGGCAACACTCATCGGTGCCGTCGGCGGTGTGATTGTGGTTTTCGCGGTGCCGTTCCTTGACAAGCTAAAGATCGACGACGTGGTCGGCGCGATCCCGGTACATCTGTTCGCCGGTATCTGGGGCACCCTTGCGGTGGTTCTGACCAACCCCGACGCAAACCTGCTGACCCAGCTTTATTCCATCGCAGTGGTTGGCGCGTTCGTCTGCGCAGTCACGGCGGCGGTCTGGCTGTTACTGAAGGCTGTCGTAGGCATCCGGGTGGACGAGGAGGCCGAAGTCAACGGTCTGGACACAACCGAACTGGGGATGGAGGCCTATCCGGAGTTCGCGGTCTCCTGACAAAGATTCAGACAAGGTTGATACTGGCCCGGACGTTAGCGCCCGGGCTTTTTAGGCCCGGAATTTTTGCATCGGCGCGGCGCGCGGCGACAGGTTTTCCACGAAAACCAAGCCGGCCGTAAATTTCCCGAAAACTGACCCGCCCGGTCAGATCAATTCCCGATCTTCAAGCACTTTCCGGGCGACGCGAAAACATTCCAGCGATTGCGGCACGCCGCAATAGATGCCGATCACGTGGATGATGGCACGGACCTGCTCTTTGCTGACACCGTTGTTCAATGCGCCATTCAGGTGAATTTCCCACTCGTACATTTTGCCCAGCGCCCCGATCATCGACAGGTTCATCA
>CAZRLO010000180.1:0-4601 GCA_964600965.1 uncultured Rhodobacter sp.
AAGGGCGACCGATGGGCACATCTTCATCCGTCGCCAACGCGTCGGATTCAGCGGGATCATATGCGGTTGCCGTTATGGTGGCCTCGCTGGGTCCGTAGCAGTTCAACAGGCGGACATAGGGGACCATTTCGCGCCAGCGCGCCAGGTGGCGCGGCGATGCGGCCTCTCCGCCGATGATCACCAGACGGACCGAGCCGGGCAGCCGAGCGGCGGCCAAACTCATGTGGTCGACCAGCGAATGCCAGATCCCGGTTGGCAGATTGAGAACCGTCATTTCGAAATCCTGCGCCGTTTCCAGCAGGGCAGGCATGGATTCGGCCATTGCGTCATCGCGCAGGATCAGTTCCCCGCCAGCAAGCAAAGTCGGCAAAATCTCTTCCAGCGATACGTCGAAACTCAAGCCTGCGATCTGCGGGATACGGTCCCATTGCTCAAGGTCGTATTCATCGGTGACCGCGGCGATATGTGCAGCCAGAGCCGCATGTGAAATACGCACACCCTTAGGTACGCCGGTCGATCCGGATGTGTAAATAACGTAGGCGGTCCGGTCTGGATCGGATGCGCTGCGCGGCGGGGCGGTGTCGGGCAGCTGCAAAAACCGCGCTGGCTGGTCAAGAAAAATGGTGGTTGCGTTGGTTGCATCCGGACTGCAGTCGCTTTGCGTCAGCACGCAGATCGCGCCAGAATCGACAAGCATGTGATCAATTGCGGCATCGGGGTACGACGGGTCGACTGGCACGAAAGCGGCACCTGATTTCAGGACCGCCAGCAGCGCGACGATGAAATCGTAAGAACGTGGCAGGCAGATCGCGACCAGCTGGCCGGGGCCGATATTTTCCTGGCGCAGGTGGCGGGCAAGCCGGTTTGCCCGGCGGTCAAGCTGGGCATAGGTCAGCACCTCTGGGTTTGACGGCATCGAGACCGCGGTTTTCGCCGGAAACATCGCAGCCCGCGCCTCGAACGCCGTGACCAGACAATCCACCGGCTTTTCCAGATTCGGCGCGCGGCTGGCGTCGCATCCCAGGCGCAATACGCGGTCACGTTCGGCGGGCGACAGCATATCAACCTCGCCAAGCGGTGTGTCGCCGGGCAGGGTTGTGAATTTTTCCAGCAGGTTCAAAGTGTAATCCAGCAGTCGACCGGCGCAGGCCGCCCCGTAGCGCGCTGGATCATATTCCAGCCGGAACTGCATTTCGGCATCGCCATAAACCGCAAGCGTCAGCGGCAGCGCACCCTCTTCCAATAATTCGAACTGACGCGTCCGCCAAACACCTCCGGCGGCGCGCAGCGTGGCGTTGAGCGTGGCACGCTCAAACATCACCGCAGTTTCGAACAGCGGGCCCGCGGCGGGCATATCGCACCATTCGGCAATATCGGTCAGCGCCGTATGCTCGTGATCCCGTGCCGCCAGGCGGTCGCGGCGAAGTTGGGCAATCAGCGCGTCGATGCCGAGGTCTGCTTTGATCGGAATCCGGACCGGGAGTGTGTTGATGAGGCAACCTGCGACCGAATTGGCATTGTCTATCAGGTGGCGGCCGGAAATCGTGAGTCCGATCACCGCGTCCTGTCGGTTAGAGGTTCGCGCCACGACCGCGCCCCATACCGCCTGGATCAGGGTGGCGACCGTGGACCCGGTGTTTTCCGCTTTTTTCGCAAGCGCCCGACCAAAGCTGCGGGGCATGATCCGCCCGGCCAGTTCTTTTCTGGCGTTCTGCGAGCGTGGACCGCTGCCGATATCCACGGTGTTCGGCGCGTTGAAACCCGCCAGATAGTCCTGAAAGAATGATTTTGCGGACCCTGGTTCCATCGCTTTCACAGCCTGACAGTGATCGGCAAATTCCGGCCCCCTGCCGGTTGTGCCGATGTCCGAATCCAAAGCCCCGGTCACTGCCGCAGTGTAGCGGTCAAATACCTCTCTCAGCAGCATTGCAAAGCTGCGCCCGTCCAGCAGCGCGTGATGAAAGGTCCAGATCAGGACCGAGCGCCGCGCGCCGAACACCAACCATGTCAGCCGCCAGCACGGGGCGGATGACAGGTCGGCTCCGTGCGCGCGGTCATCCTTCAACCAGGCCTGCAGCTTTTTGTCCTGGACCCCAGGTTTGTAGGCGCTCAGATCAATCACGTCGATTTCGATATCGATTTCTGGATGCACGGTCTGAAACGGTTCGGCGGTGTCGTGGCAATGGATCGCCATGCGCAATATCGCGTGCCGCGCCGCCAGCCATCGCCATGCCCCGGTCATCGCGGGCAGGTCCACGGGTTCGTCGTTCAGCTGGCAGACGATCTGTTCGAGATTGACATGCGGCGCATTCGACAGGTTGCTTTCATAGATCAGCCCCAGTTGCACCGGGGTCAGCGGTATCGCAGGGGTCGGACCTGCGCTGGTCTCCATGCGCGTCGATGTTCTGATATCCGGGGTTGGGGTTATGATGGTCATTGCCGCGTTTCCCGGGCGGTTGCGGGCAGATCGCTTTGGCGCAGACGGGCGGCAGTGACGATTAACCCCTCGGTAATCGCATACCGCCCCTCGATGCTATATCCCTTCGGGAACACCTGATTTCCTGTCGCGAATGTAGCAGTGAACCGGCGCTGACGAAGATCAAGACCGATCTCGAACCCGTTGAAATCAAACAGGTGTCCGGTCAAGGGAAACTGGCACTTATAGGCGGCCTCCTTGGCGGAAAATATCATCGTCGCCATCAGCGCCTGCCGCCTGGCGGGCAGGCGCGCGATGCGGACCAGTTCGGATTCTGAGCAGATGATGTCGGTCAGCACCGGGTCAAGCGGTGCGGCCACCTCGACATCCACACCCAGCGACGCGAAACGGCGGGCCTGTGATGCCACCGCGATACACGCGGTGTCACAATGCGAAATGCTGCCGGTGATTCCGGGTGGCCAGACCGGCGCACCTCCGGGGCCCTTGGGGATGGCACAGTTGGGTTGGTCCAGATCGGCAATCGCACGGCGGGCCGCGGCGCGTCCGGCGGCAAACTCGCGCCGTCTGGACGGCGCCGCGCGGGCGACGGCTGGTTCCTCGGCGGGCATCAGCATCCCGCCGCGAAGGCTGGGGTTTGTGACCGCGACGGCAACTCCCGATCCGAACAACCTCTGGGCGGCGATCTGAAGCTCGGCCAAGGCGTCACTGGTAAGCGCGCCGCGCCGGATTCGTCCGGCATCGGGCGCGGGCGGCGCGTTGCGATTGGCGGGCGGGCTGGGGAGCAGGGAATAACTCATCGCGGTTGGCCCAGCTCCACTTCTCGACGCGCGCGCATCGCGCGGCGTTTTGAGATTGCCTCGGACCGACCGGCCGGGATCGCATCTGCTCGCGGGATTGTGGGTTTGGTCTTTGAACCCAGCCGCCGTTCGACGGTTTCAGCGATCGCCGCAAGCGTGGGTGCGGCGAAAATGTCGGTGACCGACAGACGCGGGGCGCTGAATTCCTCGCGCAGTTCGCGATGCACCTGCACCGCCAGCAGCGAATGGCCGCCGAGGTCGAAGAAATTGTCACTCGCACCAATGCCGGTCACGCCAAGGATTTTTGTCCAGATCGCCGCGATCCTTGCCTCTGTGCCCTCGCTGGCAATGGACGCTGACGCACGGGTTTCAACCGGCGTCGGGTCGATCATCGCCAGCGCCCTGCGATCGATTTTTTTGTTTGGCGTCAACGGGAAAGTGTCAAGTGTTAACAGCTTTGCAGGCACCATATAATCCGGCAGGCGGGTGGCGAGTGCGGCGCGCAGTGCGGGTTCGTCAACCGGTTCGGCGGCGATCAGATAGGCGGCCAGGCTTTGCGATCCGGCACTGTCCCTGCGCGGCACCACGACGGCGGCAGTGATGCCGTCGGCTTCGGTCAGCGCGGTCTCGATCTCGCCCAGCTCTATCCGGTGTCCGCGGATTTTGACCTGGGTGTCGTTGCGGCCGAGGAATTCCAGCCTGCCGTCGGGCAGCCAGCGCACCAGATCCCCGGTGCGGTACATCGCGGAACTGTTTTCACAAGCATCGAACGGCTCCGGCAGGAACCGTTCATTGGTCAGGTCATCGCGGTTCAAGTAGCCGCATGTGACACCTTCGCCTGCGACGTAAAGCTCTCCCGCTACGCCAACCGGCACCGGCTGCAACGCGTCGTCCAGAACATAAACGCGGGTATTGGCGATCGGACGCCCGATAGTGACGGGCCCGTCACCGACATTACCGACCGTTGACCAGATCGTGGTTTCGGTGGGTCCGTACATGTTGCAGATTGTGGCGCTGGTGGCGTGTTGCAGATCGCGGGCAAGCGCCGCAGGCAAAGCCTCGCCGCCAACAAAAAGCTGCTTGAGCTGCGCCAGCGCGGTCCTGGCCTCATCGCTGAGAACCATCATCTGCGCCATCGAGGGCGTGCATTGCATATGGGTCACGCGGTGGCGTTGGATCTGCGCCGCGATGGAAAAATCATCCTCGGCAATGTCGGCACCGGCATTGGCGCGGCGCAAGACCTCGGCCAGCGGTTCCAGCCCCTGCAAAACCTCGTCTTTAGCGATACCATAGTCGATCAGACAGGCGATCTCCGCAACGCCGATGCGTTTCAACGCATCGACCCGGTCCAGGCAATCCTCGACGGT
>CAZRLO010000181.1:0-4554 GCA_964600965.1 uncultured Rhodobacter sp.
GCCCGAACGCTTTAGCTGCGACGAGGGCAGGGTACGCACCCTATACTATTATATCGGAAAAAGTCGCGGATTGCAATAGAATTTTCTTGACTTTTGGCATAAACTATGCTAGAGCACATTGCCCCCGCCTTGTCAACCCCAAAAACGAAAAAAGGCCCCGCAGGATAGATCCCACGAGGCCCTTCGCTTACTCGGATGACGCATCACGCATAAAAATACATAAGCTCCACAGTAGGCCGAGCAAGCAGCCCACTGAGATTATGCTCATGCAGCGATACTCCCAAACAGCTTTTCAAGCTGCTTATCATCCATGCTCTTTGCACTCTTGACGGTTGAACTCCATTTCGCTTCGGTCATGTTGGCAATCTTACCACCAATCTCGTCGAACTTAACCCAACCATCGTCACCAAGAGTTTGACCGAATCGAGTAAAAGCGTTAGCCACACCGAAAGCGGTGTTAGCTAGTTCTTCGACTTCACTCTTTTCAACAGCAAACGCCTTGAGAACGCCAAAGGAATGTTTCTTAGTCACTCGATTGTCAGAACAAACCTGTCCCACAATCTTAGACATCGGAACACCTTCGTTGCCGTAGCTTCTCAGCTTCAACAGCAGATCGATACCTTGATCCATCAAAGGAATCTGATTATTGAGATTTTGTATAATCTCGTATTTAAGCAGGGATAGATCAATCTCGCCACGATGAACTTGACGAATAGACTTACCCTTCTCTTGATCCCATATACAACCATTCATGCAGATTGCACGAAATACAGAGGGCGTTGAAGAAATCCGCCGCATACCAATTTCAGAGTTTCCGATAGATAGCATTCCGCCATAATCAGAATCATCCTCTTGACGAATGGAATCGGGAATCAATACATTGCCGTACATATTGTCGGCATCACCACGCCAATGGGAAAGCATACCAGCGGGTACAGCTTCACGGATTACTTCCATAACCCACGAGTTGTTTACAATGGCATACTTATCAGAGAGCATAGCACGTAGAGATCCGTCAGACCATGTACGCCACAAACGCTCTTTATCCTGATCGAAACGATCTTCTCGCCATAGTGTCTGTTCTAGACAGTGAACCAACAACTCAGCATCCTCTCGATCACGCTTGAAAAGGATATCATCTTTGGAACCTGCGGTTTTTTCATTACGCAAATCCCTCAGCATCCAGTCAGACGTGCGACCAGCAACCGCGATATTTTTAAGTGCATGGTCAGTCGGCTTGAAGTGGCGACCGTCCTTGTATCTCAAAACAGCTTCATTACTGTCGTTTACAATCGGCGTAAAATCATTGAGCGGAGCGCGTAAGTCTTGAATCTTACGCTGATCGTCAGCAATCTTATCCATCGCTGTATCGTAGTCGATACACTTGTCTAGCCATTTTGACGAGACATTTTTAAAACCCTTCTCTTCGCTGGTTTTCTGACCGTTTAAAACGAAGTCGCCAGCGTAGTTATCCTTCTTTTCTTGTCCTAGCATAACATGTCCTTTCTAAAAACATATAGTAAGCAATAACTTATTTTACCATATAAGGCAGGGGAAGTCAACCCCTATTCCAAATTCCATCCGGCGTTTTCCAAGACACCCCCAAGATCAACCATGCTATCAGATTCAGGGTCGAACTCATTGTGCCATAGTCCACGCTCAGACACTGCAAAGTCCGTTAGGTGCTGTAGTTTTTGATGATCGTTTTCATATTTGTTGACCACCTTAACACAGGCACCCATTGGACTCTCAGCGTCGATTACCTCATGTATGAAGCCGGATAGTACATAATACTTCGGCATCATAACCTCCTAACCATCAATCTGTGAGATTAGGTCATTGAGGGCATTAGCATTAATCTGAATACCACGAGGCTGCTTCGCCATCACTTTCAGATTGACACCATGCTTTCGCAGGGTCTTTTCACGACTTACGATAGAACCGTAAGTCACCTCCAGCTTATCAGCAACTTGTTGCCGACTTTCGCTAGACTGCCATGTTTTAACAAACTCTACAACGTCAGTGCGAGCCATAATAACTCTCCTTAAGAAAAACCAACTTACCTTACTCAATTGAGTATACCATATATATCGGCTATTGTCAAGCCTAAACTTTAATTTAAACCCAAATTCCCTCTACAACTGGCCTTTTATTTTCCAGCTGTAACTCGGCATAATCCGCAGTCAGACACGCCGCACCATTTTCTACGTAGACGAATGTCTCGTGCTTATACGGGTTGTACGTCACTGCGTTTATTCTCTCAGGTATAGTGGGCAGGTCTTCAGGTTTACACACGTAGCCACTTGCATACGCATGTACATTTTTACGTTGCTCCTTAAGAACTTTTTCCCTACCAGCTTTACCAACCAGAAATCTTACGTCTCGCAAAACAATAGCTTTTGTATGCTCGACAACCAAACCAGACTGACGAACACTCCACACACGTTTGTGTAGATTGAAGTACACCTGTACTCGTTTCTTTGGATCTATCATACTTGTCTCCTTATGTTTCCTTATTATACTATATATATCGACCATTGTCAATACTAATCTTTAATGTTTTTTTAAGAAATGCTTGCTATCCTTCATAGACCCGACCCGCGAGGGTTAGCCGATACACCCCTCGGATGGGGGGCAATGTGCCCGCACATAGCGTGCCAACGAAAAAACCCTCTACCAGCATAACCAGTAGAGGGCCTTCGCACACAAACACACACACACGAGTTATACTTGTAGCACCGTCAGGCTTCCTTTGTCTAGCATGACGTTGACAGCTTCAAAAGTGAAGCTCAGTCTCTTTGGATTCTTTTCTTCCGTGGTTAGTTTCACGTTAGTGTGCGTGATGTCGGTGACAGTTGCCTTGGTATCTTCAACCATAACAACGCTGTCAATTCCTAAAGTCTTCATTCATTCTCCCTTATTTACAATATAAAAAGATCCTTTTAAAGTCCCCGCCAGCCGAAGCCAGCGAGGACTCAGGAAAGGAAACACCCAAGGAAAGGATACTACAGAGTAGTGATGCCCGTGTCCTTGTCTGCCCGACCGTCAACTTTCTCAAACTTAAAGTTTGAATACTGACGACCTGTTTTCGTATCAAAGTGTTCCAACGTCATATACTTTCGGGTTTTATCCTCGACAGTACCGACACGAGCTTTTCCATGATACGAGAAGGCAACACGTTCACCTACTTTTGGATACTTAGACATAATCAAATTCTCCTTAAAAAGTTGAGACTTTCCTAAAACTACACTTCTTCTAATTCTTCCGATTCTTCCGATTCTTTCTCAGCAGCGAGTTCAGCTAATCTCTCAGCTTCTTCCTCTTCCTGCTCTTTAATCTTTGCATTGAGAACGGTCGCAAGACGACGGATAGATTCTTTATCTAACTTGATGTTTATACACCCGCCGTCAACAGTCAACTGCAACTCATCGCCCCAACTGTAATACACATTGCTAAGACTCTTAGCGTCGATAACTCGTGAAACTTTCATAAGTCTCTCCCTTTCAAAAAAACACTTCCTAAACAACTCTTCCATTATACTATATTTATCGGCATTGTCAACCCCAAAACTTTAATCTTTTTTGAGATTTTTACCACCAACTTGAATAGACTACTGTTTTCCCATCAGCTAAAGCCTTGCGAGCATTTTCGCAAAACTCTAAATCGAACTCCTTGTAGTATTCGCTTGAATCGTCACCAAAGAAGAATCCACCCGTTTCCGGCAATTCGTCGCCCTTGACACTAGCCTCAAGTGCATCAATGTCTGCTAAACCCAACTCAACATCGACGCAATTAAATTCGCCTTCGCCACCCTTTTCGGCATATAGGTTTTGCATAAAACCCTGTAGGTGTGGGTGCTTACGCCAATAGGCGAGTTCTTCCGATTCGTAGTTTCCTTCTTCGTCCTTAGTATCTAATCTGATTACCGCATATTGGTCTAAACCCATTTCACTCTCCCTTGTGTGTGATTAACTTCTTATGTATTAAGTATACTATATTTATCGGCACAAGTCAAGGGTAAACTTTAATAAATCTCGAAAAACTTTTGGCATGCAATGTGCGGGGCCCTAGTTTATAACCTGATAGCTATTCCCGTTCGGCAGCGTGATAGTTCCACCAAAGAACTCCCAGAGCATTTCCGTTTCACACGCTTCGGCGTTAAACCTTAGCAGCTCCGGCATATCTTCTTTTTGTTGCTCTTCACTACATTCAGTTGATAAAATTTGCATTATCCAAAGTACCTCATAAAAAGTTCAAACACATACCCCAACACATACACCCATATTGCCGACAGTAATACCCATCGGCGGACAACATGCCCCCTATATCGTTCGTCGAGAATTGCTTCACGCTCTTTTTTTTCTTTATATTCTGATGAGTGCATTATACACCTGCCTTCTTTCTAGAATATGAACCTTTACCTTTTAACTCTTTCAACGCTGTAGCGGCTTCACTTCCCGCCGGTTGAGTACCGTGAATCAGCAGGGCAAAATCTTGGTCACGCATCGACGGACGTGCCGCATGACTATCGTCGTGGTCAATCTCCAGACCTAA
>CAZRLO010000182.1:0-4535 GCA_964600965.1 uncultured Rhodobacter sp.
ATCGGTTATTTGTCGCCCAGATATCCGAATAACCACGCCACCGCCCATCCCCCCCCTCGCGGTCGTTCCTCATCAGGAACGACCGCATCGCGGCGCGTTCAGACGGCAGCGCGCGAGATGATTGCGGCAAGATCGGTTCCGGCCGGCAGCGTCCCGAAGGCGCCGGAAAACACCGTTCCCAGCCGCGACGCACAGTAAGCCTCGGCCACTTCCACCGTACCGTGCCGCACCAGCAGCGCCCCTGCCAGCGTCTGTGACATCAGTTCGGTGATACTGCGCGCCTGCGCTTCAAGCCCGCCCGCCTGACCCAGCATCTCCTTCAACCGGTCGATGGCAGCGTCAAGCCGCGCATCGGTGCCACGCGCTGCATCAAGCTCGGCCCATAATGCCGACAGCGCCGCCGGTTCGCGCCCGATCGCCCTGAGCACGTCCAGACAGACCACATTGCCCGAGCCCTCCCAGATCGAATTGACCGGGGCCTCGCGGTAAAGGCGCGGCAGGATCGTATCTTCGATATAGCCGGGGCCGCCCAGGCATTCCATCGCCTCGAAAACCGCGTAAGGTGCCCGCTTGCAATTCCAGTATTTCGCGACCGCCGTTCCCAGCCGGGCAAAGGCCGCCGCGTCTGCATCCCCCGCCAGCCCCTCGTCGATCGCCCGCGCAACCCGCAGCCCCAGGGCCAGCGCGGCCTCGGTCTCGACGGCCAGATCGGCCAACACATTCTGCATCAGCGGCTGGTCGATCAGGCGTTTCTGAAAAGCGCTGCGATGTCGCGTGTGATGCAGCGCCTGCACCAGTGCCTGACGCATCAGCCCGGCCGAGGCCATCGCGCAATAGATCCGGTTGCCCTGCACCATGTCGATGATCGTGCGAACGCCCCGCCCTTCGTCGCCGACCATCACGGCGTGGGTATCCAGAAACTCCATCTCGCTCGATGCGTTCGACCGGTTGCCCAGCTTGTCTTTCAGCCGCTGGATGAAAAGGTGGTTGCGCCGCCCGTCCGGTTTCCAGCGCGGCACCAGAAAACACGACAACCCGCCCGGCGCATGGGCCAGCACCAGAAACGCATCGCACATCGGGGCCGAACAGAAAAACTTGTGCCCCGTCAGCAGGTATTGGGCGGCCTTGCCGGTCCGCTCGCCCAGCGGCGTGGCGGTGGTGGAATTGCTCCGTACGTCCGAGCCGCCCTGTTTTTCCGTCATGAACATGCCGATGGTCGCGCCGGTCTTTTCGCCCGCCGGAATGTCGCGCCGATCGTATTCGGTCGAAAGCAGGCGCGGCAGCCATTCGTCGGCAATCGCGGGCGTACCCCTGAGCGACGGAATGACCGCATAGGTCATTGCCATCGGGCACATCACGCCACCCTCGGGCTGGCTGAACATATAGGTCATGGCCGCATGGGCCACCTGCGCGCCCGCCCCGGAATGCCGCCACGCGAAACTGGGAATTTCATGTTCGATCGCCAGCCGCATCAGGTCGTGATAGGCCGGGTGAAAGGCGACCTGATCGATGCGCATCCCATAGCGGTCAAACGCCCTGAGTTCGGGAACATGCCGGTTGGCCAGATCGGCCAGATCGAATGTTTCCATGCTGCCCGCCGCCTTGCCGACGGATGCAAGCCTGTCCTGCGCCCAGTTCGCGCCCTGAACCTGGGCCCAGTGCCGCAAACCCGCATCCCCGGCCCAAAGATCCTGATCGCCAATGGGTGGCGGCATGTTGGTGACGCTGTGCGTCGGCAGTTCGGCGATGGGGCTGCGGGGGGTCATGGGGCGTCCTTTCGCCAGAAGGCTAAGCGTGAAGGGCGCGGGACGGCAAGGGGTTTCGGAATGTCGGGGTGGCGGCAATTTGCGCAGAGTTCGCGCGGTCCGCTCGCCTGTTGACGTGGCCGGGATAAAATCCCGGGCAGCGCCCTCCGGGTCGACACTGCCTTGCGGTGGCACGCGATTGCGTTGGAAAAAGTAACCAACCCACCTGGAAGCCGACTCAATCGCTCTTGTTGATGCCAATTACACCTTGGGTCGGACCGGCACAAAAAATCCCGGACTGCGGTCGCACCGACCTGGCCGCCGGTTTTCGCCGCCGCGCGAATTCCGGCGTCAACATGGTCACCCAGCCATTTCTCACATACACGCGAAACTGCCGCAATTCCAACGGCCGAAAGACCGGTCTTTCTCCGTCGAACGGTTCAGGTTTCCCGGCGAGCCTTGGCCTTGGTGCCTCCCAAAGCCGGGTATCGCCGTGCCGGGGTACGGCCGAATGGTGCGCGTCGGGCATGCGCCCTTGGTCCCGCGCAGTCGGCAGGTCCTGGGCTTCGGATGCGCGACCGATACCCGCCACGCAATGTGGTTGGGTCGTTCGGGCCGGCGGTACAAGCCATGCAATTGCGGTTTTGATCCGCTCCCAGATCGGACGCTCTCTTTCTGTTTTTTCCTTCAGATCATCCACCGCCACCCGGACAATCGTGATCACCAGTTCCGACATGTCGATTGCTTCAATGATGTCAGATGGTTAGTTCGTACCGATCCCCTGCCCGATTCCGCCTCCGGGATCAGCGCCCCCTGCCGCTCTGGCCGCCAATCCAGCGGTTTGTGGTCTTGGAACCCTTGATTCCGGTCGCGCCAGAGCGGCCATGCCCGGCGATTCACCATTTTTGGAATTGAAAAAAATGGTTCATTGAAGGGCCGCTTCCCGAAATCTCGATCACCACCACACGATTTCGCCGGACACCCCACCCGCGCGCGACCCGGATGTCATCCCCGCGCAAGCGGGGACCTCCCGAAACTGGCACCGCACTTTCTCCATGAGATCCCGGCCTGCGCCGGGAAGACTGCGCCCAAACCCAACCCTCCCTTGACCAACCTTCAAAACCGCCCCATATCCCGCACCCATGACCGACCCCAACCATATCCGCAATTTCTCCATCGTCGCCCATATCGACCACGGGAAATCGACGCTGGCGGATCGCCTGATTCAGGCGACCGGCACCGTTGCCGCGCGGGATATGGCGGCGCAATTGCTCGACACCATGGATATCGAGCGCGAGCGCGGGATCACCATCAAGGCCAACACGGTGCGCATCGAATACCGGGCGCAGGATGGCGACGATTACGTCCTGAACCTGATCGACACGCCGGGCCACGTCGATTTCGCCTACGAGGTTTCCCGCTCCATGCGCGCGGTCGAAGGCTCGTTGCTGGTCGTGGACTCGACCCAGGGCGTCGAAGCGCAGACGCTGGCCAACGTCTATCAGGCCATCGAGGCGGATCACGAGATCGTCCCGGTCCTGAACAAGATCGACCTGCCCGCGTCCGAACCCGAACGCGTCGCGACCCAGATCGAAGACGTGATCGGCATTGACGCATCCGATGCCCTGCTGGTGTCGGCCAAATCGGGCATTGGCATTGCCGAAACTCTGGAGGCGATCGTCACCCGCCTGCCAGCCCCCAAGGGCGCACGCGACGCCCCCCTCAGGGCCATGCTGGTCGATAGCTGGTACGATGCCTATCTCGGCGTCGTGGTTCTGGTTCGCATCATCGACGGTGTTCTGCGCAAGGGCGACCGCATCCGCATGATGAACGCCAACGCCACCTATCCGGTCGACCGGATCGGCGTGTTCCGCCCGCAGATGGACAATATCGCCGCCCTTGGCCCCGGCGAGATCGGTTTTCTGACCGCCAGCATCAAACAGGTCCGCGACACCGCCGTGGGCGACACGATCACGCATGAAAAAAACGGCGTGGCCGAACCGCTGCCGGGCTTCGCGCCGTCACAGCCCGTCGTCTTCTGCGGCCTCTTCCCGGTCGACAACGCCGAGTTCGAGGATCTGCGCGAGGCCATTGCCAAGCTGTCGCTGAACGACGCCAGTTTCTCGACCGAAATGGAGACCAGCGCCGCGCTTGGCTTTGGTTTTCGCTGCGGGTTCCTTGGCCTGTTGCACCTCGAAGTGATCCGCGACCGGCTGGAGCGCGAATATGACATCGAACTGATCACCACCGCACCCAGCGTGATCTACCAGATACATATGCGCGACGGCTCGGTGCTGGAAATGCACAACCCCGCCGACATGCCCGACCCGGCCCATATCGACCATATCGAAGAGCCGCGCATCACCGCCACGATCCTCGTGCCCGACGAATACCTCGGCGACGTGCTGAAACTCTGCCAGGACCGGCGCGGTATTCAGGCCGACCTGACCTATGCCGGTTCGCGCGCCATGGTGGTCTACGACCTGCCGCTGAACGAAGTGGTTTTCGACTTCTACGATCGCCTGAAATCGGTAACAAAGGGTTACGCCAGCTTCGATTACCAGATGGCCGGCTATCGCGAGGATTTTCTGGTCAAGATGCAGATCCTCGTCAACGACGAACCGGTCGACGCCCTCAGCACCATGGTCCATCGCGACCGGGCCGAGACGCGGGGCCGCGCCATGGTCGAGAAACTCAAGGAACTGATCCCCCAGCACATGTTCAAAATCCCGATCCAGGCGGCCTTGGGCGGCCGGATCATCGCGCGGGAAACAATCAGCGCCTTACGCA
>CAZRLO010000183.1:0-3884 GCA_964600965.1 uncultured Rhodobacter sp.
TTTACGTCGTCACGCGCCGGTATCCATCTGCAACCCCAATGCGCGGGCGACTGTAAAGATATCCTTGTCGCCACGGCCGCACATATTCATGCAGATAATGTGATCGGCGGGCAGGCCCGGTGCGATCTTCATCACGTGCGCCAGTGCATGGCAGGGTTCCAGCGCCGGGATGATGCCCTCCAGCTCACAGGACAGCTGAAACGCCTCCAGCGCCTCGACATCGGTGATTGCCACATATTCGGCGCGGCCGATCTCGTGCAGCCAGGAATGCTCTGGCCCGATGCCGGGATAATCGAGCCCGGCGGAGATCGAAAACCCTTCCAGAATCTGCCCGTCGTCATCCTGCAACAGATAAGTGCGGTTGCCGTGCAACACGCCCGGCCGCCCACCGGTCAGCGACGCACAATGCTCCATCCTGGAGTTCACGCCCTTACCGCCCGCTTCGACCCCGATGATCCGCACCTGCTTGTCGTCGAGGAACGGAAAGAACAGCCCCATCGCATTCGACCCGCCGCCGATAGCCGCGATGACCGTGTCGGGCAACCGCCCTTCGGCTTCTTGCATCTGCGCCTTGGCCTCTTTGCCGATAATGGCCTGAAAATCGCGTACCATCGCCGGGTAGGGATGCGGGCCCGCCACCGTGCCGATGCAGTAAAACGTATCGCGCACATTGGTCACCCAGTCGCGCAGCGCGTCGTTCATCGCGTCCTTCAGCGTGCCGCGGCCGGAGGTGACCGGGATCACTTCGGCCCCCAGCAGTTTCATCCGGAACACGTTCGGCGCCTGGCGCTCGACATCATGCGTGCCCATGTAAACGACGCATTTCAGCCCGAACTTGGCGCAGACCGTGGCCGTGGCCACCCCGTGCTGCCCGGCACCGGTTTCGGCGATGATGCGGGTTTTGCCCATCCGGCGGGCCAGGATGATCTGGCCCAGCACGTTGTTGATCTTGTGCGCCCCGGTATGGTTCAGCTCATCGCGCTTGAGGTAGATCTTCGCTCCACCCAGATGCTCGGTCAGCCGTTCGGCATGATAAAGCGGGCTGGGACGGCCGACATAATGCTTCCACAGAAACTCCATTTCGTCCCAGAAGTTCTGGTCGGTCTTGGCATGCTCATACCGCGCCTCCAGGTCGAGGATCAGCGGCATCAGCGTCTCGGACACGAACCGCCCGCCGAAATCGCCGAACCGGCCGCTTTCGTCCGGGCCGGTCATGAAGCTGTTGATAAGGTCTTCGGCCATTGCTGCCTCCCGCTCAGGACAGATCGCGTTTAAAGCCTATGTGGCTGGGGGTAAACCCGACGCGCTCATAGAACCGTTGCGCGTCGGTGCGCGTCTTGTTCATGGTCAGTTGCAGCAGGGTGCAGCCGGCGGCCCGCGCGCGCGCTTCGGCGTCGGCGATCAGCGCCTCGCCAATACCGTGCCCGCGGACGCTGGCGGATACGCGGACACCTTCGATCTGCGCGCGGCGCGCGGCGGAAAGCGAAATGCCCGAAATGAATGTGAGTTGGTATGTGGCGACAATGTCGCCATTCAGAAGGCCCACGATGGCATAATTATTGCTTTCGGCCCGCATCGCGTCAAACCCCGCCAGATAGTCCTCGAGGCGTGCAGCCTCGCGGCCAACGCCGAGATAATCGTCCTGTAATAGCGCCAGGATGGCGGGAATATCCTTGCCGGTGGCTTCGCGGAAGATGGCGGTCATTTGCGGCTCGATCGGTCAATATTTTTCGAATTCTGAGCGTTCCGGTACACCGGTGCAAGGCGTTTCGAAACGCCTTTCTTAAGGCCGTTCGAACGGCCTTGCACGCGGTTTCGAAACCGCGCCACCAAGCCGCTTCGAAGCGGCTTTCGCAAGGGCCTTCGAAGGCCCTTTTCACGGGACCCGGCGAATCGGTGCGCTGTTACAGAAAATCACGAAATGCCGCCCGTTCTCCACCGCCTGAAACCCGCGGCGGCGCAGCTCTGACGAAAAAAATCGCGTCCGACCAACCGCTCCACATCGCGAATCTGCCGCTTGATCACTCCGCCTTTAAGCGCCTCTCCGGACGAGAAGACCTGATCGAGCCACTTGTCAGGCGTCACAAAATCCGGAATTTGTGCCATGCCCCAGCAGACACATACCAAGGTTAACAGCGCGCTAACGCGCTGCGGCGATGAATTCCCTGATCAATCCATCATCCTTCACCCCCGGCGCGCTTTCCACACCCGAGGACACATCGACCTGCCGGGCACCGGTCAGCCGGATTGCTTCGGCCACATTGTCGGGCGTCAGACCGCCTGCCAGCATCCACGGCACCGGCCAGCGCCGCCCGGCGATCAGCCGCCAGTCGAAAATCAATCCGTTTCCGCCGGGCAGTTCAGCGTCTTTCGGCGGCTTCGCCTCGACCAGCAGCTGATCGGCGACGCGGCCAAATTCCGTCAGTGCGGTCAAATCCCCTTCGTCTGCCACGCCGATCGCTTTCATCACGGGCAGACCGTATTTCGCCCGGACCGCCGCCACCCGACCGGGGCTTTCGCCGCCGTGAAGCTGCAGCATGTCGACCGGCACGGCCTTGCAGATCGCATCCAGGACAGCGTCTTCGGCATCGACCGTCACCGCAACCCTGCAGATCCCCGGCGGCATGGCACGGGCCAGTTCCGCCGCCTGCGCGATCTGCACGAATCGGGGCGATTTGGGAAAAAAATTCAGACCGATATAGACCGCACCCGCAGCAAACGCGGCCGCGACGCTGTCAGGTGTCGACACGCCGCAGATTTTGACCCGAACGTTGTCCATGCCTGCCGCTCTACCGCGCAGCGCCGGTATCCTCAAGCAATGCCAGCACGTCGTCGCCCTCGGCCTTGTCGTCGCGCAGTTGTGCGACCTCGCGATTCAACTGTGCGTTTTCGCGCCGCCCTCTGGCCGCCTCGGCGCGGTGTTTGTGTTCGCGCAGCCATTCCCAGACAAAGCCCAGCAGGACCCCGCCCAGAATACCCGCGAAAATCACAACGAACAAAGGTATAGTTGTCGAGTTGGACCCCGCCGGAAGCCGCACCAGTTCTGCTAATGTCTGCGGCAGCAGGTTCACCGTTACCGACCCGCGATTGGCAAGTGCCACCGTCACCATCGCCACCGCGATGATCGCCAGCACACCGTAACGAATGTAACGCATCGGCCTTTGACCTAGTTCCCGTTCAGACGGTCCCGCAACAGCTTGCCGGTCTTGAAGAACGGCACATGTTTTTCTTCGACCTGCACAGATTCGCCGGTTCGCGGATTGCGACCGATCCTGGCATCACGTTTCTTGACCGAAAACGCGCCAAATCCGCGCAATTCGACCCGGTCACCCCCCGCCATGGCCTCGATAATCTCTTCGAACACAGTATTCACAATCCGTTCGACGTCTCGCTGGAACAAATGCGGATTTTCATCAGAGATCTTCTGGATCAATTCCGAACGAATCATGGCTTGTATCCCCCTATGCGCGCATTATTGGCCGGATGGCAGGCTTGTTCCGGCGAGCCGATTATAGAGCGATTTGGCAATCTGCAAAACAGAATCGGTTCCGATTTCACACATTACTACAATAATTTGCCGGTTTTTCAGCAAATTATAAGGCATAGATCGTAACAGGCACCAAATCGAGGCGGCAAACATCATCCCCTGACAAGCGCAGAGGATCGATTCGGTGCACAAGTAGAATCGGCCCCGCAGGCGCGGGGCCGATCGCCGCTGCAAAGCTCGTTGCAGTTACTATTTTTCTTCGTCGCCCTTGAGTGCCGCGCCAAGAATGTCGCCCAGCGACGCCCCGCTGTCGGATGAACCGTATTGTTCGACGGCCTCTTTCTCTTCGGCGATTTCGCGGGCTTGGATGCTAAGACCCAGACGGCGCGACTTGGCA
>CAZRLO010000183.1:3894-4498 GCA_964600965.1 uncultured Rhodobacter sp.
CGACGGGTTTTGCTATCGATGTTTGTGATACGCACGTCGACCTTGTCACCGACCTGAAAGCGCTCGGGGCGCTGTTCGGCACGGTCACGGCTCAGATCCGACCGGCGGATAAAGGCCTTCATGCCCTCATGCTCGACCTCGATGCCGCCATCCTCGATCGAGGTCACCGAAACCGTGATGATCGAGCCGCGCTTGACGCCGTCGGTGGCCTCGGTGAACGTGTCACCCCCCACCGCCTTAATCGATAGTGAGATGCGCTCTTTGTCGGTATCGACCTCGGTGACCACCGCCTGAACGACGTCGCCCTTGCGATAGTTCTGTATCGCGTCCTCGCCGCGCTCGTCCCAGGAAAGGTCGGACAGGTGCACCATGCCATCAATGTCGCTTTCAAGGCCCACGAACAGACCGAACTCGGTGATGTTCTTGACCTCGCCCTCGACCTCGGTACCGACCGGGAAATTCTCGGCGAACACTTCCCACGGGTTGCGCATGGTCTGTTTGAGACCCAGCGACACCCGGCGTTTGGCGCTGTCGATCTCCAGCACCATGATCTCGACCTCCTGAGAGGTGGACGCGATCTTGCCTGGATGCACGTTTTTCTTGG
>CAZRLO010000184.1:0-4480 GCA_964600965.1 uncultured Rhodobacter sp.
ATTGCCAGTTTCAACGTCAAAAACCTGATTGGGCCGGACAAGGAATACTACCGGTTCGAAAAATACACGCCCGAGGAACATGCCTGGAAACAGGATTGGCTGGCCGATCAATTGCTGAGCCTGTCGGCAGATATCGTCTGTTTTCAGGAGATTTTCGAAGAGGGCGCGCTGCGTGGTGTGATCGCCGAGAGTGACGCACGGGCCCAAGAACTGAACCAGGCCGCCCTGCCCGACCGGTCGAAAAGCTACCGCAAGAAAGCTATTTTTCGAAAACTGAAATCCGACGGGTATGAGGGCGCAGCGCTGGCTTTTGCGCCGAACGCAAATGACGGCGAACCGGGACATCGGCGACCAGGCCTCGCAACCCTGTCGCGGTTCGGGTTTCAGCAGGCACCGGAAATCGTGCAAGACCTGAACCCGGCGCTGAGCATAGACTTTTCCGGTCTGGGCGGGGGCGATGCCGGGGTTTTTCGGATCGACCGACTGTCGCGCCCGATCTTAAAGGTGCGGGTGCCGATCGGTGGCCAAGTGGTCACCATCTTCAACTGCCATCTGAAATCGAAGCTGGGCGAATTCATCAAGGCGGAGGCGGCAGATTTTGCGCCCGAGGCGGACCTTCTGAACTACCGCGCCCATGATCGGATGCTGGGCAGTTTGCGCGCCGGACTGCGGCGCATGGCCGAGGCCTGGGTGCTGCGCGGGCTGATCGTGGACGAGCTGGATCGCGGTCGCCCGGTGATGGTGCTGGGCGACATGAACGACGGTGAAAATGCGGTCTCGACCGAGATCATCACCGGCGAGACACCCTTCAAGAATTACGCCTGGATGCGCCGGCATGATGCCAAGGCGGCGAACGAGCGCTATTCCCGGGAAGAGGCTGCTCAGATCGCCGAAGACATCGACCGCGTGCGGCTGCACTCGGCGGAAAAGCTGTTCGTGCGAAAATCGGCGCGGGACATGGTCTATACCGCCGCCTTCGGGGGAAATTTCGAGTCGATTGACCAGATCTTGATGTCCCGGCATTTCCACCCGGATTTTGAGGGCCGGATTGGAAACATGGAATATTTCAGCGTTCTGAACGATCACCTGACCGACGGCTCACACCCCGAGGCACCGTACAATAAGCTGGCCTCTGATCACGGTCAGATCATGGCGCATATGGCGCTTGGCTAACCGGCACCGCCGCAAACCAGCGCACCCATTTGAAATCAGAAAACGGCATGCACCCAGTCCAATGCGGTGTCGGGAACAGACGCTGACCGAAGGTTCGCCCACAGGTTTTCGCGGATTGCGGCCACTGATAAAATGTTCGTCATTTGCGCATCCGCGACGGCGGAACGCCAAACTCGGCCGAATATGCCTTGGAAAAATGGGCGGAATTGGCAAATCCCGTCGCCAGGGCGACCTCGGTCAGCGGCAGCGGCGACTGCGTCACCAGCCGCGCTGCCGTTTCCAGCCGCAGATGACGGTAATAACTCATCGTCGAACGGCCCAGCCTGGATCGGAACAACCGGTTTAACTGCCTTGGCGACACCCCGGCAATAATGGCCATATCGGATAGGCCCAACGGGTCAGCAATGTGATTTTCCATCGCCTCGACCGCGTCCAGTATCGGGGCCGACGTCGTCCCGACACGCTCGACTATCCCGGCGCGCTGGGCACCGGACGAGGGCCGTATGTCGGTATGCAAAAACCAGTCGCTGACACGTCTGGCAAAATCGGTGCCAAGATCGTGCGCAATCAACGCGTGCATCATGTCCAGCGGCGCGGTGCCGCCCGCGCATGTCACGCGATCCCGGTCAATCACGTATAGCGACTTTTCGATCAGGAGCCCGGGCGAGATTTCGGCCAGCGTCTGGGCATGTTCCCAATGTACCGTCATGCGGCGGCCCGACATCAGCCCGGCCCGGGCCAGGATTACCGGCCCGCCGGACACCCCGCCGAGCAATACGCCGCGCCGCGCCATGCGACCCAGCCAGGCGAACACTTTTGCGTCTTGATATGCCGCCGGATCGCCGCCGGCGACGACGAACAGATAATCGAGCGGCGGGGTTTCACCAACGTTGTTGTCGGCCACCGCTGTCGCCGCGCCGGAGCTGGGCACCGCGTCGCGCGTCGCGAAATGCTCAATGTCGTAAAGCGCCCTGCCGCTCAACAGATTGGCGGCCCGCATGGGTTCAACCACGCAGGCGTAGGACATCAATGCGAATCCCGGTATGGGTAAAACCCCGATGCGCCGGGGCGGTTTCGGATCACTTTTGTCCATTTTCGGTAGTTAGCGGTCTGGATTGGAAAAGTCTATCATCCCGGTTCCGCGCACTCTTTGTCCGGCAATCAAACGAGTCGCGACGCATGGGTTATTCCGCATTCAAGGTTTTCTGGCAGGGGCTGACCGGCAACAAGGGCTGGCAACCGGTCTGGCGCGAGCGGGAGCCGAAACCAGAATACGATGTCATCATCATCGGCGGCGGCGGGCACGGGCTGGCCACCGCGTATTATCTGGCCAGGGAGCATGGGCTGACCAATGTCGCCGTGCTGGAAAAAGGCTGGATCGGGTCCGGCAATGTCGGGCGCAATACGACCATCATCCGCTCTAATTACCTGCTGCCGGGAAACCAGCCGTTCTATGAGCTTTCACTGAAGCTTTGGGAAAATCTGGAGCAGGACTTCAACTATAATGCGATGGTCAGCCAGCGCTCGATCATCAACCTGATCCACAACGACGCGCAGCGCGATGCGTTTGCCCGCCGCGCCAACGCAATGCGGCTGTCCGGCGCGGATTCGGACCTGTTGGGACCGAAGGAAATCCGCGATCTCTGCCCGTTTCTGGATTATGACAACGCGCGGTTCCCGATTCAGGGCGCGCTGCGCCAAAGGCGCGGCGGCACCGTGCGCCATGATGCGGTTGCCTGGGGTTACGCGCGCGGCGCGGATATGCGCGGTGTCGACATCATCCAGAATTGCGAAGTCACCGGGTTTCAGGTGGAAAACGGTGTCTGCAAGGGCGTCGAAACGTCCCGAGGCCCAATTCGCGCCAACAAAGTTGCGGTCTGCGTGGCCGGCTCGTCCAGCCGCGTGATGTCACAGGCCGGAATGCGGTTGCCCATCGAAAGCCATGTTTTGCAGGCTTTCGTCACCGAAGGTCTGAAGCCGACTCTCCCAGGCGTCATAACCTTCGGTGCCGGGCATTTCTATGTCAGCCAGTCCGACAAGGGCGGGCTGGTCTTTGGCGGCGATATCGATGGCTACAACTCTTACGCCCAGCGCGGAAACCTGCCCGTGGTCGAGGATGTGTGCGAAGGCGGCATGGCGATCATGCCGATGATCGGCCGGGCGCGGCTACTCCGCATGTGGGGCGGGTTGATGGACATGTCGATGGACGGCTCGCCCTTCATCGACCGGACCCATATCGACGGGCTCTATTTCAACGGTGGCTGGTGTTACGGCGGGTTCAAGGCGACGCCGGCCAGCGGGTATTGCTATGCGCATCTGCTGGCCACTGGCCGGCCCCATGAGGTTGCGCAAGACTATCGGCTCGACCGGTTCCTGCACGGCGCACCGATAGACGAAAAGGGCATGGGTGCCCAGCCGAACCTGCATTGAGGGCGACCAGACGATGATCATCAACCACCCGTTACTTGGCCCGCGCGATGCTGCGGAATTCGTCTACAAGGGCGACGCGTCCATGATCGACCGCCCGGATGGCATGGCCCAGGGTATCGAAGAGGCTTTCCACGATTACGCCTATCTGCGCGACAACCCGGCGGGCGCCCATCAGGAACTTTGGTATCATGAGCAGGGCGACCGATCCTGGCTGGTGGTCACGCGCAACACGCTGACACACGAGATCACCCAGGTCGAAATGGCGCGCGACGTAGCCCGAAAACGGGGGCGCGGCAGATGAGCCAGCCAAACCGGTTGAACGGCGGTTTGATCGACCGCACACGCCGCCTGACCTTTTCGTTCAACGGCGGGAATATGACAGGATATCAGGGCGATACCCTGGCCTCCGCGCTTTTGGCCAATGGTCAGCGCCTGGTTGCGCGGTCATTCAAATACCACCGCCCGCGCGGCATCTTTTCTGCCGGATCAGAAGAACCCAGCGCCATGGTGCAGCTGCGCCGCGGGGCCGCACAGGAACCCAACACCCGCGCGACGACCGCAGAGCTTTTTGACGGGCTGCACGCGACCAGCCAGAACCACCGCGGCTCGCTTGAATTCGACCTGATGGCCGCCAACGACCTGCTGTCGCCATTTCTCAGTGCGGGGTTCTACTACAAGACATTCATGTGGCCGAAATCGTTTTGGGAGAAAGTATACGAGCCGTTCATCCGCGCCTCCGCCGGGCTCGGGCGGCTCAGTATGCAACCGGACCCGGATGTCTATGACCACGGCTATCTGCATTGCGATCTGCTGGTGATCGGTTCCGGCCCTGCCGGAATTGCCGCGGCTCTTGCCGCCGGCCGGGCCGGGGCGCGGG
>CAZRLO010000185.1:0-4434 GCA_964600965.1 uncultured Rhodobacter sp.
CGGGTGCATGGGGTCAAAGGGCTGCGCATCGCCGACGCCTCGGTCTTTCCGCGCATTCCGGGATATTTCCTGGTCAGCGCGGTTTACATGATCGCAGAGAAGGCGGCGGATTGCATTTTGGAGGATCTGGCCCGGCGTTGAGTGCGACGATGCCTGGCAGATTCACTTTTCTTCCAGGCGCGGAAGGCGCTTCGAAGCGCCTTGTCAAAGCGGTTTCGAAACCGCTTTGATACGCGAATTCGAACTCGCGTGGCTTAAGGCTTTTCGAAAAGCCTTTTTGCGCATCATTGCCGCCAATCGGTTAATTCGCAGGCACCATGAATGTCAGAGACGCCCATAGCGATTCCCAGACCGGATCGTTGTCGACTGCGGGTTCCAAGACGCGCATGACAACCGCGTCGGCCAAATATTCGTGCCCCGGTGTCACCGGCAACAGCACCTTGCCCTCGGCGTCGGTGCGCAGTTTGGTATGCACCGCCTCGGCACCCGGCGCGCGGTCGAACAGATCGACCTGGATGTCGGCGCGTGGCGCGCCCTGATAGAGAAACTGCACCGGAAAGCCGCCCGACACATCGTCGGTATAGGGGTTGGCCAGTGCGACGGCTTCGGTTTCCATCCCAACCTCGCGGTCCGACCCTGCACCGTTGCCGACCGAAATCAGGCTTTTGCCATAACGGCTATAGCGTTCGCGGAACCCCTTTTCGGGCAGACCGCGGGCCGCGTGGGCTTCCAGCACGCTATCGAAATCCTTCGACGTGACAAAGTTCACGAATGTCTCGGCCTTGGTATAGGTCAGAAAATAGTCGGACGTCTGATGCACGACCGTCACCAGGCCCTCGCCCGGCGCGGTCATTGACAATGCAGGGCGATCTCCCATGCGTCCCTCTACCGGGACAACCCGGTCGCCGGTCACCAGATCGAAACGCACGAATTTCGGCGGCAGGTAGGAATAGGCCGCGCCCTTGAAATTTTGTCCGACGCGAATATCGGCGATCAGTTGCCCTCCGGGGTCAATCATATAGTTTACCGGCGAGATCCAGAATTCGTGAGCGGCGGCAGGAAACGCCAGACCGCCGGCAACGAGCAGGGAAATTAGCATACGCATGACAGTCGTTTCTTCCTATCGGACGTCCGTCAAACTGGGCTACCGAGCCGCTATGTCAACCCTGCAGGCCGCCGCTGTGCTGATTGTGATGCTTGGCGCGCCGGCGAAGGGTCACGAAATTCGCCCGGCAATCGCGGATGTGGCGGTAAGTTCCGACAGGGTCACCGTGGATATTCGCCTGACGCTGGAATCGCTGGTCGCGGGGATCGACCTGGAGGGGCTGGACGACACGAATTCGGCGCCGCAGGCCGAGCGCTATGATGCCCTGCGGGCGGCGGACCCGGTACAGCTGGAACGCGCATTGCGCGACCGATGGGACACGATCGCGCCGGGAATTCTGGTTTCCGCCGGTGCCACGAACCTGCGCCTTGAGATCGACGCGGTCAGCATCCCCCAGACCGGAGACCTGGCGCTGCCACGCGACAGCCACCTGTCGCTTAGCGCGAACTTGCCGCCCGACGGCAGCGATGTAACGGTCGGTTGGGTCGCGGCCTACGGACCGCTGGTGGTGCGGCAGGGCAAGGGCGACGACGCCTATTCCGGCTATCTCACCGGCGGCGACGTCAGCGCGCCGATGCCGCGCGACGCGATTGCCAGCGAAAGCATCGCGCGGGCCTTTGGCCGCTATGTGCTGATCGGCTACGAGCATATCGTGCCCAAGGGGCTTGATCATATCCTGTTCGTGCTGGGGCTGTTTTTCTTCTCGCTGCATATGCGCCCGCTGCTCATGCAGGTGACCGCGTTCACGGTGGCCCATACGGTGACGCTGGCGCTGGCCAGCCTCAGCATCGTCTCGATTTCGCCCGCGATCGTCGAGCCGCTGATCGCGGCCTCGATCGTATACGTGGCGGTCGAGAACGTATTTTTTGAGCGCATGACACCGTGGCGCACGGCGGTGGTATTCGGCTTTGGGCTGTTGCACGGCCTGGGATTTGCCAGCGTGCTGGGCGAGATCGGGCTGAATCCGGCACGCTTTGTGACCGGTTTGATCGGGTTCAATATCGGCGTCGAACTGGGCCAGCTCAGCGTCATTGCGGGCGCGTTTCTGGCGGTGGGACTGTGGTTCGGGCGTCGGCGCTGGTACCGGGCGATGATCTCGGTTCCCGCCTCGATAATCATTGCGGCGGTCGGGGCGTTTTGGTTCGTTCAACGGGTGATCTGAACCGGCACAACGTTCAGATTGGCTGGCCGCGCAAAAGCTTGGGCAATTCGCCGGTCAGGCCGGCGGCCTCGCGGATCAGGCCGCGGCGCAGGCCGGGCAGCGCACCCACCAGCCCCATACCCAGGTCGCGGCCAAGGCGTAACAGGCTGTTATCGTTGGAAAAGGCGCGAGTTACCGTGTCGGTCGCGAGCGCCAGTGATGCCACATCGAACCGGCGCCAGCGCTGGTAGCGGCCAAGCACGTCCTGACGCCCGATATCCTCGCCCCGGCGTGCCGCCTGCACCAGAACCTCGGCCAGTGCGCCCACGTCCTTCAACCCCGCGTTCAGACCCTGGCCTGCGACCGGGTGAACCCGATGGGCAGCGTCGCCGATCAATGCGACGCGCGGCGCGGTCAACCGGTGTGCCAGCGACAGCGACAGCGGATAGGTGAACCTTGTGCCCGCCAGCGTGATGTCGCCTAGAAAGCTGCCGAAACGCGGGCGCAGTTCGGCCAGATACGCGGAATCGTCAAGCGCCTGGATGCGCGCTGCCTCGGCCTCGGTTTCTGTCCAAACGATCGAGCAGCGGTTGCCGGTCAGCGGCAGGATCGCCAGCGGCCCCGGCGGCATGAAGAACTGATACGCGGTGCCGTGATGCGGTTTTTCATGCGCCACCGCACAGACCAGCGCGGTTTGCCCGTAATCCCATTCCATCCGCCGGATGCCCGCGCGCTTTGCGGTCTGGGACGCCATGCCGTCGGCACCGATCAGAACCCGTGCCTGCAGCACGGTGCCGTCGTCCAACGTCACCGATGCGCCGCTATCGCCGTTCTGCTGCCCGATGACCGACCGGCCGGAGATTTGGGTGATCGCAGGCGTTTCGGTGATAGTATTGAGCAGGGCCACGCGCAGGTGGCGGTCCTCGACCATATGGCCCAGCGGGCCCTCTTCGATCTCGGCGTGATCGAATTCCAGCACGAAAGGCGACGGGCCTTCACCGGCGCGGCCGTCGGTGACCTTGATGTCGAGGATCGGCTGGGCATTGTCGCGCACCCGATCCCACACCCCGATGACCGCCAGCAGCCGGGTCGAGGCATGCGCCAGCGCATAGCCGCGCCCGTCGAATTCAGGGTCAGCACGGGTGTCGGCGGCAAGACGGTCGATGAGGGTCACGCGCAGTCCGGCCTGCGCCAGCGCCAGCGCCAGCGAACAGCCGTTCAGGCCGCCGCCGATGATGATGGTGTCGGATGCCGTATCCATAGGCTGAGATATGGCCAGAAAAGCGGGATTGTCCATGCGCCGCGCTGCCGCTACCGTCATCGCGATAATTCGGGGGCAGCGAATGGCGGGCGAATGGCTATGGCAGAGCGCAACTGATCTGGGGCGCGGGATCGCGACGGGCGAGATTGAGCCGGTCGCGCTGACCCAGACCTATCTGGATGCCATAGCGGCCCACCCGCTGCGCGACCGCATCTACGCGCGGCTGACCCCGGATCGGGCTTTGGCAGAGGCTCAGGCGGCGTCTGTCAGGGCAAAAGCCGGGCGCAGGCTGGGACCGCTCGACGGGGTGCCGATTTCTTGGAAAGACCTGTTCGACACCGCCGGTGTGGCGACCGAGGCTGGATCGGCGCTGTTGCGCGGGCGGGTCCCGGAGCGCGACGCGCTGGTGCTGCGCAACGCCACCGCCGCGGGGCTGGTCTGCCTGGGCAAGACGCATATGTCGGAACTGGCGTTCTCTGGTCTGGGCTATAACCCGGTCACCGAAACACCGCCCTCGGTCAACGATCCGGACGCGGTGGCGGGCGGGTCGTCGTCGGGCGCGGCGGCGTCGGTGGCGCAGGGTCTTGCGGCCTGCGGGATCGGGTCGGACACCGGCGGGTCGGTGCGAATACCCGCCGCCTGGAACGATCTTGTCGGGCTAAAAACCACTTCCGGATTGTTGTCGCTTGAAGGCGTGGTGCCGCTTTGCGCGCGGTTTGACACTGTCGGGCCGCTGGCCCGCACTGTCGAAGACGCGGCCAACATGCTGGCGGCACTAGAGGGCGGCAGCGCCCCCGATCTCGCCGGGGCATCGCTGAAGGGCGCGCGCATGATGGTGTTGGAAACCACCGCCATGGAAGACCTGCGACCGGAACCTGCGGCAGGCTTTCAAAGCGCCTTGGATCATTTGCAGGTGGCGGGTGCGCA
>CAZRLO010000186.1:0-4410 GCA_964600965.1 uncultured Rhodobacter sp.
GCTGGATGAAACCTGCAACGTGCTGAACACGCCGCTCAGGCAGTTGTCGGAACTGTTCTCGACCCTGCGTGCCATCGTCGTCGCCATCCGTCGCGAGGGCACGTTGTTTGCGCCCGAACCGGGCGATCAGTTGTTCGCGGGCGACCAGATCTATATTTTCACCCACACCGAAGACCTGAGCCGCACGCTGGATATCTTTGGCAAATCCACCAAGAAACGCGAGCGCGTGATCATCATCGGGGGCGGCAATGTCGGCCTTGCGGTGGCCCAGCGGCTGGAGGAACGCACCGCGCGCATCCGCGCCAAGGTGATCGAACGCAACCGGGTCTGCGCCGAACGCGCGGCGGACGCGCTGGAGCGGACGATCGTTCTGCACGGCGACGGCCTTGATATGGAACTGCTGGAAGAGGCCAATATCGACAACACCGACGCGGTGCTGGCGGTGACCGATGACGACAAGACCAACCTTCTGGTTGCCACCCGCGCCAAGGCGGCAGGTTGCCCGATGGCGATTGCGCTGGTGAACGATCCGACCCTGGCCACGCTGATGGCGCCCCTGAATATCGACGCCTTCATCAACCCGCGCACGACCACGGTCTCGTCGATCCTGCGCCATATCCGCCACGGGCGGGTGCGCGCCGTCTATTCCGTTGGCGACGCCGAAGCCGAAGTGATCGAGGCCCAGGTGCTGGCCCCGTCACCCATTGCCGATCAGCGCATCCGCGATATCGAATTTCCCGAGGGCGTGCTGGTCGGTGCCATCAAGAAGGGCAACGAGGTGATCCGTCCGACCGCCTCGACCAAGATCGAAGAGGGCGACGTGATCGCGCTGTTCTGCATGGCCGTGGACGTGCCCGAGGTCGAACGATTGCTGCAAGTCAGCATCGATTTCTTCTGAAGCGCGATGAAGCCTTTCCTGCTGAAATTGCCCTTCCTGGTCATTCTGATGGGGATCGGTGCCGTGGCAATGCTGGTGCCGATGGCCCATGCGGTACGGATCGGCGATTTTTTTACCGCGCGGATATTCTTGCAAAGCGGCTTGCTGTTTCTGGTGCTGTGCGGGCTGATCGCGGTCGCTTCGGTCAATTTCACGCCGCGCAATTCGGCGCGCAGCCACCTGATCGCGTTGTTGGGGGCCTATGTGCTCTTGCCGGTGATGCTGGCCTATCCGCTGACGTTTCTGGTGACCGATACCGGGTTTTTCACGCTCTATTTCGAAATGCTGTCCAGTCTGACCACCACGGGCGCGACCCTGTTTGATGACCCCGCGCGCCTGAGCGAGCCGGTGCATCTGTGGCGCGCCTTTGTCGGTTGGCTGGGCGGATTGCTGGTGCTGGTCAGTGCAATCGCGATCATGGCGCCGCTCAATCTTGGGGGGTTCGAGGTGTACGAAGGCGGGCCTTCAACCGGCAAGGCCCACGATCTGGCCCGGATACGCGCTGCCGACATGTCCCAGCGTCTGGTGCGCTATACGCTCAAGCTGGCCCCGGTCTATCTGTCGATCACGCTGGTGCTGGCGTTCGGGCTGCTGGTCAGCGGCGAGCGGGCCTTTGTGGCGCTGGTTCACGCGATGTCGACCCTTTCCACCAGCGGCATCAGCGTCACCGACGGGCTGGGCGGCGACGGCGCCGGGCTGGCGGGCGAGGTGCTGGTGTTCTTTTTCCTGCTGTTCGCGGTATCGCGTGCGACGTTTTCGTTTGAAAACGGCATTCCGGGGTTCCGCAGCCTTGCCGTTGATCACGAATTTCGCCTGATGCTGGGCGTGGTGACCATATTGCCGCTGCTTTTGTTCCTGCGGCACTGGATCGGCGCCATCGAGATCGACGCCCAAGAGGACATCGCCAGCGCCCTGAGCGCCCTTTGGGGGGGTGCGTTCATGGTATTGTCGTTTCTGACCACCACCGGATTTGAAAGCACTCATTGGCACGACGCGCAGAACTGGTCGGGGCTGCGCACGCCGGGGCTGTTGCTGATCGGAATGGCGGTGATGGGTGGCGGTGTGGCCACGACGGCAGGCGGGGTGAAATTGTTGCGGGTCTATGCGCTTTACAAACATGGCACCCGCGAAATCCAGCGTCTGGCTTTTCCGTCCTCTGTCGGCGGTGCCGGGCGGGCGGCTCGGTTCATCCGGCGCGAAGGGGCCTATCTGGCGTGGCTGTTTTTCATGCTGTTCGCCATATCCACCGCGGTCACGCTGCTGGCGCTGACCCTGACAGGGCTGGACATGGAGGTGGCGCTGGCATTCGCGGTTTCGGCCCTGTCAACCACCGGCCCGCTGGCAGGCGCGGCGCTGGACGGGGCGACGGATTACGGCGATCTGGGCACTCCGGCGCGCCTGATCCTGTCTGCGGCGATGGTTTTGGGGCGGCTGGAAACACTGGCGATCGTGGCGCTTTTGAACCCGGATTTCTGGCGGTCGTGACAAAATGTGACCGGAATCGCGCCGGGATCGGGGTTTTCGACTGGAATTCGGACGGTTTCGACGCCATATTTGCGCCGTCAACGACAAAAATGCCCGCCGAGCAACCGGCGGCGTGAACAAAACTGAAGGCTGAAAAAAATGGCTGCCGATAAACAGAATCTTCAGGACGCATTCCTGAACAATGTCCGCAAATCCAAAATCTCTGTCACCATCTTTCTGATCAATGGCGTGAAATTGCAGGGCGTGATCACGTGGTTTGATTCGTTCTGCGTGCTTTTGCGTCGCGACGGGCAATCTCAACTGGTGTACAAAAGCGCGATTTCGACCATCATGCCATCGCAGCCGGTCAGCCTTTATGAAGGCGACACCGAAGGGTGATGCGCCGGTCGCCGCACGGCCATGCGTAGCCTGGTCCTGCATCCCGATTTTTCTGCGCGCAACGCGCTGCGCAGCCCCGAGAACGCCCTTGCCGAGGCGTTGTCGCTGGCGCGCGCGCTGGACCTGGAAATTGCCGGCGCCGAGGTGATCCGCCTGGCCCGACCGCGCGCGGGCCTGCTGTTCGGACGCGGAAAGGTCGACGAACTGGCCGTGCGGGTGCAGGCCGAAGACGTGGGTCTGGTGCTGATCGACGGCCCGGTAAGCCCGATCCAGCAGCGCAACCTTGAGAAACATCTGAAGGCGCGGGTGTTGGACCGGACGGGACTGATTCTCGAGATTTTCGGAGATCGTGCCGCCACGCGGGAGGGGGTTTTGCAGGTCGATCTGGCGGCGCTGGCCTATCAGCGCACGCGCCTTGTGCGAAGCTGGACCCATCTGGAACGCCAGCGCGGCGGCCTTTCCTTTGTCGGCGGTGCCGGCGAGACCCAGATCGAATCCGACCGCCGCGCGATCGACGACACCATCGTCCGGCTGAAGCGTCAGTTGGCCAAGGTGGTCAAGACCCGGCAATTGCACCGCCAATCAAGGCGCAAGGTGCCGTTTCCGATCGTGGCGTTGGTGGGGTATACCAACGCCGGGAAATCCACGATTTTCAACCGCCTGACCGGCGCGAAAGTGTTGGCCAAAGACATGCTGTTCGCGACGCTTGATCCGACAATGCGGCTGGTGGTGCTGCCTTCGGGACGCAATGTCATTCTTTCGGACACGGTCGGGTTCATTTCCGATCTTCCGACGCAACTGGTCGCGGCATTCCGCGCCACGCTCGAAGAGGTGATGGATGCCGATCTGGTCTTGCATGTCCGCGATATTTCCCACCCTGAATCGCCGGAACAGGCGGCCGATGTCGAAAAGATCCTTGGCGATCTGGGCCTTGGCGAAGACCGGCGGCACGCGATGATCGAGGTCTGGAACAAGATCGATCTTGTCGGACCCGAACAGAGGGCCGCGCTTGCGGCAACGGCGGCGCGTGCGGCGGGGGTGGTGGGGGCCTCGGCCATTTCAGGCGATGGAATCGGCGAATTGTGCACACGGATCGATGCGGCGTTGAGCGAACCGGTCACCACCCAAACCCTGTTGCTGGGTTTCGCGGATGGTCGCAAGCGCGCATGGCTCTATGATCGGCATCTGGTCGAAGCAGAACGGGAAATCGAAACCGGATTTGCGATGCGGGTCACCTGGCCCCCCCGGCTGGCCCGACAATTCAACGATTTATGACACACGCTGTCTGGTAAGCGGGCGCGCGGCCGGTCGATCTGGCGACGGATGATTTTGCCACCTTGTGCGGATGCGGGATCGGCGTATGCGGACAGGGCCTGTTACCGAAAGGCTGGATATGACAATAAAAACAACGTGGTACGGCAAAATCCGGTCGTCTAGAGAATTAGACGGCCAGACGACAGGACGGCCAGACGGCAAGACGGCTAACCGTCCAGACGGCCACACGGCTAACCAGCCAGATGTCCAGTTGGGCAGACGGCTAACCGTCCAGACGGCGAGACGGCCAGCCAGGTAGCCATAAATCGGATGCGTTTCCCCCGTTCCTTCGTATA
>CAZRLO010000187.1:0-4402 GCA_964600965.1 uncultured Rhodobacter sp.
AGGCCCGGCTGTGGCCGACGCTGCCCATCAGCCTTGGCGCCCACCAGCAGCCGATGAAAAACCCGAAAAAATGCGCCGATCCCAGCAGGCCGACCTCGGCCTTGGTAAAGTTCAGCTGCAACCCCGACAGCGCGTCCAGCGGCCCAAGCCCGCCCGATGATAACTGCAACAGGATGACCGACAGGAACAGGGCGGCAAAGGAGATCAGCAGGCGCATGCGGTTTTTCGTTTTCTCTTACGCTCAAGTCACCCGCGATTATCCTGCCTGCACGCCTGTTTTCGACAATATGGTGGCGCATTCGCCCATTTCTTCGTCTTGGTCTTCTTCTCGGGCGCAAATACGGCGGGGAGTTTGAGGGGCAGCGCCCCTCATTTCCGCACGAAGTGCCAGACCTGCATGCCGCAGGCATTCAATCTGATAGCGCCTCGACCGCCTCCAGCCTGAACTGCCCGTCCTGTGGCGTCACGGCCCAGCTTTGCTGCGGCGCGGTCCGTGCCCGCAGCCGGTCAAGCTGCCAGGCGCGCGGCGGCACGCCGCCATGCCGCGCGGCCATATGCCAGCGCGTCTCGATCCCCTGCGCACCGCCGCGCCCCGGCGTCAGGATCAGCCCCAAGGGCCAGGTGCCGCTTTCCGCCGCCCCGGTCTCGGCGGCCAGATGCAATCGCCGTACCGGGGTCAGCGCCGGCGGTGCGGGGATGTCGGCCACCACCAGCGGGGCCGCGCCCGAGCGCAGCACCTCTTCCATGCACCACAGCAGGTCCTCGGCCCGGACGGGATCGAGAAAGATTACCCGTCCGGGGTCGAAAATCCGGGCTGTCGCTTCCGCGTTCAGCCGCCCCGGCATCCATTCCGGCGCGATCCAGATCACCGGCCCCTGGGCCCGCGCCGCGATCAGGGCGGCCAGAAAATGCCGGGCATTGCCGCACAGTTCATGCACCCGTGCCAGGGGCAGGCTCAGGTCGCCCAGAAACGGCAGGGCTGGGCGCGCGCGTTTGCGCTGGCCCGAGGCGGTCAGAAACTGGCTGGTCATGCGATGCCAGCATACATGTTCTTATTTTGTTCTCAAGCCTCGAAACCGGCGTATATCCCCTTGAGATACCTTTGCCTCACCAGTTGCACGCTCGATCCCGGCAGCCGGGCCCCCGGACCAAAATTCCGCACCAGTGCGTCCGGCCCGCCACCCGAGGGGATTGCACCGCGCGGAACAAGGCCGTCAGGCCGCCGCGCATCGCTGCCGCGCCCTCATGCGGCGATTGGGTGAGGTCGGGGTGCATCTTTGATCTTTTTCGAAATTCTACCGGATAAATTGCCAATGACACCCGCAGGATCGCCCCCGCGCGCGCCAGCGATGCGCGGCTCAGGGCCCGTATGACGAACCGGGCCCCGGGCCCCGGGCCCCGTGCCTTGGCGGACGATTGAGGCAAATCCGGCCGGAGCTTCGGTTTATCGAGACCGTCCTACAGGCGCGGCATGTGTCCGTATCTCAGGGGCAAACGCACCTCGAAATCCCTGCGCCCAGGCAGAATGCGCTAAACCCGCGCACCATCCCCCTTGCCAGCACACCCTTGCCAGCACCCCCCGGACAGGTCCATCTGGGCGCGACCGAAAAGGAAACCCGTATGCAATATGTCACGCTCGGCCACGGCGGATTGAAGGTCTCACGGCTCTGCCTGGGCTCTATGAGCTGGGGCAGCAGCAACACCGCCGCAGAGGGACATGCCCAGATCGACCGCAGCCTCGATGCCGGGCTGAACTTTATCGACACCGCAGAAATGTATCCGACATATCCGGTGAAACCGGAAACCCTCGGAGACAGCGAACGGGTAATCGGCGCGTGGTTTGCCAAGTCCGGGCGTCGCGACAACATGGTCGTCGCAACCAAAGTTGCCGGTCCCAATGGCGGTTTTCTGCGTGACGGTCTCGGGTATGACGGCAAGGTCATTCCGGACACCATTGACGCGTCGCTTAAGCGCCTGCAAACCGACGTTATCGATCTCTATCACCTGCACTGGCCGACCCGCGGTTCCTATCATTTCCGTCAAAACTGGACCTTCGATCCCTCCGGTCAAAACCGGGCCGAGATCGAGACGCATATGCGCGACGTGCGTGTCGCGCTCAACCAGGCGGTCCATACAGGCAAAATCCGTGCTTGGGGGCTTTCCAACGAATCCGCCTGGGGCACGGCGACCTGGCTGCGGCTGGCCGATGAAACGGCGACTCCGCGCCCGGTGTCCATCCAAAACGAATATTCGCTGTTGTGCCGTTACGCCGACACCGATCTGGCAGAGCTTTGTTGCAATGAAGAGGTCGCGTTGCTGCCGTTTTCACCCCTTGCCATGGGATTGCTCAGCGGGAAATACGGGCCCGACACCACCCCCGCCGGCACCCGGCGCGCGGTGGAGGCGACGCTGAATGGCCGCATAACGCCGCGTGTTTGGGGGGCCACCGATGCCTATCGCGCCGTGGCAGATGACCACGGACTGGATGTGAATGCGATGGCACTGGCTTGGACGCTGACGCGGCCATTCGTCGGGTCGTCAATCTTCGGTGTGCGTAATGATGGGCAGCTGGATGTTACCTTAAGCGCTGCAAATTTGACCCTGACGCCGGAGATTCTGGCCGATATCGACATCGCGCACCGTGCGCATCCCATGCCCTATTGACGGTCTAGAGCGGTGTCCAGAAAACCTGATTCAGCTTGGTAAACCTGGCCTGGAGCAGTCGTTTGTGCTCTGTACCTCTTCGCGCGGAGTAAAGGGCCACAGGCCCGCCGCGCGGCACCCGACCTCCCCATCGGGAGGGCGCACTCGCAACGGTGCAAACCCTTCAAACGACGGAGGTAGCCCGCACCTTAAACTGCCAGCCAAATACCTAGGCGCGCCCACCCGAGGTCGGCCGCCGCGCGGCTCGGTTGATGAATGACAGAAGTCCGTTTCAGGCCATGTGTTGCAGATTTTCAGGACGACGGTCTAATCGGAGCGAGATTTCTACCCGGACGAATGCGATCCGGCGGCGACGCATTTGAGCGATTGGCAAGTGCCGGTTACAGCGAATATCAGGGTCGTTTTCGGGCTTGCACCGCTATGAGAATCCCCGCCTACTCGGGCCCAGCAATCGGAGGGACCAATGCCGCTTTCGATGAATCGTGAAGTTTTTATCACCTGCGCCGTGACCGGTTCCGGATCGACCCAGGATCGGTCACCCCATGTGCCACGTTCGCCCGAAGATATTGCCACTGCCGCCATCGACGCGGCCAGGGCGGGGGCGGCAATCGTACATTGTCACGTGCGCGACCCCGACACCGGCAAACCGTCGCGCGAATTGCATCTCTACCGCGAGGTTACCGACCGAATTCGGGACGCAGATCAGGATGTGGTGCTGAACCTGACCGCCGGTATGGGCGGTGATCTGGTGTTCGGTCCGTCCCAGTCCCCTCTGCCGATGAACCGGTCGGGCACTGACATGATCGGGGCGGCCGCGCGGGTTGCGCATGTAAGGGAATGCCTGCCCGAGATCTGCACGCTCGACTGCGGCACGATGAATTTCGCTGAGGCCGATTACGTGATGTGCAATACGCCCGGCATGTTGCAAGCCATGGGCGCGATGATGACCGCGCTGGGCGTAAAGCCCGAGATCGAGGCATTCGATACCGGTCATTTGTGGTATGCCAGGCAACTGGTCGCTGACGGCGTGCTGGAGGCGCCGGCCCTGGTGCAGCTTTGCATGGGTGTGCCGTGGGGCGCGCCGGACGATCTGAATACCTTTTTGGCGATGGTCAATAACGTGCCCGACGGTTGGACATTCTCGGCGTTCGGGCTGGGGCGCAACCAGATGGCCTATGCCGCGGCGGCGGTGCTGGCGGGCGGCAATGTGCGCGTCGGGCTGGAGGATAATCTGATGCTGGACCGTGGCGTGCTGGCGACCAACGCGCAACTGGTCGAACGTGCTGCCACCATCGTGTCCAACATGGGCGCACGGGTCATCGGCGCGCAGGAGGTGCGCGACAGGCTGGGCCTGAGCAAACGCGCACCGGCACCGGCGTGATCCGCTGGGCCTCCACAATCGCACTATGCGGGTTATTGATTGCCTGCACGGAGCTGGAGCCGACTGCCGATGCAACGCCCGAGCCCGCCAATGGTGTGGAAACAGACCCGACCCGGCCCGCCTATGTCCTGCCAGAAGATGACCCGGCGCTTGAACCGGCTGAAGCCCGCGCCGACGGCGAAACTGGCGCTGCCGATCCTGAAATCGTCGAAAATCCCGATCAACCCATTGCGGCGGCCGAAGAGGAAGAACCGGCACCGCCGGACCCCAATGCCAAGGCGCGCGCAAACTGTCTTACGGGCGGCGGCGGATTCGCCCGGACGGAAGTGTACCGGCCGACGGTTCGGCGGGAAACCA
>CAZRLO010000188.1:0-4382 GCA_964600965.1 uncultured Rhodobacter sp.
ACTTGCCCCGCATTTTCGCGTGACCGAGACCATGGCGCTATCGCCAATCCCGTTGATCAACGCCGTCGACGTGATCCGCAGCGCGATGGCGATCAGGGGGCTGGACCGGATCGGTTTGCTTGGTGCCGGGCTGGTGATGGAAACCGGTCTGTTCGGTGCCCTGGATGAATTCGATCTGGTGCGCCCGACGGACACCGACGGCGTCGGGCGCGCCTATGTCGACATGGCCCAGCGCGGCAGTTGCGACGAAACTGAACGGGCGTTCTTTTTCGCGGAAGGCGCGAAACTGATGGACGCCGGGGCCGAGGCGATCTTTCTCGGCGGCACTGACTTATTCCTCGCCTTCGAAGGCCACGATCCCGGCTACAAGGTGATCGACGGCGGCGAGTTGCATATTGCGGAACTCGCACGCTTGGCCCAGAAAGACGCCTGAGATGAAAAAACCCGCCGACAATCCCGCCGAGCCGTTCAAAAAGGCGTTGACCGAGGCCACCAAGGTGCTGGCCGACGACCCGGAACTGAATGTCAGCTTTACGGTCGACCCGCCGGGTGTGTCAGGCGATCAGGTTAGGCTTCCGCAGGTCAGCCGCCGGATGACTAAACCCGAGGTGCTGTTGGCCCGCGGCACCGCGGACGCCTACGCCATGCGGCTGAAATACCATGATGAGGGAACGGCCAACCGCTACGCGCCGCAGGGCCAGATGGCGCGCGATCTTTATGAGGCGATGGAAACCGCCCGCTGCGAGGCGATGGGTGCCCGCGCCATGCCCGGAACCGCCGGCAATATCGACGCCAAGATCTCCAATGAGGCAGAGCGCAAGGGATACGGCCAGATAACCGAAGCCTCCGACGCGCCGCTTGCCACTGCTGCCGGCTATATGATCCGGCATCTGGCCACCGGGCGCCCCCTACCCGCCGGTGCCGATAATGTCGCCAATCTCTGGCGCGATTTCATCGAATCCAATTGCGCTGAGACACTGGAAAACCTCGACGACACGCTCGCCGACCAGACCGCTTTCGCCAAATTTGCCCGGCAGATGATCGACGACCTGGGCTATGGTGACCAGCTTGGCGATGACCCTGACGATCTGGACGATGAAACCGATGACGAGGCCAGCTCTGACGAGGACGAGGAAGACCCCGACAGCACCGGCAGCGACGACGACGACAGCCAGGAAGACGCCGAGGCCAGCCCCGAACAGACCCAGGATCAGGAACAGGATGCCGCCCAGGCGCAGGTATCGCTCGACGACATGGCCGATGCCGACATGTCGGACGAGGCCGAGATGCCCGAAGGCGACATGCCGATGGAGCCGCCCCCACCCGCGCCCTATTCCGAGGCCGATCCCGACTACACGGTCTATCTCACCGACCACGACGAAGAGATAAAGGCCGAGGACCTGGCCGAACCGCAGGAACTGGAACGCCTGCGCGCCTATCTCGACCAGCAACTCGAGCCGCTGAAGGGTGCGGTCAGCCGACTGGCCAACAAACTGCAACGCCGCCTGCAAGCCCAGCAGAACCGAAGCTGGGAATTTGACCTGGAGGAAGGCACGCTCGATGCCGGCCGTCTGGCGCGGGTGGTGGCAAACCCGACAACACCGCTCAGCTTCAAGATGGAAAAGGACATGGAGTTTCGCGACACCGTGGTGACGCTGCTGCTGGACAATTCCGGCTCGATGCGGGGCCGGCCGATCTCTATCGCCGCGATCTGCGCCGATGTGCTGGCGCGCACGCTGGAGCGCTGCCAGGTCAAGGTCGAAATCCTCGGCTTCACCACCCGCGCCTGGAAGGGCGGACAGGCGCGCGAGGCCTGGCTGAACGGGGGCCGCCCGCAGACGCCCGGCCGCCTCAACGACCTGCGCCACATCATCTACAAATCCGCCGACGCCCCCTGGCGGCGCGCGCGCGACAATCTGGGCCTGATGATGAAAGAGGGCCTGCTGAAGGAAAACATCGACGGCGAGGCGCTGGAATGGGCGCACAGGCGCATCGCCAACCGCCCCGAGGCACGCAAGATCCTGATGGTGATCTCCGACGGCGCGCCGGTGGACGACAGCACGCTGTCAATGAACCCGGCCAATTATCTGGAAAAACACCTGCGCGACGTGATCGCGATGGTCGAACGCCGCCGGGCGGTCGAACTGCTTGCGATCGGCATCGGCCATGACGTCACCCGCTATTATGACCGGGCCGTCACCATCACCGATGTCGAACAGCTTGCCGGTGCGATGACCGAGCAACTGGCCAGCCTGTTCGACAACGACCCGCGCGCGCGCGCCCGGGTGATGGGAATGAAGCAGGCGGTGTAGCGCGGATCGCGCTAATTCAATCCGGTGGTGAGAAACCCGACCGGCCGGTCTTTCGGATTGATTCCCGGCAGATCGATCGAGCGCCAGACGCCATCGGTTATGTAGGCGATATTGAGCGCTTGCTTTCTGCCACGTTTGCGAACGAACACGATAACGGTATCGGCCCGCACCGCCTGCTCAAGAAACACTCTGATATCAAAATTCGCCGGATTTGGCCGGATCCTGAAGCGGTTGACCCGGGCCAGCCAATAGCCTGCGACATCGGCGTATTTCTGCACAGTGGCGGTTCGCCCCAGATATTCGCGGCTGGACGGCTTGCCGTTGATTGAAAATGTGACGTGTCCGTTTGAGGTATCAATCACGCAATTGCTGATCAGCCCGGTGTCAAACCTGAACGGACCACCTTTGGAAGCGGCAATCACGCAACGTTCGGCTGCCGTAGCCTGGGTTGCCGCCAGCGGCAACATCAGAGACAGCACAAAAACCGAAATCAGCGTGAGACGAACTCTATTACAAACCATAACGCACACCCTATTGCATGTCTTTGTTCGTTTTTGCATGTCGCGACCAATTCTGTGAAGTCTCAATTTCGGACGTGGCAAAATATCGCTTTCCGATCCCTTCTTTCGGTGGAACATCATCGCCGGGCAGGGCACAGTTCGGGGCAACGGGAGAAACCTGCATGTTCCAAAATTTCGACAACACTGCCACGCCGGGCCAGGGTCCGCCCCGTCTGGCCGCACTCCGCACAGAGCTAGAGCGCGGAAACCTCGACGGTTTTCTGGTCCCGCGTGCCGACGCGCATCAGGGCGAATACGTCGCCGCGCGCGACCAGCGCCTTGCATGGCTGACCGGATTCACAGGCTCGGCCGGGTTTTGCGTCGTGCTCAAGGACATCGCAGGTATCTTCGTCGATGGCCGCTACCGAGTGCAGGTGAAAGCGCAGGTCGCCGCGGATTTCACCCCGGTCAACTGGCCGGAAACCAAGCTGGGCGATTGGCTGTCCGATCATCTGCCGGGTGGCGGCACCATTGGCATTGATCCCTGGCTACATACGCTGGCAGAGATCGAAACGCTGGTAAAACGTCTAGCAGATACCGGCATCACCTTGCGTGAGACCAGCAACCTGATCGACACTATCTGGCCCGACCAGCCAGCCCGCCCTTGCGAACCCGTCAGCAAATACCCGACCGAACTTGCAGGCGAAAGCGACGAGACCAAACGCGCCCGCATTGCCGCGACGTTGCGTGACGCGGGCCACAAATCCGCAATCCTTACCTTGCCCGACAGCATCTGCTGGCTGCTCAACATCCGCGGCGCGGATATCGCGCGCGTTCCGGTCACTCACGCCTTCGCCATCGTGCACGATGACGGCAAAGTACAGATGTTCTCCGACCCCGAAAAATTTGCCACACTCGGCCCCGGCCCCGCCGTCACTCTGGCCCATTGGGATGCCTTTGAAGATGCGCTCACCTCCCTCACTGGCCCCGTTCGTGTCGACAAATCCACCACCCCGCTGGCCGTCACCCGCATCCTGCAGGCCGCGGACATTGAGGTGGCGCACGCACAGGATCCCAGCATTCTGCCCAAGTCCCACAAAAACGACACCGAGATTGCAGGCACAAAAGCGGCGCACCTGCGCGATGCTGCTGCCATGTGCGAGTTTCTAGCATGGCTCGACGCCGAAGCCCCAAAGAGCGGGCTGACCGAAATTGACGTGGTCCGCAAACTCGAAGGTTTCCGCCGCGCCACCAACATGCTGCAGGACATATCGTTCGACACGATCTGCGGCGCGGGGCCGAACGGGGCCATCGTGCATTATCGGGTGACTGAAGAAACCAACAGGGCGATCGGCCCCGGCGAGTTGTTGCTGGTCGATTCCGGCGGGCAGTATGTGGATGGCACCACCGATATCACCCGCACCGTGGCCATCGGGCCGCCGACGCAAGACCAGCGGCGGTGCTTTACGCGGGTGCTTCAGGGAATGATCGCGATCAGCCGGGCGCGCTGGCCGAAAGGATTGGCGGGGCGCGATCTGGACGCGCTGGCGCGGGCGGCACTGTGGCGGGC
>CAZRLO010000189.1:0-4301 GCA_964600965.1 uncultured Rhodobacter sp.
AAATCCGCGTTCTGGCGCACCGGGGTCACCCGAATGCCGGCCCCCAGGTAAGGCGAGCGGACCATGACAATTTCGCGCCCCGACAGTCGATTGCCGCGCAGGATCACCGTGTCGCCCTGCTGTCGCAAAATCTCGGCGTCATGAGGTTCAAGCCGGTCGGTTTCCCCCAGCACCAAAACGGTACCGTCGCTGCCCAGCGCGGTTGCCGGCACAACGACGACGCCGTGCATCGGCGGCTCGGCCACCTCGACGGCGACGAAATCGCCCGGACGGAAAATTCCGGCATCCGACCCCGGCAATCCCGAATACAGCAGCCGCCCGGTCTGGCCCTGCCCTGCCTCGGCGCCGGTTCTTTCGATGGCACCGGTGATGGCGAATTCCTCGCCGAACAAATCCAGCCGGATCGTAACCGTGCCCGCCGCCACCCCACCATTCGCAGCCACCAGACGCGCAAATTGCGATCTCGACAAACGAAACGCCACTTCCAGCGCCGCCGGATCGATCAGACGCCCGATCTTTTCGTTCGCGCCGACGATCCCGCCCGCAACCGCATTGATATCGCTCAGCACACCGTCGAAACCGGCCCTGACGACGGTATCGCCACGGCGCCGGACGGCCTCGTCGCGGCGAATTTCCTGGCGCGACAAGGCGGTTCCGGCGCGGTTCCGGCGTGCGGTTGCCGCCGCGAGGGTCTGTCGTTTCGCCAGAACCGCCTGTTCCGCCGTGGCCATGGCCAGCGCGGCGGTTTCCACGGCGGCCTCGGTGCCGACGTCGCGGGCAAGCAGGTCCCGCTGGCGCCTCAATGCGGCATCGCGCAAACCGACCTGCGTTCGCGCGGCGGCCAATTCGTCCTGGGCAAGGGCATCGGCGACGGTCGCCTCGGCCAATTCGGCGCGCGCCTCCAGCAGTTCGGTTTCGGCGATATCCAGCGCCGATTGCGCCTCGGCCGGGTCCAGCGCGATCAGCAGATCGCCTTTGCTGACCCGCCCCCCATTGACGAATTCCGGCGACATTTCAACGATTTTTCCCCCCATCGCTGCACGCAATTCCAGCGTTCTGCGGCTGCGAATTTCGCCGAAGGCGCGGAGTTTGGGCTGCACCGTCACCGGTTCCGCCATGATCACGCTGACAGAATAGACCCGCTCGCTCGCGGGCGGTGCCCGGTTTTCGCTCGCCAACCGCTCTTGCAGCGCGTTTCGCACTGAACCGGCGGCCAGCAGCAACAGACCTGCCGTCAACGCCAGCAGAAACAGGCCCATAAACGAGCGGTTGATAAAACGCATGGGTCACGACTCCGAAATCGGGGCGCGAAATGATCGCCCGCCAGCGTAGCACCGGCGCGGACCAAGTCCAACCTTTTGGTGTTAAACGGTTTGTGAGCCTATTTTCGCCGCTGATGTTCGGACAGTCGGGGCATGATTTCGACGAAATTGCAGGGCTGGTGGCGATAATCGAGCTGATGGACCAGTATTTCGTCCCAGCCGTCCTTGCAGGCACCGGGCGAGCCGGGCAGAGCGAACAGATACGTGCCATTCACCACCCCGCCGCAGGCCCGGGACTGGACCGCCGACGTGCCAATTTTTTGAACCGAGATCATCGTGAACAGCGTCGCGAATGCGTCGATTTCCTTTTCATAGACATCGCGGTGCGCATCCACCGTCACGTCCCGTCCGGTCAGACCGGTTCCGCCGGTGCTGATCACCACGTCGATGCGAGGGTCTTGCGACCATTCGCGCAGCAGCGCCGCGACCGCCGCGCGCTGGTCACGCAAAATCTGCCGGTCCGCCAGAACATGGCCCGCCGATGCGATACGGTCGGACAGAATATCCCCGGAACGGTCATCGTCACGGCTGCGGGTGTCCGAAACCGTCAGAACGGCGATGCGCAGCGGAATGAAGGCGCGGGGCTCAGCCATCGCCACCACCCAGAAACGCCCGCAGCGCCAGCAAATCGGCCCATGCCTCGCGTTTTGCTGCCGGATTTCGCAACAGATAAGCCGGGTGGAACATCGGCAAGACCGGTTTTCCGAAGGCCTGCCCCCAATTGCCGCGCAGTCGCGTGATGCCCTTTTTTCCCAGCAACGCGTGGCATGCGGTATTGCCCATCGGGACCAGCACGTCGGGCTGGACCAGTTCGATATGCCGTTTGACAAACGGCAGCAGCATCGCGATTTCGTCGGCTTCAGGATCGCGGTTTTGCGGTGGCCGCCACGGCAGAACGTTGGTGATATAGACCGCCGTTTCCGCCTGTTCCGATTTCCGCGACATGCCGATCGCCGCCAGCATCTTGTCCAGCAAATGCCCGGCCCGGCCCACGAATGGCAGACCTTCGATGTCCTCGTCGCGACCCGGTGCCTCGCCGACGATCATCAGTCGCGCCACCGGATCGCCATCGGCGAATACCAGATTGCGCGCGCCCTTTTTCAGCGCACAGTGATCAAAGGCATCGATGCCCGCCCGAAGCGCTTGCAGGTCAGAAGACTGCCCTGCCACGGAAACAGCCTCGGCGATCGCCAATTCCGGGCCTTTGGGCGCGGCGGGTGACGGCATGGCTTTTGCGACGACCGGACGTGGCTTGACGGCAGCGACCTCGACTTCGTACCGGTTGATCGGGTGGTCGCCGACCGCCTCGGTCGCGCCAAGCTCGACCTGCCATTCAAGCGCCGCGAGCGCCTGTTCAAATCCGCTTTCCGGAATCATGGGCCGTCCGTTCCTTTCCCCATGAATTTAGGCATAGCGGCGAGTTGCGTAAATCCCTTGTTTGACCTGCCAACGGTCCTTATAACGCCGCGAAGCCAGTACCGGAGTTTGGATGGCCTTTCAGGCAAAGCATCTGTTGGGGATTGAACCGCTGACAAAGGCGGAAATCCTGACCATTCTCGATCTCGCGGACAAATACGTCACCCTAAGCCGCCGATCGAACAAACACACAGAGACATTGGCCGGGCTGACGCAGATCAACATGTTTTTCGAAAATTCCACCCGCACGCAGGCAAGTTTCGAGCTTGCGGGCAAGCGGCTGGGCGCGGATGTGATGAACATGGCGATGGCGACCTCCTCGATCAAGAAAGGCGAAAGCCTGATTGACACCGCGATGACCCTGAACGCCATGCGCCCGGATCTGCTGGTGGTGCGCCACCCCAGCGCCGGGGCGGTCAACCTGTTGGCGGAAAAGGTGAATTGCGCGGTCCTGAACGCCGGTGACGGGCGGCACGAACATCCGACGCAGGCCCTGCTGGACGCGCTGACCATCCGCCGCGCCAAGGGGCGTTTGCATCGCCTCAGCATCGCGATCTGCGGTGACATTGCGCATAGTCGGGTAGCGCGGTCTAATATCTTTTTGCTGGGCAAGCTGGAAAACCGGGTGCGGCTGGTTGGCCCGCAAACATTGATGCCATCGGGTGCCCGCGATCTGGGCGTCGAGGTTTTCGACGACATGGGCGAAGGGCTGAGGGACGTCGACGTCGTGATGATGCTGCGCCTGCAAAAAGAGCGGATGGACGGCGGGTTCATCCCGTCGGAACGCGAATATTACCACCGGTGGGGGCTGGACTTCGCCAAGCTGCGCCACGCGAAAGCCGACGCCATCGTCATGCACCCGGCCCCCATGAACCGGGGCGTGGAAATCGACGGCACGCTGGCCGACGACATCAACCGTTCCGTCATTCAGGAGCAGGTGGAGATGGGCGTCGCCGTCCGCATGGCCGCGATGGATTTGCTGGCGCGGAACTTGCGGGCGGAACGGGATCAGGGGGTGATGGTGTGAGCGAGCCCCCCGTTGCATTCGCCCCGCCCGGTGATGCCGCGCCCGTCGGCGAGTTCCCAGTCCACCTAATCATGGCGGATTCCCATACGCCGGGAGTCCTGCGATGACCACCCCCGGCTGGGAAGGCATTCTGGATGACGACGAACAAATCCTGTGGCAGGATCGCCCGGATGGTCGGGTGATCTGGCGCGTCGGCAACGTCATGGGTCTGCTCTTCGGTCTGTTCTTTGCCGGGATCGCACTGGTCTGGATGGTGCTGGCGGCAAGCGGGGGCGGGTTTTTCTGGATGTTCGGATTGATCCACTTTTTCGTCGGGCTTGGGGTCGCGTTCGGTTCGATCTACTGGAATGCGATCCGGCGGCGCAATTCGTGGTACACCCTGACCAACAAGCGCGCGTTCATCGCCAGCCAGTTGCCGCTGGCGGGCAAAAAGCTGAAGTCCTGGCCGATCACCGCCGGGACGGTGCTGGAATTTCGCGACGGTGACCCGGCGACGATCTATTTCGCCAACGAAATCCGCCGCAATGGCAACAGCA
>CAZRLO010000190.1:0-4267 GCA_964600965.1 uncultured Rhodobacter sp.
ACAGTTCACGCTCTGCTGGCAATCGCTCTCCTGGCCGGAGGATACCGCGCAGAATCAACAATTCGATCTGGCGCACCACCGATTGCGAAAGTTTTTCCGATTGAACCTTTTTAAATGGCATCAGACCCCGACCGCATGGAATTGGTCAAAATATATGACCAGAACTTCCATTGGGCAATGAAAAAGGCCTGCTCGCCCGCCCTGTCCATCGACGCGTGAATGACGCCTATGGTCTACCCGTTGGGACGAATGGTAATATCGACCCGGCGGTTCTGGGCCCTGCCCTCGGGTGTCAAGTTGGTGGCAATAGGCCGATCTTCACCTAGACCGAAACTGTCAATCCGGCCAGCCGATACGCCACCGCCGATCAGCACATCAGCCACCGCGTCGGCGCGCCGTTCGCTCAGGTCCTGGTTGTAGGCCGCGGTGCCGGTATTGTCGGTGTGACCGGCGACCTGCACGGTCGATCCGGGGTATTTCTGCAGACTGGCCGCCAGAACCCCCAGGTCAGAGCGCAACGCCGGGCGCACATAAGAACTGTCGATCTCGAACAGGATGTCGTCGGGCATCCGCACGATCAGGTGGTCGCCATTGTTGATGATGCGGATACGGTCGTCGCCGAAATCGTTCTGCAACTCCGCCGCCTGCTGGTCGAGATTATAGCCGATCGCCGCCCCGACACCGGCCCCAAGCACCGCACCGGCCAACGCGCCGCGGCGCTGCTCGCCGCCGTCACCGCTGCTGAGCGCGCCCAACAATCCGCCGATCAGCGCGCCGGTGACTGCGCCTTCCTTGGTGCGCTGGCGCGGATCGTCGGTCGGGACATCGGGTGACGTACAGGCCGCCAGCGCCAAAGCGGCGGCGGAAAGAAGTAGGAGGGGTTTTGAGAATGTCATGGGTCTGCCTTTGGCCTCGTTTAATTACCGCGACCATAGCGGGGCGCGGGACGAAGGCCAAAGGGATTAGCGGGGAATATTCGGCGGATGTTCGCCGGGATTGTTTCAGCCGGCCGCCTCGGCCCGTGCAGCCTCAAAGGCCAGCATGGCGCGTTTGACCGGCAGGCCCCAGTGATAGCCGCCCAGGCCCCCTGATTTGCGCAGCGCACGGTGACAGGGGATCAGCCAGCTGACCGGGTTGCGGCCCACGGCAGAGCCCACGGCGCGTACCGCGCGGGGGTTGCCGACCGATTGCGCGATCTCGGAATAGGTCGTGACCTGGCCCGAAGGGATCGACAGCAACGCCTCCCACACCTTGATCTGGAACGGCGCGCCGATCAGATACAGCGGGGTCGGCTCCAGCCGGTCGCTGGCGGCACCGAATGCGCCCAGAACCCAGGGCCGCAGCGCCATCGGGTCCTCGGTAAACCGTGCCCGGGGCCAGCGTGCCAGCAGATCGCGCATCGCGGCCTCTTCGCCGGTCTCGGCGGCAAATGCGATACCGCAGATGCCTTTTTCGGTACCCATTACCAGCGCGGCCCCGAACGGGCTGTCGAACCAGCCCCAGAATATTTCCAGACCCGCGCCCTGCCGGGCATACTCGCCCGGGCTCATCGCCTCCCAGCGCAAAAACAGGTCATGCAGGCGCCCGCTGCCCGAAAGACCCAGTTCCAGCGATGTTTCCAGCGTTGTAAAGTGCGACGAAAGCAGCGCCTTGGCATGGTCCAGCGTCAAATATTGCTGGTATCGCTTGGGCGAAACCCCGACCCAGCGGCTGAACACGCGCTGAAAATGCGCCGGGCTCATCTGCATTTCACGCGCCAGATCGTCCAGTGGCAGCGGCTCGCCGCCACCGGCGTCGATCAGATCGATGGCGCGGCGGATAACCGCGTAGTGATAGGCGTGTTCGGGACTTTGGTCGGTCATTAGTATCTCCATTCTTGTCCTCAACATAAGCGGCGCCCGATTGTCAGGCGACCCGAATTATGCGGGAAGTGTTGACATTTGTGTCGCATTTGATACATGAATGTCTCATGAAACAGTCTGCACGCGATCAAATCATCGAAGCCGCATTTGCGGTATTTGCCGAAACGCCCACCGCGACGCTTTCCCAGGTCGCGGAGAGTGCCGGTGTCGGGCGCGCCACGTTGCACCGGCATTTCGATGGGCGCGAGGATCTGATGGAGGCGCTGGCGCTGACCGCGATGCGTGAACTCGACACCGCAGTCGAGGAGGCAACCAGAGATGCCACCAGTTACGGCGAGGGTTTGCGGATTGCACTGGAGGCGATGATACCTTTGGCGGACCGGCAATTGTTTCTGGCAAACGAACCGCTGGACCGCAATCCAAAAATCGCTGCCGCATATCAGGAACAGCTCGACGACCTAGCCACAGATATCGACCGGGCCAAAGCCGAGGGCGTATTTGCGCAAAACCTGCCGACCGCCTGGATCGTCGCCGCATACGAAAACCTGACATACGCCGCGTGGACCTTGGTGCGCAACGGCGACGCCACATCTCGGCAGGCCGCGGCACTGGCCTGGCAAACGCTGACAGATGGACTCAACGGAGACAACAATTGACCCAATTATTCGAGCGGCTTACCGGACAGATTGACGAAGTGTTCTTCGTCATCGGAATCGCAATGTTTGCCATCGAAATCGCCGAAGCGCTGTTCAAAGGCACATTGCGGCGCAAGAAAATGCTGGAGATGCTGGCAAGCGCGTCGACGCAGATACCGTATCTGCTGGTCGAGATCACAATCACAACCGCTGCCTATGGCGTATTCTGGCTGCTAAATGAATCTTTGATCAGCTGGACCATCCCGGTAAGTGCATGGACGCTTGTGCTGGCGGTTCTGGCGGCCGATTTCATCTATTACTGGGAACACCGGATTGCCCACGAAGTGCGCATATTGTGGACCCAGCACGCGGTGCATCACAGCAGCCGGGATCTGAATATCATTACCGGGGTCCGGTTCGGTCCGCTTGAGGGCATTTGGTCAATGATCGCCCATATCCCTCTGGTTTTGGCGGGTTTCCCACCCGAAATTGTGATCGCCAGTTCAATAATCGTTCTGGCCTACCAGACATGGCTGCATACGGAGCTGATCGGCAAACTCGGCCCGCTGGAATGGGTTCTGAATACGCCATCGCATCATCGTGTGCATCATGGTTCAGACGCCAAATATCTAGATAAGAACTACGCGGGAATTCTTATCGTCTGGGACCGCTTGTTCGGCAGCTTTCAGGTCGAGGAGGAACGCCCGCGATACGGGCTGACCAGCGATTTCGATAGCCAGAATCCAATGCATGTGTGGTTTTCAGAACTGCCACCGCTTTGGCGCGATATCCGGCGCGCATCCAATTGGGGCGAGGTCTGGATGCGGCTGTTCGCGGGTCCGGGCTGGAAGCCTTGATGCCGGAAGCGCTTGCCATGGGTCGTGCCCTTGGGCATATCGGCCCGGATGGCCAGGCAACTTGATTATCACACGATCTGTCGCATATTCGAACGGTTTCGCGATACCGAAGCGGCGCCGAAGGGTGAACTGTACCACACCAATGCGTTCACGCTGGTGGTGGCAGTGGCGCTGAGCGCGCAGGCCACGGATGCGGGGGTGAACAAGGCGACGCCGGCGCTGTTTGAGATTGCCGACACGCCGCAGAAAATGCTCGATCTGGGCGAGGAACGGCTGATCGGTCATATCAAGACCATCGGGCTTTACCGGAACAAGGCCAAAAACGTCATCAAACTCAGCCGCATTCTGGCCGAGGAGTACGGCGGCCAGGTGCCGTCCTCCCGCGCCGCCCTGCAATCGCTGCCCGGTGTCGGGCGCAAGACGGCGAATGTGGCTCTGAACATGTGGTTTGGCCACCCCGCACAGGCGGTGGATACACATATTTTCCGGGTCGGCAACCGGACCGGCATCGCCCCGGGCAAGGACGTCGATGCGGTCGAACGCGCCATCGAAGACAATATCCCGGCGGAATTTCAGCAGCACGCGCATCACTGGCTGATCCTGCATGGGCGCTATACCTGCACCGCCCGCAAGCCGAAATGCCAAGTCTGCGGAATAGGGGATCTGTGCCCATTCGAGGAGAAAACAGCGTGAGCAAACGGTTTCAGGTGGTGGGTATCGGCAACGCGATGGTCGATGTTCTGGCCCATTGCGACGATGCGTTTCTGGCGGCCAATGGCGTTGAAAAAGGCATCATGCAGCTGACCGACATGGCGCGCGGTGTCGAACTTTACGCCCGAATCGGTCCGGCCAAGGAAATGTCGGGCGGTTCTGCGGCAAATACCATCGCCGGGGTCGCGCATCTGGGCGGGCG
>CAZRLO010000191.1:0-4259 GCA_964600965.1 uncultured Rhodobacter sp.
AGGGATCCCCTCGGCGTAAACGATTTCATGGGTGTCAAACAGGATGTGGAAATATTCCACCACGCCGCCTTCGCGCCGGTAAATCGTATCGCCGTTGGTCAGATCGCGGGAACGCACCAACACTTCGCGACTGCCCAACATCACTTCGGCCCGCCAATCGGCCAGCAACAACCGGTGTTGCTGGCTGACGATCAGGTCGCCGTGATTGCCCAGCGCATCCTTGGCGATCACCACCGGGGCGAGGTGGCCGAACGCCGGCACCGTACGCGCACCGATCCAGCGCACCGGTTGCGCACCGTTGTCACGCGTCAGGACCAGATCGCCTTCGACAATATCCTCGATCGGCTGTTCAAGCCCGTTGGCCATGCGGATCATCGTGCCGCGGGTAAAGCAGACGCAGGTGTAATCGGCAAAGCTGAAATCTCCGGGATCATCGTCCGCCTTGATCAACGTGTAATCGATGCCGGGTTTCAGGGGCGACAGGGGCAGAAAACACCCGCCCGGCCCGACGGCATCGCCTTCGTCCGCGATATCGATGATCAGCACTTCGACGTTCGATCCGTCCGCACCGACGAAAGTCAGGCGGCTTTCCAGTTCCAGATCGTCGCCAAGGGTGCCGATCCGAGGTCCGTCCAGGCCAGCATCGCCCGATGTGTCATCCGAATGGTCGTGGTCGTTCAAATCGCCGCCAACCGCCATTTCAAACGGCACCGCGCCCGCCGAAAACTGGTAAACGTCGCCGACGAAACTGTCAGAGGCGTGCGTGATCGCCTCGCCCGAATTGATGCCCGAGGTCACAGGAAAATCCCGCCCGTAATAGACATTGCAGACATCATGGTCTGAACCTCCACCACTATGATTCCCGATACTCATCCCGTGATACACCACGCCGTTAAACTGGGGATGGCACTGCCCTGCAAAACCGCTTTCGCGCATTTTCCCAAGCAATCCCCACCGCCATGGTCAGGAGGAATTTAGGCACGAACGCGAAAAAAGTCAATAAAACAGGAGTTTCTGCGGCGTTATTAAGGCATTGTTGCGCCTGCCGAAACAATCTGGCGGTTCTGCGTGCATCCCTTTCGCATCCGTTGCCAATTCTTCGTACTTTCGGTTGATATTGACGCTCCGAATGCGACCATCCGGTTAACCGGGCCGGATCGCTCGCCGAAATATTGGCGCAAATTTGGCAGAAATTCGGAAGATTTCCCGGATTTATCCACAGAAGCGAATCATCGATCGGCGCGAATCCGCGGCTTGACCGGACCGCCGGTTGGGATAGGGTCGCGCCATGTCACTTTGATGGGGAATTGGTCATGGACCTTGGTATTCGCGGCAGGCGCGCCGTTATCTGTGCGAGTTCTAGGGGGCTGGGGCTGGGTTGCGCGAACGCGCTGGCGGAGGCGGGTGCGGAATTGGTGATGAATGCGCGCAGCGCCGCACCGCTCAAGGCCGCGGCCCAGGCTTTGCGCGACACCCACGGGGCCGTCATCAAAACCGTTGCGGCGGACATTACCACGGATGCGGGCCGCGCGGCGGTGTTGCAGGCCTGTCCCGATCCCGACATTCTGGTCACCAACGCCGGAGGGCCGCCGCCGGGCATGTGGCACGATTGGGTGCGCGATGATTTCATCCGCGCGCTTGATGCCAACATGCTGTCCCCGATCGCGCTGATGAAAGCCGTTCTGCCCGGAATGATGGATCGGGGTTGGGGCCGCATCGTCAATATCACGTCACAATCGGTAAAATCCCCCATCGCGGTACTTGGATTGTCGAATTCGGCGCGCGCCGGTTTGACGGGATATGTGGCCGGTACGGCGCGACAGGTTGCGGCGTCCGGGGTCACGATCAACAATCTGCTGCCGGGCATTCACGCCACGGACCGCGCGGTTGCGCTGGATACCGGGGTCGCGGATGCCCAGGGAATATCGCTGGATGCGGCAGCGGCGCAGCGCGCGGCAACGATCCCGGCGGCCCGATATGGCACGGCGCAGGAATTTGGTGCTATGTGTGCGTTCCTGTGCTCGACCCATGCGGGATATATCGTCGGGCAAAATATCCTGCTGGACGGCGGCAGCGTGAACTCGACGCTATGACAGGTCGCTGAACACGGATTTCGCCCGAACCGCAGATTTCCCGCCGCCGTTCCCGCGTCGCCGGGTAACGTGTCTTGAACACCGGATAATTGATACCCGGCAGCAAAATCGGCGGGAAGTCGCCGGTTCCGGCCTGCGCGCCCGCTGGTGACCTTTGGTCAGGCTGTCGCCTTGCGGTGCCCGCGCCTAATCTGGCGCGATGAGCAAAGGTCGATCCGAGTATCCCGATTATGCGTTGTCCGAGCGTATCGCCGACGGCACCATGCACGTCCTTGGCGTGTCGGGTGCGCTGGTCGGAACCACGTGGTTGCTGGTGCGCACCGTTGGACAATCCGGTGCCCAGACCGACGGGCCATCGACAGCGGCGGTTCTGGTCTACGGGCTTGCACTGATCGCGACATTCGTGGCCTCGGCCATCTATCACATGACCCCGTGGGACGGCCTGCGCCCGATGCTGCGGCGGGTCGATCATGCCGCGATCTACCTCAAGATCGCGGGCACGTATACGCCGCTGGTCTTCATGCTGGGCACCCTTTCGGCCTATTTGGTTTTGGCGGTCGTCTGGGCGCTGGCCGCTTTCGGGATGATCCACAAGCTGTTTTTCTGGAAAATTCGGCGCGGTCAGGGCACGGCGCTATATCTGGTCATGGGCTGGATGAGTGTGTTGCTGATCGGTGCGCTGATCCCCGTTCTGCCCGTGGCGGCGACCGGGCTGATCGCGGCGGGGGGGTTGCTGTATACGCTGGGTGTCGTTTTTCACGTCTGGGACAGCCTGAAATTCTCGAACGCGATCTGGCACGGTTTCGTCGTGGCGGCCTCGGCCTGCTTCTTTATCGCCATCGCATTGGGGCTGACGGGCGGGGTCGCCTGATTTTCCCCGCATTGCCACGCCCTGCCATACTTGACCCTCCCCCGTATTCGGCCTAGACGGGCGCCAATTCAACGGAAGTGCCGAACGCTTCCGGTGCCGGGGATCCCCGGTATCGCCACCAGTCAGCGCGTTGCGCCCACTGGTGCGTTTTGCGTTAGGCACCTGCGGTTCCTATGTAAGGGCCGTCAACAAGGGTCGCGAAAGGGCCGGATATGTTTGAGACCCTATCAGACCGCCTTTCCGGCGTATTTGACAAGCTCACCAAACAGGGCGCGCTAAGCGATGCCGATGTGGCGACCGCGCTGCGCGAAGTGCGCGTGGCGTTGCTCGAAGCAGACGTTTCGCTGCCGGTTGCACGCGATTTCGTGCGGGCCGTTCAGGACAAGGCGGCCGGGCAGACGGTCACGAAATCGGTCACGCCGGGCCAACAGGTCGTCAAGATCGTCCATGACGAGCTGGTGCATTTTTTGGCCGGGGACGATGCCAATGCGGGGGAGCTGAAGGTCGATAACCCGCCCGCCCCGATCCTGATGGTCGGCTTGCAAGGCTCGGGCAAAACCACCACCACCGCCAAGCTGGCCAAGCGCCTGACCGAGAAGAACGGCAAGCGCGTGCTGATGGCCAGCCTCGACATCTACCGCCCTGCCGCGATGGAGCAACTGGCCGTTCTGGGCACGCAAATCGGCGTTGACACGCTGCCCATCGTCAAGGGCGAAAAACCTGCCGATATCGCCAAGCGCGCCAAACAGCAGGCGACAATGGGCGGTTACGACGTCTATATGCTCGACACCGCCGGACGCTTGCATATCGACGAGGTCCTGATGGCCGAGGTCGAGGCCGTTCGCGACATCACCAAGCCGCGCGAAACGCTGTTGGTCGTCGATGGCCTGACCGGGCAGGACGCGGTTAATGTGGCCGAGAATTTCGACGGGCAAATCGGCATTTCGGGCGTCGTTCTGACACGGATGGATGGCGACGGGCGCGGTGGCGCGGCTCTGTCCATGCGCGCGGTCACCGGGCAACCGATCAAATTCGTCGGCCTTGGCGAAAAGATGGACGCGCTCGAAGAATTCCACCCCGAGCGCATTGCTGGGCGCATCCTTGGCATGGGCGATATCGTTTCGCTGGTTGAAAAGGCCCAAGACACCATCGAGGCCGAACAGGCCGAGCGCATGATGAAGCGGTTCACCAAGGGCCAGTTCAACATGAATGACCTGCGCGGCCAGCTTGAACAGATGATCAAGATGGGCGGCATGGAAGGCGTGATGGGCCTGATGCCCGGCATGGGCAAGATG
>CAZRLO010000192.1:0-4219 GCA_964600965.1 uncultured Rhodobacter sp.
ACGTTTTTCCTGCTGCTGGGCCGCTATCTGGATCACCGCGCCCGCCGCGCCGCCCGGTCCGCCGCGCAGGAACTGACCGCGCTGGAAATTCCGCGCGTGACACGAGTGAACGGCAATTCGCGCGAGACGGTTCATGCCAGTGAGTTGCTGGTCGGTGACCACATCGCATTGAAACCGGGTATGCGGCTGCCAGTCGACGGGGTGCTGACCCGCGGGGCCAGCCGCATCGACCGGTCGTTTCTGACCGGCGAAAGCATGGCGGTCAGGGCCGAACCCGGCATGGCGCTGGCGGCGGGCGAGATCAACCTGACGGCCCCGATCACCGTCCGCGTCACCGCCGTCGGCGAGGACACCACGCTGCGCCGGATCGCAGCACTGGTCGAGTTGGCCGAAGGCGCGCGCAACAAATACACCGCGCTGGCCGACCGGGCCGCGGGCATCTATGCGCCTGCTGTGCATCTGCTGGCAATCGCCGCCTTCGGGGGGTGGATATGGGCCTCGGGCGATGTCGTTCTGTCGCTGAACATCGCCATCTCGGTTCTCATCATCACCTGCCCCTGCGCGCTGGGGCTGGCGGTTCCGGCGGTGATGACCGTGGCCTCGGGCCGGTTGTTCCGCACGGGTATGCTGATAAAGAACGGCACAGCACTGGAGCGGTTGTCGGAGGTGGACACAGTGGCATTCGACAAGACCGGAACCCTGACCGAGGGGCTGCGGGAAGTGGAATTCGGCGCATTGTCAAGATCCGGGCTGGGCGTTCTGAAGGCATTGGCGCGGCATTCCGATCATCCGGTTTCAAGGGCCATCGAGGCGGCTATCCCCAACGACGTCGAAGCCGCAGACCTTGAGGCCGTGACCGAGTATCCGGGACTGGGTGTCGAAGCCGTATTTGAAGGATCGAAAACCCGTCTGGGGCGTGCCGACTGGGTCGGCGGCGAAACCTCGCCGTCGTTCCGGATCGGTGAAGATCGCCTGTATCGCATTCGGGTTCAGGAAACGTTGCGGGCAGGCTGCAAAACCACCCTGTCGGCGCTGCAGCAGGCCGGTTACGACGTTCAGATACTGACCGGAGACAACCAGACGGCGGCCGGGAATATCGCCGAGCGTCTGGGCATTTCACAGACCCACGCCGACATGATGCCGGATGACAAGCTGCGGTTCATCGAACAATTGCAGGCCAAAGGTCGCCGGGTGCTGATGATCGGCGACGGGCTGAACGACACCGCCGCCCTGGCCGCCGCGCACGCATCGCTTTCCCCGGCCTCGGCGCTGGATGCGTCGCGCGCGGCATCCGACGTCGTGCTGCTGAACAACGATCTGCGCGCCATCCCCGGCCTGCTGGCCACCAGCGGGAATGTGAAACGCCGGGTGATCGAGAATTTTTCCATCGCTGCGGGCTATAACCTGATCGCCATTCCGGTGGCCCTGTCCGGGTTCGCTACGCCTCTGGCCGCAGCAATCGCGATGTCGCTGTCATCGCTGACGGTGCTGGCGAACGCATTGCGGGTGAGGTGAGGCATGAATGTTCTGGTGATCCTGGTACCGGTGTCGCTGTTTCTGGGCGGGCTGGGCCTTGGCGCGTTCCTGTGGTCGCTGAAATCGGATCAGTATGACGATCTCGACGGCGCGGCGAACAGGGTCCTGTTCGATAACGATGACGACGAGGGATGAATCCAGAGGGACAGATTTACCCTACCAAAGCCGTGCCGATTGACAATAATTCACATCAATGCGCGCGTTTCTCTGTCTGCCAAATCAGCATTTGACCGCCGGAATATTGCCAGCGGGGGCGGGGCGACCCGGTAATTGCCGGTAGCAGGACTATTTTGCCATAAATTTTAAACTTTTTGATTCAGGTCAATCGCAAAACCCAGCAAGTCCGTCACAGCTTCTCCAAGCCATCCTTGGCCAACAAGAATTATGGAATTGAAAGAGCCGCTACCATGCACTCACTTGATGGGGTCACGCCCACGGACCAATACCGTGCGCTGGGACTCAGCACTTTGGCCTTCACCGTTTGCTTTGCGGTCTGGACGATTTTCTCAATCATCGGGGTGAAGATCAAACAGGAGCTCGGTCTCTCGGAAACCCAGTTCGGTCTGCTGGTCGCCACCCCGGTCTTGACCGGATCGGTCAGCCGGATTTTTCTGGGTGTGTGGACCGACCAGTTCGGCGGGCGGATAATGCTGCCGCTGCAAATGCTCATCACCGCGGTCTCGGTGTGGCTGCTGGCCTCGGTACAAACATACGCAGTTTTCCTGATGGCCGCGCTTGGTCTTGGGCTTGCGGGTGGATCGTTCATTATCGGCATCGCTTATGTATCGCGCTGGTTCGAAGCCGAGAAACAGGGCACCGCGCTTGGCATTTTCGGTGCCGGTAACGTGGGTGCCGCCGTCACCAACTTCGCAGCACCTTTTCTGGTACTTGCGGTCGGTTGGGAAGACACGGCGAGAATCTATGCGGTGGTTCTGGTCGCCATGGCTGTTGCCTTTTACTTATTCGCCAAACCCGACCCGGTGATTGTCGAGCAAATGAAGACCGGCAAGAAACCGGTTGCCGCGGCGGCGCAGCTTGAACCACTCAAGGATATCCAGGTCTGGCGTTTCGCGACCTACTACTTCTTCGTGTTCGGCGCTTTCGTCGCCTTCGCGTCGTTCCTGCCGCGCTACTATGTGGGTGCCTACGGGGTGACGCTTGCCGCCGCCGGTGTGTTCGCCGGCATGTACTCGCTGCCCGGCTCGATTTTCCGGGCGCTGGGCGGGTGGATGTCGGATGTCTGGGGCGCGCGATTCGTGATGTACCTGACTTTCATCGTCTCGCTGATCGTGCTGTTCGTTATGAGCTATCCGGAGACGACCTATATCGTTCAGGGAATCCCCAAAGCCGATGGCACGCCGAACCTGATCGAGTTCAGCTTTGGCATCCCGCTTTATTTGTTCGTGTTCCTCAGCGTGATCCTGGGCTTCGTGATGAGCCTCGGCAAGGCGGCGGTTTATAAGCACATACCGGTTTACTATCCGCACCATGTGGGCGCGGTCGGCGGTCTGGTCGGCATGATCGGCGGGCTTGGCGGGTTCGTGCTACCGATCGCCTTCGGCATTTTGCTGGATGTCTTTCAGGTCTGGTCGATGGTGTTCATGCTGATGTTCGTGATCGTCGCGGTCAGCACGATCTGGATGCATGTGGCGATCCGCAAGATGGAACGCGCCCGGATCCCGGAACTGGCCGACGGCAGGTACCTGTCGGATGTTCCCGACGCGCCGGTTGCCCGACCGGCCGAATAACCAAGATCACGGCGGGTCCTGTCTGGTCCTGCCATCACACAACGCCAAAGGAGAAAGACGTTGGGACAGGACCTGAGAAACTGGAACATCGAGGACAAGAGCTACTGGGCCGCGACCGGCAAGGCGATTGCCACGCGCAACTTATGGATTTCGATTCCCTCGCTGCTATGCGGCTTTGCCGTATGGCTGTACTGGGGCATCATCACGGTGCAGATGATCAACCTGGGCTTTGCGTTCGAGAAATCCGAGCTGTTCACACTTGCCGCCATCGCTGGCCTGACCGGCGCGACGCTGCGTATCCCGTCGACATTTTTTATCCGCATCGCGGGCGGGCGGAATACGATCTTTTTCACCACCGCGCTGCTGATGATCCCGGCCATCGGCGCGGGGTATTATCTGCAAGATCCCACCACCCCGTTGTGGAAATTCCAGATTCTGGCCTTCCTCAGCGGTATCGGCGGCGGCAACTTTGCCAGCTCGATGTCCAACATTTCGTTCTTCTTTCCCAAAAAGGTACAAGGTTACGCGCTGGGGATGAATGCGGGACTGGGCAATTTCGGTGTGACCACGATGCAAATCGTCATTCCTCTGGTCATGACATTCGGTCTGTTCGGCGGCGAAAGCCGGACACTGGTCAACACCTCCGGCACGCTGATCGGCAAGATCCCGGCGGGCACCGAGACCTATATCCAGAACGCGGGCTTTGTTTGGCTGCTGGCGCTGGTGCCGCTTGCCTTCCTGGGCTGGTTCGGCATGAACAACATCCGTGACGAGCATGTTTCGCCGCGCATTCCAAACCCGCTGGGAGCTTTCGGCATCATGTCCTTCATGCTGTTGATCGGATTCTTCGCGGCGGGCGTCGGTCTGTGGCTGATGCTGCCAGCCAAGGTCGGAGGCTCCGGACTGAACGTCGACAAGCTGATCGTGATCCCGCT
>CAZRLO010000193.1:0-1211 GCA_964600965.1 uncultured Rhodobacter sp.
CCAAAAACAGCGCGAACACCACGGCGACCACCGCCAGCATCACCAGATGCACCGTCAGGACATCGGACCATTCCACGCCCGGTGCCCCGGCCAGCAATACCATTGTCGCCATGGCACCTGGCCCGGCAATCAGCGGCATGGCCAGCGGGAACACCGACGGGTCGCTGTCGGTGTCGTCGTCGCTGGTCTGCCCCCGCCGACGCTTGGTGCGGCGTTCGAACAACATGTCGAGCGCGGTCAGAAATAACAGGATGCCACCTGCGATCTGAAAGGCGGGCATGGAAATGCCAATGAATTCCAAAACTTTGTCGCCGACCAATCCGAACAGCGTCAGCAGCACCGCCGCGATCAGGCAGGACCGCAACGCGATCACTCGCCGCGCCCGCGCGGTCATGCCTTGCGTCAGCGCCACAAAAAGTGGTGCCAGCGCGATCGGGTCAATGACCACGAACAGGGCGGCAAAGGCGGTGATGATGGCGGTAGTGTCCACGGGCACATTCCTTGCTCAGGGCTGACGTCTGGTCAATGGAGTTGAGACCAGAGCAGGTGCCGCGTTCGAATTGTGGTGGATGGGATTGGGCGGTGGTACTTCTGACATATCGGTGCGTCCCGGCCGGGTGCCAGACCAACCGTGGTATTGCAAAGCCGTAAATTTCGTGGATGAGAATGATCGCCGATAGCACCTAGTCGCGGAATCACAAATGCCACTTCGTGAACCTCTGTTTGAGCCGCTGCAATTGCCGTGCGGAACGACCCTGAAAACCAGGATCGCAAAATCCGCGATGTCTGATTCCCTGGGCGACGGAACCGGGCATCCGACGACCGAACAGATCAGGCTGTATCAGCGTTGGGCCAAAGGCGGGCTGGCAATTTCCATAATTGGCGAGGTGCAGGGCACGGCCGAATACGCAGAAAAACCCGGTAATCTGGTACTTAACAAGGCCTCCGACCTCGATCGCTTTCGAAAACTTGCCCGGCGCGGCAGCGTAAACGGGGCGCAACTGTGGCTGCAACTCGGTCACGCGGGGGCGCTTGCATATGTGCCGACCAGTAACCCAAAGGGGCCCAGTGCGCTCGACCTGCGGGGGCTTCGCTGCGAAGAATTGACGTTGGACGAGGTTCTTCAACTGCCATCGGAGTTTGCAAGGACGGCCCAATTGGCGCGGCAAGTTGGTTTCGGCGGCGTGCAAATTCACGCGGCGCACGGATTT
>CAZRLO010000193.1:1221-4178 GCA_964600965.1 uncultured Rhodobacter sp.
CCGTTGTTCAACAAGCGGAGCGACGAATACGGCGGGTCAATCGCCAATCGAATGCGACTATTGCTGGAAGCAATCGCGGCAACCCGCGCCGCCGTGGGGCCGGATTTTCCGGTCGCCGTAAAGCTCAATTCCTCAGATCAACTCGAAGGCGGTTTCATTGCGGAAGACGCGCTAGACGTGGTGGCGGCATTGGACCGGTCGTCGGTCGATGTGATCGACATCAGTGGCGGAACATACTTTCCCGGCGCAAAGTCTGCCTCTGACGGGACCGGACGCGGACCCTATTTTCTGGAATTTGCAAGGCGCGCCCGTGCAGTGACGAACAAACCGCTGATGCTGACGGGTGGTTTCAAGACACGCGCGCAAGCTGAAAACGCCGTGGACAGTGGCGCGGTCGATATCGTCGGGCTTGCCCGCGCGTTTGTCCTTGAGCCCTCACTTCCGAACCTCTGGCAAGTGCATGAAAAACCGGAGCCGGTCTTTCCCAGGTTTTCCGCCGCCCCGGAAGGCGGAATAACCGCGTGGTATACGATGCGGTTGACCGAGATCGGTGCCGATAAAGAAACGTCGGCAATTGGCGATTTGGGGCAGGCAATCATGGACTATGAGGCGCGCGACAAATCCCGAACCGAAATCTGGCTGCGCCATTTCAATAGCAAGATCGCGGGTCAGTCTTTTTAGGCGGGGAATCGGTGCCGTGGAGCATATGGTCCATTTGTTGCAACCCACTGCCGACATTTGCGCAAATCGCTGTATTGAAGGCCAGCACCTTGACCCCGCCCGGCGGAGTTAATGTGCATCGACCGCCTCCAGCTTTTCCTGCGCCGACAGCCACATCGCCTCGGCGCGGTCGAGCCCGTCCATCACCTCGGCGTATTTCTTTTGCCAAACCGCCATTTCACCGGTTTTACCGGGTTCGTACAGCGCCGGATCGGCGAGTTTTCTCGCCAGCTTTTCGCGCATTCCGGTCAGCTTTTCGACCCGGCCCTCGCATTTGCGCAGCTCGGCGCGCAGGGTCAGAAGCCGGTCGCGCGAAACCGGCTTTTGGGGTTTCGCCTTCGCCGGCTTCTCTGATTTATCGTTCGAAAGCAGCATCTTGCGATACGATTCTAAATCGTCCTCATACGGAGTCACCGTACCGTCCTTGACCAGCCACAGCCGGTCGGCGACCATGTTCAGCAGATGCATGTCGTGGCTGACCAGAATGACGGCACCCGAATAGGCGGTCAGCGCCTCGACCAGACCTTCGCGGCTTTCGATATCCAGGTGGTTTGTCGGCTCGTCCAGGATCAGCAGATGCGGCGCGTCCAGCGTCGCCAGCAGCAGCGACAGCCGTGCCTTTTGCCCGCCCGACAGTTTGGCGGCCACGGTTTCGGCCTGTTCGGCCATCAGCCCGAAACCGGCCAGCAGTGGGCGCAAGCGCGAGGGTGGCGTGGTCGGACGCTCGCGGATCAGATGTTGCAGCGGGGTCTCGTCTTCGTGGAGCTCCTCGATCTGGTGTTGGGCGAAATAGCCGATGCGCAGTTTGCGGGCCCGGGTGATGCGACCGTCCATGACTTCAAGTCTGTCCGATAACAGCTTGGCAAGGGTGGATTTTCCCTCGCCGTTCCGGCCCAGCAGCGCGATCCGGTCGTCCTGATCTATGCGCAGATTCAATCGCCGCAGAACGATTGTTCCGTCATAGCCGGTGCTGACGCCTTCGAGCGCTATGATCGGTGGCGACAGTTCCTCTGACTCGGGAAAGCTGAACACCTTGCGCGCGGCGGCCTCGGGTGTCGCCACAAGTTCCATCCGCGCGATCATTTTCAGCCGCGACTGGGCCTGTTTGGCCTTGTCCGCCTTATAGCGGAAGCGGTCGACATAGGATTGCAGATGGGCGCGGCGGGCCTGCTGTTTTTTGGCCATGGCGGCGGCCTGGGCGGCGCGTTCGGCCCGGGTCCGGGCGAATTGGTCATAGGCACCCTGGTAGAAGGTCAGTTTCTTCTGGTCGAGATGCAGGATCGAGCCGACGGCGCGGTTCAAGAGACCGCGGTCGTGACTGATGATGATGACGGTGTGGGGGTATTTCGCCAGGTAGCTTTCCAGCCACAGCGCGCCTTCGAGGTCGAGATAATTGGTCGGCTCGTCCAGCAGCAGCAGGTCGGGGGCGGCGAACAGAACCGCGGCCAGCGCCACCCGCATCCGCCAGCCGCCGGAAAACTCCGAGCAGGGCATCGCCTGTTCATCATGGGTAAAGCCCAACCCGCGCAGGATCGCGCTGGCGCGGGCCTCGGCCGACCAGGCGTCGATATCGGCCAGCCTGGTCTGGATCGCGGCGATGCGGGCGGGGTCATCTGTGTCCTCGGCAAGCAGGGCGGCGCGTTCGATGTCGGCGGCCAGAACCGTGTTCAGCAGCGACACGTCGTTGCCCGGCACCTCTTGCGCGACACCGCCGATGCGGGCACCGCGGGGCAGCGAGATATTGCCCGATTCCAGCGCCAACTCTCCCCGGATCAGCCGGAACAGCGTGGTCTTGCCGGCCCCATTGCGTCCGACAAGCCCAACCTTGTGGCCATCGGGAATGGCGGCACTTGCCCCGGCGAACAGCGGCTGGCCTTCAATGGCGACATGAATGTCGTCGATGCGCAGCATGGGGCAGCGTTTGACCTATGCGCGCGGCACGGTCAATCGCGGCTTTTCAACGATGTGCCTGCATGTTAGGGCGCGCGGAGATTTTCGGGCAGGCGAAGGGCCTGCCGCAGACAAGGACGGATCATATGGCCACCGAACGCACGCTTTCCATCATCAAACCGGATGCCACCCGGCGCAATCTCACCGGCAGGATCAACGCCAAGTTCGAGGATGCGGGGCTGCGTATCGTGGCGCAAAAGCGCATTCATCTGACCAAGGCGCAGGCGGGCGTGTTTTACGGCGTGCATGCGGAACGCCCGTTTTATGACGAGCTGTGTGAATTCATG
>CAZRLO010000194.1:0-4050 GCA_964600965.1 uncultured Rhodobacter sp.
GACGAGGGCACGCGGATCATCATGACCACGCACGATCTGGGTCAGGCCCGCCGGCTGGCGACCGAGATTGTGTTCATGTATGGCGGCAAGGTGCACGAAACCGCAGCACCGGAGCGATTTTTCGGGCAACCGGAAACGCCCGAGGCGGCGGCATTTGTCAAAGGAGATATCGTCGAGTGAAACTGAAAACAATTCTGCTGGTACTTGCGGCGCTGACGGGTGCCACCGCCGCGCCGGCAGAGGTCGTCCGGCTCGCCGTGACCACATCGTTTCAAAACTCGGGGCTGTCGGATGTTTTGCTGCCAAGGATCAGGGACGAGATCGGTCTTGATGTGCAGCTGATCGTGGTCGGCACCGGGCAGGCTTTACGTCTTGGCGAGGCGGGCGATGTCGATGCCATTCTGGTGCATTCAAGGACCGCTGAACAGGCGTTCGTGGCGGACGGGTTCGGCACCCACCGGCGCGAGATCATGTATAATGATTTTGTCCTGATCGGGCCGTCGGATGACCCGGCGAATGTTGCCGATGCGGTGAGTATCGGCGCCGCACTGCGGAGCATCGCCGCTGCCCAGGCGCCGTTTGTAAGCCGCGGCGATGACAGCGGCACGCATAAAAAAGAGCTGTCGCTGTGGCAACAGGCCGGCACCGACCCCCCGGCGTCGCATCCTGCCTGGTATCGGGCGGCCGGGGCCGGTATGGGGGCGTCGCTGAACACCGCCAGCGCCATGAATGCCTATATTCTGTCGGATCGTGCCAGCTGGCTGAATTTCGGCAACAAGGGCGATTTGGCCCTGTTGTTCGCCGGAGACCCGGCACTGTTCAATCAATACGCATTTATTCCAGTGAATAGCGAACGTCATCCCCATGTAAAGGCTGATCTGGTACAGAAATTAGAGGATTGGCTGACCGGTGCCAGCGCCGCGGACCTGATCAATTCCTATGCAATCGGTGGCGAAAGACTATTCACTTTCAACGCCAAATAGGCCGGTTCGACTTTCACGCGAAAACTGCGCACTCATTCGTCCATATCCACATGGATGGCAAACTGATCCAGCCCTGCTTCGGGGCTTTCAATGATGCGGTAGGTTTCCTGCACGCCGGTCTCGGTCAGCTCGCGCGCCACGCTCAACAGCGTATTTGCATTCTGATCGCGGCACAGATCGGCCATGTGGTTCAGTTCCTCCATGGCAACCGGACGGGCCTGCTCAACCGACGGTGCGCCGTAGATCGAAATGAAATGCTGGGCCAGGGCGTCGGCCAGCGCCTCGAATTCCGCCGCTTCGATGTTGGTGACGGCGACAAACGTAACCCGGCCAAAGGTTTCCACCCCCAGCCAGCCATTGGAAAACGCCTGCCGCGCCCTGCCGGCCAGGTCGGCCTCGCTCCAGTTGGAAAACTCAAACCCGCCGCTGATTGCCCATTCGCCGGTGCGCGCCGGTTGGTGAAAAACATTGCGGTCGCTTTCGTCAAAATGGATCGCACGGGCCAGTTTCATTCCGCCTGTATCCCTTCCAGCCGCGATGACAACGCGATCACCCGCGACGTTTCACCGGCCCGGATCAGCATACCGAAATCTTCGTCAACGCCGAGGAATTTGCCGGTCACTTCATCGCCGTCGTGGATGACGGTTATTTCCTCGCCGATCCCGACCGCCAGACCTCGCCATTCGGCGTGCAGCGGTTCGGCCCCGTCGCTGGTTTGCCGGTTGATCCAGACCAGCGTGTGGCGCGCCCAGCTTTCCAGCAGATGCATCGGCAGCACATCGCCGCAGCCCTCCTGAAACAGCGACGTCTGATCGGGGGCATTGCCCGGCGCATCTTCGGATTTCGGAATCAGGTCCAGCTCCAGCCCGATCACCAGCCAGTCGGGCTCTGCCCCCGGATCGGCGGTCGAGGCCGCCGCCCGCAGCCGGCCACAGGTGCCGCCGTTAACCTGTATATCGCCAGCCCATGTCAGATGCACCGCCACCTCAGGCGGGGCCAGGGCGCCAAGGGCGTTCTGAAAGCCCACGCCACAGGCGCACATGACCCACATGGCCTGTTCCAGTGGCGTTTCCGGCGCAAACACAATCGCCGCGCGCAGCGTGTCGGCACCGATATTATGCACCAGAACACCTGCGTCACAGCCGATCGCGGCCAGCGCGCAGGCCTTGTCAAACGGGTCAATGCCACCGCTGACCGCCTGACCCTGGAACAGCGGCGGAAATTCAACCTCGCGCGGGGCCTCGAACATATCCGCCATCACGCGTGGCCCGCCCCGATCAGGTCGCGCGCCAGAACCCGGAATACCTCGGCCTGAGGCGAGCTCGGCTTTGACGCGACAATCGGCGCGCCTCCGTCAGAGGCGACACGAATGTCCAGATCAAGCGGCAGTTCCGCCAGCAGCGGCACCCCCATTTTGTCCGCCTCCTCGGCGACGCCGCCGTGACCAAACGTGTGTTCCTCATGGCCGCAGTTGGAACATATGTGGGTTGACATATTTTCGATCATGCCAAGGATGGGCGTTCCGAGTTTATTAAACATATCAATGCCTTTTCGGGCATCTATCAGGGCAACATCCTGCGGCGTCGATACGATGATCGCGCCGGTCAGTTCTGCCTTTTGCGCCAGCGTCATCTGCACATCGCCGGTGCCCGGCGGCAGATCGACCAGCAGGATGTCCAGCGCCCCCCACTGTACCTGGCTCAGCATCTGCTGCAACGCCCCCATCAGCATCGGCCCGCGCCAGACCACGGCCTCGTCGTCGCGGGTCATCAGCCCGATCGACATCATCGTGACCCCGTGGTTGCGCATCGGCAGGATGGTCTTGCCGTCCGGGGATGCCGGACGCCCGGACACCCCCAGCATGCGTGGCTGTGAGGGCCCGAACACATCCGCATCCAGCAGGCCGACCCGACGCCCCTCGGCGGCCATGGCCACCGCCAGATTTGCCGACACGGTCGATTTTCCGACCCCGCCCTTGCCCGACGCTATGGCGATGATCCGCTCGATGCCGGGAATTTTCTGCGGACCTTTGGGTGCCGCGGCGCTACGCGACTTCAGATCAGGCGGTGCAGACGGAGTGCTATGCGCGGTCAGCAGTGCCGATACCGTCTCAACACCGGCGACAGCTTCGGCGGCGGCCTGCGCCTGCGCGCGCACCGGTTCCATCGCCTCGGCCGCACTGGCATCAATCTCCAGCACAAAACGCACGGCCCCGCCCTCTACTGTCAGCGCTTTGACCAGACCGGCGGACACGATATCGCCGCCGCTTTTGGGATCCGCGATCGCCTTCAGCGCCGCCAGAACGTCATCCCTGATGACCGCCATTGCTTTGGTTCCGTTCTCTTTTTCCAAAATCAGGACCAGGTCATACCGGCCCGGTGATTGTGCCATCGACCACGTGTTCAAGGCCGATTTCATCAATTGTCAGCACCATCTTGGCCTTGAATGACTTGCCTCCGCCGGCTTCCGGAGCGTCGCGCATCGCCTGTTCGATGGCCTGCTGCGAGGTGACCCCAACCTGCTTTAAAAACTTGCGCATGGTCATGTTGAATTCTTCGCTCATGGTGATCCTCTTAGTTTGGCATGGGATTGACGGGTGAAATTGCCGACCGATAGGGTGCGGTCTAATCGCAACTTCAAGGGTGCAAATTGCGAATGCGCATTTGTCTGGTCCTGGCACTTACATTGATGATGTCGCCGCGCGCGGCGCTGCCACAGGACGATCCGGTCGCCCTGGCGGTCAGCCCGGTGCTGCATGACAGCGGTTTGATGAATTTCATTCTGCCGCGGTTTTCGCTGAAAACCGGGGTGCTGGTCGAGCTTGGCGTCATCGACGGCGAAGGCACCCCGGCCGCTGGCGCACAGGTTGTTATCAGCACCGTGCGACCGCTGACCAGCGGCAGGCCGGCGCAGCCGGTCATGACCGGGTTCGAGCAGACATTTTTTGTTGCCACGACGCATTCCGAAACCGAAGACACCCCGCAGGTCAAGTCTGGCGAGCGGCTGGTCGAGTGGCTTCTCTCGGATGTGGGCAAACGCACGATCGAACAATTCAAACAGGACGGTG
>CAZRLO010000195.1:0-4043 GCA_964600965.1 uncultured Rhodobacter sp.
CAAAAAGTAGCTTAATTTACGCCGGAAACTGTCCAAACATCGGGGAGTAGCTCAATCTCAAGTGATCCCAAAAGACTGGACAGCGCGGTCGGATGACTTTGTGAATTAGCGGGGAACAGATGTGACAGAAGATACATCCGGCGGGCAGGCTATAAAAATCGTTCATACTGCGGGCAAGTTGGCACTGGATTATTTCGGCAGGCTCGACACGCTGGAAATCGACAGCAAGGGGCACCAGGATTTCGTCACCGAAGCCGACCGTGAGGTCGAACTGGCCATTCGCGGCGCGCTGGCAGACGCGTTTCCCGATGACGCGATTGTTGGAGAGGAACATGCCGCAGTGGCAGGGACATCCGGATTTACCTGGGTCATCGATCCGATTGACGGAACCGCAAATTTCGTGGCGGATATACCAGCCTGGACTGTCGTGCTGGCCGGGGTGTCGCAGGGAAAAACCCAAGTCGGCATTATCCATGATCCGTGCCACGGTGAAACCTTTGTGGCCACCCGCGGGGGCGGTGCACGGTTGAACGGACGGCTGTTGTCGTTGCAGGGTCGCCAATCGCTGAACCAGGGGACCGTCTGCATCGGATTTTCGAACCGGCGCGAAAAAACCGGTGCCGTGCGCTATATCGAACACCTGTTTGAACGCGGCGGAATATTCTGCCGCAACGGATCCGGCGCGCTTTCGCTGGCTTATGTCGCAGCAGGGCGATTTTTGGGCTATGCCGAGCAGCACATGAACGCGTGGGATTGCCTGGCCGGACAACTGATTGTCGCCGAAGCGGGCGGCCGGGTCGAAGATCAGAACGCCGATGAAATGATATCGCGCGGAGGACGGGTAATCGCTGGTGCACCGGACGTATTCGACCAATTGGTCGAAATTGCGGACGCGGCCTATTCCGGGTGAAATTGCGGGCGTGAATGCAATCGGGACTTTGGACTGTTATCGACGTCAGGAAAATTCCCAAGGCCGGGATTGCACCTGCATGACGGGCCGGTTTGAGTACCGGACCTGAAATCCACTGAACCTGTCGCAGGGTTTCGCAAATTGGGATCGTTCACCTGACAATGCGTCGGCATTTGTCGCAGTTCATCCATGAATGCTATTGTGGCCGTTCTTAAATTCGCTCGTCAGAGCCCATGCGCCGCTCCAGCCAGCGCACCCCGGCGGAGATGATCAGCACCAGCACCAGATATTCCAGGATCAGCAGCGAATAAATCTCCAGCGGCCGGTACTCTGTCACCACCAGTTCATTCGCCCGCCGCGTCAGTTCCTGCATGCCAATGACAGAGGCGAAAGCCGACATTTTGACGATGTAGATAAATTGATTGGCCAGCGGTGGCAGGATGCGCCGGATCGCCTGCGGCAGGATCACATAACGCATGGTTTGCAGATAATTCAGCCCGACGGTCCGCGCCGCCTCGGTCTGGCCTTTGGCGATGGACTGAATCCCGGCACGGTATATTTCTGCCGTGAAGGCGCTGTCGGATATGGCCAGCGTGATGATCGCGCCCCAGAACGGGTCGATCGGGATGTTCAGGCCCATCGAGCGAAAGATGATCGGCAGTCCGTAGAATACCCAGAACAGCATCGGAAGCAGCGGGATCGCGCGGATGAACTCCACATAGATGCGGTTGAGGATGCGCAGATACCAGCGTTCCGACAGCCCCGGCAGGGCCACGACCAGCCCCAGCGTGATCGACAGCGCGGCGGCGATCAGCGAGATAAGGATCGTTGCCCCCATTCCGTTGATCAGAAACTTGATATTGACCCAGCCGCCGGGGGTCATCGGGTTGATAACGTACCAACCCCAGGAGGTGGATGAGGCGCAGCCGGAGAGCAGCAAAAGCGTGGATATTGTGAGGAAAAGACGCATCACCCCCTCAATGCTGCAATATCTGGCTGAGAAACGTCCGGCAGCGCTGTGATTTCGGGGCCTCGAAGAACGCCGCCGGCGGGCCGGTCTCGACAATCTCGCCCTCGTCCATGAACACCATCTTGTCGGCCACCTTGCGCGCGAATCCCATCTCATGCGTGACCACGACCATGGTCATGCCTTCCTCGGCCAGTTCAACCATGACATCCAGAACCTCGGATATCATTTCCGGATCCAGCGCCGAGGTCGGCTCGTCAAACAGCATCACCTTGGGCTCCATGCACAAGGACCGCGCGATTGCCACCCGCTGCTGCTGCCCGCCGGACAGCTGCGCGGGGCGCTTGTCGGCCTGTTCGGGGATCTTCACCCGCTCCAGGTACAACCGTGCCCGATCCGCGGCCTCGTCCCTGCTCAGCCCGCGCGCTTTCATTGGGCCAAGTGTCAGATTCTGCATCACGGTCAGATGCGGGAACAGGTTGAACTGCTGGAACACCATGCCAACCTCGGACCGGATCGCGGCGACCGATCCCGCGTCATCGGTTAGTTCGATGCCATCGACGCGGATCGTGCCGCGCTGATGCCGCTCCAGCCGGTTGATGCAGCGTACAACGGTGGATTTGCCCGAACCCGACGGCCCGCAGACCACCACGCGCTCGCCCTGCGCGACGCACAAATCAATATCTCTCAGCACATGGAAATCGCCGAACCATTTGTTAACGCCGATCATTTCGATGGCAGTTTCGGCCATTTCGCCCCCGTCTCTTCCCGGACCGGGGAAGAATTTACTTGAGGTTACGGGCGGAATAACTGTTAGTTCAAGGGTCAATGCGCCGAGCCAACTGGCGCGAACCGCAGGGAGAAAAGAAATGATGCATTGGAAAACCGCCGTCACGGCGGGCGTTTTAAGCCTCGGGATGGCGCTGTCAGCACAGGCGCAATCTGCGCTGAACGAAATTCTGGATACCGGTGTTCTGAAGGTCGGCACCACCGGCGACTGGAACCCGATGACGGTCCGCGACCCGGCCACCAACGCCTACAAGGGCTTTGATATCGATGTGATGACCGAGCTTGCCAAGGACCTCGGCGTCGAGGTTGAATTCGTGCCGACCGACTGGAAGACGCTGGTCAACGGTGTGGTGGCGGCCAAGTATCACATGACCGGTTCCGCCTCGATCAGCCCGCCACGGATGAAGGTCGCGGGATTCTCGGAGAGCTATCTGGCGGTCGAAATCTTCCCGTTCACGATGCCGGAGTTGGCGGATAAATTTGACGGCTACGAGTCAATCAACCAGCCCGGCGTGAAGGTCGCGACGACACTCGGCACCACCTTCGAGGCGCTGGTGCGCGAGTGGTTCCCGAATGCCGACATCAAGGTGGTCGAGGCCCCGGCGCGCGGATTCCAGGAGGTTCTGGCCGGTCGGGCGGATGTGTTCATCACCTCGAATATCGAGGGCGCGACGCTGGCGGCCAAGCACGGCGTCGTGCGGGTTCCGGGCACCGGGCCGCGCGCGCCGTCGCCAATTGCCATGCTGTTGCCGCAGGGCGACCAGGTCTGGATCAACTACGTCAACAACTGGGTGAAAGTGAAACAGGCCAAGGGCTTCTTTGACGCCACCAAGACCAAGTGGGGCCTGTAGGTCCCACGTCAGTCAGATAATCCGATGGGGCCGCAGCCGATGCGGCCCCGTTCCGTTCCGGAGGGTAGGTAACTCATGCGTCTCGATCGCGCGACCTGGCCGGAAGTGGATGCCTACCTTGCCGAAAACAGCGGTATTATCCTGCCGGTCGGATCGACCGAACAACACGGGCCCATGGGATTAATCGGCACTGACGCAATATGTGCCGAAGTGATCGCAGAGGGTGCCGCAGAGCGCGAAGGTGCCTTTGTCGCCCCGACGCTGGCCTACACGCCGGCACCTTTCAACACCGCGTTTACAGGAACCGTCTCGCTGTCAGAGCCGGTTTTCAGCGAGATGTTCATTCAGATCGTGACCGGGCTGCAGGCGCAGGGTTTCAGGTGCGTTTACGTCTTGAACGCCCATGGCGCAAATCTGGCACCCATGCGCCGGGCGGCGGAAAACATGCGCGATGTACGCATCTGCAGCTGGTGGGATTTTGCAGAGGTCAACAAAATCCGCGCCGAGATATTTGGCGCGTGGGAAG